>JAWXBA010000221.1:0-8770 GCA_034439775.1 Gemmatimonadota bacterium | reverse complement strand
TCAACTCCTCGCCCTGCATTCGATGCCAGCCCCAGCAATCGACCAATCCGTGTCCATCCGTGCAATCCGTGGCCTATTCAGTGGTCTCGGGATTCCGCCGGCTGGCATGAAGCAGCAGCAGCGAGAAGCACAGCAGCACCACCGCGCCGGCCTGGTGCATCGACGCGAGGGAGATCGGCACCAGCAGCAGCAGCGTCACGATGCCCAGCCCGATCTGCAGCAGCGACATGTAGCCGACCGCACGCCCCCAGGTGCCCACCGCGGAATCATCTTGGCGCGTTTGCCACCAGAGGGTCAGGCCAAGCAGGGTGACCAGGATGCCCAGCAGGCGGTGGTTGAACTGCACCGCGATCAGGTTCTCGAAGATGTTCCGGAACCACGGCGACATGGCCCCATATCCCTGCGGGATTACTCGGCCACCCATCAGGGGGAAGGTGTTGTAGAGCCGACCGGCGTCGAGTCCAGCCACAAACGCCCCGGCCACCGCCGTCAGGCCCACCATGCCCACCATGACGCGAGCCAGCCGGGTCGTGCTCGACGTGCGTGCCGGGCCGGTGCCGGCCTTGGATGCAGTCAACAGGTCGGCGGCGGTCCACACCGCCAGGCCGATCAGGACCAGCGCCACCGAGAGATGCGCGGCGAGCCGGTACTGGCTGACGCTGGTGCGCTCCGAGAGGCCGCTGGCCACCATGTACCACCCCATCGCTCCCTGCACCGCCATCAATCCCAGGAGCCAGAAGATCCTGCCCCGGATGACCCGGCTCAGTCCGCCGCGCACCAGGAACAGCAACGCGGGAATCGCAATCGCCACCCCGACCAGGCGGGCCCAGAGTCGGTGGATCCACTCCACCCAGAAGATCTGCTTGAACTCCTGCAGCGACATCCCGGCGTTGAGCTGCTGGTACTGCGGGATCTGCTGGTACTTGGCAAACTCCGCCTCCCAGGCGGCCTGTCCCATCGGCGGCAGCACCCCGGAGACCGGCTTCCATTCGGTAATGGAGAGGCCGGATTCGGTCAGGCGGGTTACCCCGCCGATGACCACGGTAATGAAGAGGAGAACGGTCCAGGCAATGAACCATCCGCCGATTCGGCGGCGCAGGGCAGGATCCATCACGATCGATTCGGCGGGCATCGGCATCCCATCAAGGTGGTCGGGGACTGTCCAGGGCAATCAGCCGGCGGGCCTGCGGGTCGTAGGCAATCAGGACCACGCGGTTCGCCACGACGCTGATGGTGGTGTCGAGTTCCAGTCGTGCCGGGACCGCTTCCCGCTGGCGACGGTTCCGCTCCTCCGCCTCCTGGCGATGCGCCGCCGGGGAGTCGGGGTCGGTGTCCACGTTGGCCAGGGAATCGACCAGGTGGAACCGGACTGAAAGATGGTGTGATCCAGGGGCCAGGGGAAACTCCCGCAGGAAGTGGAGCGGTCGGTCGCTCCTGGCCCCGCCACCGGTCAGCTCCTCGGTCATCATCGGCTGCCCGTCTCGCGTCACTGTCAACCGGTACCGCGCCGCCAATCCCTCGCAGATCACCGCCTGCCGCATATGGGCCGGGCGGGCCGCCAACTCCTCCTCGCTCAGCGACCGGCAGACCTCGATCCGGTCCGGCCGTGCGCTCAAGCTGATGCGGACCAGGCCGTCCGAGCCGGCGTCCCGGGTCCACGGCGCCCGTGACCCCCAGGCGATCCCGACCACGAGCAGGGCAGCGAGAAGCCAGAATCCGGTCGGGCCACGCGGGGACGAAGCGCTCATGTTGGATCCTCCACCCCGACTGCAGGTTCGCAGATGGCATCGATCTCGAGCCCGGCCACCGCTGGCGGGGGGTCGAGCTGGTCGAGAGCCGCCGCAAAGGTCCGGATTTCCGCCATTGCCTGGCCGGGGGCTCCCGAACGGGCGTACCCTACCGCCACCCGACGGCGATCCACCCGGGCCTGCAGCTCGGCCTCGCGATCATGGAACAGCCGCTCCACCAGCCACTTCGGTCCCTCCCGCCCCTGGCAGTCGCGCGGGGGGCAGGACAGAACCAGGACGCCGCGGGCGCCGCCGCGAATGGCGATCTCCACCACCGAACTATGCAGGTTGCCGACGCACGGGGTGCTCAGCACGCGGACCCCCGCCGCTTCCAGCTCGGCACGATGGCACCAGGCACCCTGCTCGCAGGCAATCACCACGGTCCGTCCGGCCAGGGTACCGTCTGCCGCCAGGGGACGGGTCCGTGCCAACTGGTCGCGACCGGTCCGCCCCGGGGGACCAACGCCCATCGGGGCGCACGAGCCGGCACAGATGCCGCAGCTCACGCAGCGATCAGGGTCCACCTCGGCCACCACCTCCGCGCGGCCGTCGCTCCGTGGCACCATGGTGATGGCGGTGAAGGGGCAGTCGAAGCTGCACTGGTAACATCCCGTACAGAGCGCGTGGTCCACCTGGGAAACCGGATGCGAGGCGGTCGGGCCCGGCCGGGTCATCCGGGGGATCAGCAGCATGCCACCGATGGCGGCGATCCCCAGCAACCACACCCCTCCCGGAGAGAGCCGCCTGGTCAGCGGCATCCAGAAGGCAAACCACCAATCCATCGGCACCGAGTCCGGACTCGTGAACGGATCGGCGGCAGGCGCGATGGTCAGCGGCCACACAATTGCCACCGCCACAAGCAGGCCGATGATGCCCCACATCAACGGTCGGGGGGGGAGCAGTGTGGCGCGCGCCAGCCGGGAGACATGGAGCAGGAGCAGCGCCCCCATGCCCAGCGGCAGCGCCACATGGAGGAAGAGGTTGAAGAAGAAGAAGGCGCCCGGCGGATTGCGCTCGGCCACGAAGGTGCGGCCGATCGGCTCGCTCAGGATCGGCAGCACGTCGAAGATCCGGGCACCCTCGAGGGCCAGCTCGCGACCAAAGCTGTCCCACACCATCACGAACCCGGTCCAGGCGCTCATCATGAAGACGCCGAGGAGGATCATCCCCGAGAACCAGGCCAGAGCGCGGGGACCCCAGGTGCGCCGCTGGGCCACCATGCGGACCACGTGGGCCACGATGGCCAGCACCGCGGCATCCGAGGCAAAGCGATGCACTCCCCGGACCCAGTTGCCGGTCCACCGGCTGGCGGTGATCGCGGCCACCGACTCCCAGGGGGTAGCCACGCGGTAGAAGAGGAGCAGCCAGATTCCGGTGACCAGCAGCACGAGCAGCAGGGCTACCACGATGGTCCCGCTCTGGTAGAGCGGGTTGTAGCGCCAGCCGGCCAGCCGATCGATGGCGGCGTCGAGGGCATCGAGGAAGCGGCGAATCGGGCGGTCCTTGCCGGGGGTCATGACCGGAAAATCCTGGGGGCGGGACCCCCACCTTGCCAACTTGCGAGATATATCATATTATCATGATTATATCCTCAAACCCCAATCTTCCGCCAGCCCGGCGAGGAGGTGCCCGTGACCGATCCGCGTGAGCGCCCATCTGATCCGGAGCCGATTCCCCGGCTCCAGCGCATGTACGACAACCCGTTCCTGCTCCTCATTGCCGGCCTGATCGTGATGTTCGTCATCTACACCGGCTGGGGCATGTTCGAGATCCTGACCCTCCCCACCGCTACCCTGCCGTGAGGTCCCGCCCATGAAGCTCGATACCCATACCGGCCTCGACAGCCCCCAGGGAGTCTGGTGGACGCCGGCACACAAACACGAGAAGATGTGGGTCGGCATCGCCTTCGGGTGGTGCATGGTGCTCTTTGCCATGATGCCGCTCTGGCACCTCAAGGGAGGCCAGAATCCGAGCGGGATCCGGGCCAAGGTGGCGCCGAGCGCCTACTTCACCCGGACCCAGGAATTCATTACCCAGTATCGGGTCGGCGAGGACCAGGGGATCCCCATCGTGGCACCGCCCGCTGGGAGCCACATCTACCTGGTGGGACTCTCCTTCCAATGGACGCCGATCCTCCAGCTGGAAAAGGACGCCGAATACACCCTGCATCTCTCGGCGCTGGACGTGAACCACGGCTTCAGCCTCTATCCGATGAATATCAATTTCCAGGTGGTGCCCGGCTACGACTACGGGCTCAAGATCAAGCCGACCCTGGCCGGCGACTTCCGGATCGTCTGCAATGAATTCTGCGGCATTGGCCACCACAACATGGTGGGCCGCGTCATCGTGACCGAAGGCGCCGCCGGGGCGGCGGGAGGCCAGCCATGAGTACCGCCGTCTTCCGGACCTGTGGCTCCACCGGCAAGAAGATCGAGTCCCAGGCCGAAAAGATGATCAAGGCGCACGCCGTGACCTCGGTCGTGGCGCTGCTGATCGGGGCCACCGCCGCGGTCCTGCTGGTGCTGACCCGCTGGCAGGCGGTGCACCTCCTGCCGGCGGTCTGGTTCTACCGGATCCTGGGCGTGCACGGCATGAGCATGCTGATCTTCTTCATCATCTTCTTCGAGATGGCGGTGCTGATCTTTGCCAGTACCGTGCTGCTCAACAGCCGACAAGTGGCACCCAAAACCGCCTGGGCAGCCTTTGGGCTGATGCTGGTCGGGGCGCTGACGGTCGAGTACATGATGTGGTCGGGCAATGCCGACGTGCTCTTCACCTCGTATGTGCCGCTGCGGGCCCATCCACTCTTCTACCTCGGCGTCATCGTCTTTGCCGTAGGCGCCTTGATCATCAC
This sequence comes from Gemmatimonadota bacterium, assembly GCA_034439775.1. Classification (GTDB taxonomy): domain Bacteria; phylum Gemmatimonadota; class Gemmatimonadetes; order Gemmatimonadales; family GWC2-71-9; genus JAWXBA01. Next base: position 4,129 of record JAWXBA010000221.1, on the reverse strand, counting down.
CAGCCTCTTCTTTGCCAACATTGTGGTGGCCAAGCGGGAGAAGACCTATACCGGATCGCTGCCGCTGGTGGTGTACGGCGCCCTGACCGCCGCGATCATCGCCGTGATCACGCTCCTGCACGGTGCCATCATCTATATCCCGACCTTCTTCTGGTCGCTGGGCATGATGGAGATGGATCCCCAGGTCTACCGGATGGTCTGGTGGGGGCTGGGCCACTCCTCGCAGCAGATCAACATGGCCGCCCAGGTGTCGATCTGGTACATGCTCGGCGCGCTCACCGTCGGGGCGGTCGTCCTCAATGAGAAGATCAGCCGCACCGCCTTTGTCCTCTATATCCTTTTCATCTCGATGGCCAGCGCCCACCACCTCCTGGTGGACCCCGGCATGGGCCCGACCTGGAAAGTGGTCAACACCAGCTATTTCATGTACATGGCGGTGCTGGCCAGCATGATCCACGGCTTCACCGTGCCGGCCGGGATGGAACTCGGCATGCGGTTGCGCGGCTATACCAGCGGCCTCTTCGGCTGGTTGTGGAAGGCGCCCTGGGGTGACCCCGGCTTCAGCGCCATGGTCTTTTCCATCATCCTTTTCGGCTTTGTCGGCGGGATCACCGGTGTCACCATCGGCACCGAGCAGATCAACATCATTGTCCACAACACCCTGCGGGTGCCGGGACACTTCCACGCCACCGTCGTGGCCGGCACCGCGCTGGCCTTCATGGGAGCCACCTACTACCTGATTCCGCTGATCTTCCAGCGCAAGGTGGCGTTCTGGGGTATGGCAAAGATCCAGCCGTACCTCTTTGCCCTGGGCATCCTGATCTTCTCGATGTTCATGACCTTTGCCGGCAGCTTCGGGGTGCCGCGCCGGCACTGGGACATCAGCTTCCGCGATGCGCCGTTCAGCGTGGAGTTCAGCCCGACGGTGGACCTCCTGCTCGGCATCATGGCCATCGGCGGTCTGCTCGCCGCGACGGCCGCGTTCATGTTCATCGCCATTGCGGTCAAGTCGGTGTTCTTTGGCGAGCCGCTCGGCGAGATCACCAAGGGCGTCGAGATGGTGGGCGTGCCGCGGGGCCTGACCCATCCGCCGGTGCAGCCGGCCGACGCCGCTGCGAAGAACGCCGAGCTCCACGAGGAGGGTCGCGGCTGGCGGCTGGGGCCGGCACCGGGCACCCTGGTATTCGTCGGTGTCTTCCTGCTGGCCTTCGTGCTCTACTACTTCGTCAACTGGAAGGCGCTGAGCTTCCTCTGGAAGATCGGCTGATGCCGCATTCGCCGATGGACAGTCCGGTTCCAGCCACCCCCGAGCCGCGCGGTTCCGGCTGGGCGATCGCCGCCCTTTTCGCCGTGGTCGGGGTGACCGCGGCCTGGTGGGCGCTGGCGCTCTGGCCACTTCCCGCCGAGTCACCGGAGTGGATGGCCAGGGCGCGGGCTGCCTGCTTTGGCAAGACAGTCAGCGGCCTGCCGAACGGCGGCGGTTGGGCACTGTTGATTGGCCAGCCGCTGGGCATGCTGATTTTTCTCTTTGCGGTGTGGGGTGGCGCGGTCACCCGGAGCCTGGAAGCACTCCGTCGAGGCTGGGTTGGCCGGATGGTGCTGGCCGCCACCGCCCTGCTGTTGCTGGTCGGTTCGGCTGCGGCGGCCACGCGAGTGGCCAGCGCCAAGGGCACCGTCTTCGACCCGACGGCAGGCACCGGCAGCCCGGGGCCGCTGGTGGAGATGAACGAGGCGGCGCCGGCCCTGGGGCTGGTGGACCAGGCAGGGGTGCGCCTGACGACGGAGCAGTTCCAGGGTGAGCCGTTGCTGGTGACCTTTGCCTTTGCCCACTGCGAGACAGTCTGTCCGCTCCTGGTGCACGACGCGCTGGCAGCCCGGGCCAGGATGGCCGAGCCGCTGCCGCCACTGGTGATCGTCACCCTCGATCCGTGGCGCGACACGCCGAGCCGGCTGCCGTCGATCGCCGCAGCGTGGCAGCTGCCGGATGGGGTGCACGTCGTGAGTGGTGCAGTCGAGGAGGTGGAGGAGGTCCTGAGCCGGTGGAAGATCCCGCGGGTGCGGAACCCATCGAGCGGGGATGTGATTCATCCCTCAGTGGTGTACATCGTGGCGCCCAACGGCCGGATCGCCTATATGGCTGATGGTACGCCGGATCGGGTGGTGCAGGCGGTGGAGCAGGTTCGGCGCTGACCGATCAGTCCTCCGGTCGGCGACCACACGAGCGGCCCATCCCCCGGGGGTGGGCCGCTTTCCGTTCAGGCCTGCGGGTGCCGCTCCAGCACGTCGCAGGCGATCCCGATCCCATCGGCATCCCGGAGGCGATCGGCAAGGATGCGTGCGGCATCGGCCAGGCCGGGATCTCCGAGCAGGGATTCCAGCGTGCGGGCGACTCGCGCGCCGGTGAACTTCCGTGGCGAGAGCCAGCGGGCCACGCCCAGACGCTCGGCGCGCAGCGAGTTGTCGGGCTGATCAAATCCCATCGGCATCATGAGCTGCGGGATCCCGGCAGCCAGCCCCTGCGCGGTGCTGCCGATGCCGCCATGGTGTACGAACGCGGCGGAGCGCGGTAGCACCGTCGAGAAGGGGAGGTAGTGACGATGCATGACGGAATCCGGCAACTCGCCGGGGAGCTGCTCCGGAAATCCGGTCAAGAACAGCCCCCGCATGCCAAGGATTTGCAGCGCCTCCAGGCCGGCGGCAAAGAAGCTCTGGGCATGTCGGTTGGCGCTGCCGGGTGAGAAGACGATCGGTGGGGGGCCGCCATCGAGGAACGCGTCAAGCTCCGGATCCGCCTCAGGGGGGTGCACGTCGTCGTGCAACGGGAACGACGCGTGGTGGAACCGCGCCGGCCAGTCCGGCTGGCGGGATCCGAACCAGGAGGGGAAGAGGCCGATGATGCCCTGCGGAGAGTTGAGCCAGGAGTGGAAGATGCGGTGGACCGGCCGCAGGCCGTGGCCGGCGCGCCAGCGGTTGAGGGCCGGTGCAATCTTCGGATCGATCATGGCGCGGTCTGCCAGCCACCAGAACGCGCGCTTGAGTCCATGCGAGAGCCCGCTGATGTCCACCCCGGGCGGCAGGGCGGTGACCTGGTGGGCGCTGCGGATGCTGCCCGGTGCCAGGTGAATCGTCAGGGCGGGAACGCGGAACTTCTCCTCGAAGGCCCGGGCGCCAAACGCGAGTGGATGTCCCACGATCATCGTCCGGCCCGGTTCATACCTTGCCTCGAGCTCCCGCCACAGCGTATCTAGGCCTGCGGTGGCGACCTCGAGGACCTTGCCCAGCCCGCGCCGGGGATGCCAGAGGTCAGGGTCATGGGTCACGTCCTGGTAGTCTGCCTCGGACCAGATCGAGGCGAAGCCCAGGCCAGCGGCTTCGATGGCCGGTCGGTGCGGGTCTGCCGCCAGCAGCGTCACGTCATGGCCGCGCTGGCGCAGGCGCCGCCCCATCCCGATGTAGGGATGGACGTCACCACTGGAACCGACCGATGTCATCAGGAAGTGCATGAGAGTCTCCAGCTCACAATCTCGCTGGAGTGAAGCAGAAAAACGATCTCAGGACTATGGAGCGGGCGCATCCTTGAGCAAGGCCGCATACCGGCTGCGCAGCTTGGCCACCTTGGGACCGATCATCGCGGCACAGTACGCCTGTGCCGGGTTCCGGCGGTAATACTCCTGATGGTACGCCTCGGCTGGGTACCAGGCGGTGGCCGGAGAGAGCTCGGTCACGAGCGGGTCGGTAAAGGTCCCATCGGCGGCCAACTGCGCCATGACCATCCGGGCTGTGGCGAGCTGGGCCTCATTGTGCCAGAAGATGGCAGAGCGATACTGGGTCCCGACGTCGGGTCCCTGCTGATTCAAAGTGGTGGGGTCGTGGAAGGCGAAGAACAGCTCGACCAGGGTCTGGAACGAGACGACTGCCGGATCAAAGGTGATCCGGATCGCCTCGGCGTGGCCGGTGACCCCGGCGCAGACCGCACCATACGAGGGGTCGGCCACGGATCCACCGGTGTAGCCGGATTCTACCTGGTGGACGCCGGCCAGGCGGGCAAAGACCGCTTCCAGGCACCAGAAGCAGCCACCGGCGAGAGTTGAGGTTTCAAGTGTTGGCATCTATACACTACGCCAGAGTG
>JAWXBA010000220.1:0-19270 GCA_034439775.1 Gemmatimonadota bacterium | reverse complement strand
GCTTCACCTGGCGGCCCTGCGCCAGCCGAGCGTCCAGGTCCACCGCGTTGATCAGGGCGACCTGTTCCACGGGGACGACGGATGGGTAGGCTGCGTGAAACTCCCGCAGCGTCATCGCCCGGGGCAGGGTCACGACCCGCAACCGATTCGGCTGCCTGTTCAGGATGCTGGCTTCGGTGACCCGGGCAAAGGACCCTTGGGTGCCCACAAAGGCCTGGCGGTAGGCGCCGTAGTTGGCCAGCGCGGTGTACCCCATGATCCGGTAGGTACGGCCCTCGTACGCGACGAACACCACCCGGCCCCGCAGCACCCCCTGCTCAGTCTGGGCCTGCCACTCAGCGGCGGCAGCCGGCAGGCCATTGAGGCTGCCGGATTCCGGCTGGTTGCTCGTTAAGCCTTCCTGGGCCGCAAAGGCACGGAGGGCCGCGGCGGGATCGGCACCCGCGGCCAATCGCAGCTCGAGGATGGCATCTTCCGCGGCGCTGATCGAGGTCACGGCATCGGTGCCGTTGTGGGTCTTCCACCCCGAGGGAAAGGTCATCCGGAACTTGAGGTCGGGATGGAGGAACTCCTGGCCGACAAAGTAGCCCGACCGCGGGTTCTCCCCGAAGACGATCCCATCGATCATCCGCATGAATGCCTGACGCCCCACAACGGCGGCGGAGAGATCGCGATTCAATTCTGCCAGCCGCTCATCGGTCCGCTCCAACCGATTGTCGGGATCGGGGTGGCTCGACAGCCAGTTCGGCAAGCGGCCAGCTTCACCGGTGACGCGACTGAGCATGATGAACATGTCGCGCATGGCCCGGGGGTCGTAGCCGTCGGTCATCATGTAGCGGAAGCCGAGCTCGTCGGCCTGGGACTCGGCGTCACGCCCGTACTTGAGGAACAGCAGCCCCAGTCCCGTGCTGGCGGCCCCGGCCACCGAGGCAATCTCGCTGGAAAGGATCGAGCCGACGCCGAGCCCGATCTGCGCCACCTGGGCCCGGCTCATCATCTGGGCCGAGTGCCGCGCCGTGACGTGGCCGATTTCATGGCCCATGACCGAGGCCATCTCGGCCTCGCTGTTCATGTGGGTCAGGATGCCACGCGTGAAGTAGATCGGCCCTCCCGGCAGCGCAAAGGCGTTGATCGCCGCATCCTCCACCACCCCGAACCGCCAGGGCAGGGTGGGACGCTCGCTCTTGCTGGCCATGCTCATCCCCACCCGGGACACGAAGGCCTGCAACGCGCTGTCGGGATAGAGCCCGATCGAGGCCTCCACTTGCTGGGCCCCCTCCTGGCCCATGGCGATTTCCTGGCCTTCGGACACGAGGCTGAACTGCCGTTGCCCGGTGGCTGGGTTGACCGCACAGCCGGTGAGGACGGGTAGGACGGAGAGGATGGAGAGGACGGAGAGGTGGAATCGCATGTGGGTGCTTCCCGGAATGGGGAGACGAAGGTACCTCCAATTTACCCGCTGCCCAGCCTGCGGAAAATCCTCCTTTGGGTGGATCGCCGCACTCCATCCCACCCGACCAACCCGCCCTATCCGTCTTACCCGTCCCAACCGCCCCGTCCTTATCTTCCCCCCATGTCGCCCCACTACACTACCGCCGACCTGCCGGTCCAGGACGCCGACCATCGGGTGGGGTTCCTGCTCTCCCTGGCAGCCGGCCTTCACGCCCACGGCACCTCCACCCAGCAGATCGAAGATGCCCTGAACCAGGCCTCCTCCAAGCTGGGCATCATTGCCCAGTTCTTTGTCACACCGACCTCGCTGTTCGCGGCGTTCGGGCCGCAGATCAGCCAGCGCACCTACCTGATGCGGGTGGAGCCCGGGGATACCGACCTGAGTCGCCTGGCCCGCCTCGACGCCGTGGTGGTGAAGGTGCTGGCGAGTCGGATGACGCCCGCGGAGGGCGCCGCGGAGATTGGCCGAATCGGGCAGTCCAGCCCGCCCTACGGCACCTTCGCCACCACCCTCGCCTTTGCCGCCGCCAGCGCCGCGGCATGCCGGTTCCTCGGTGGCGGGTTCCCCGAAATCGCGGTGGCAACTGCGCTGGGTTTGCTCACCGGACTCCTGGCCCTGTTTGGCAATCGGATCCGCGCGGTCCAGCGGGTCTTTACCCCGCTGGCCTCGTTCCTCGCCGCAGGGCTGGCAGCCGCCGGCGGAGTCTGGATCGGTGGCTACTCCACCTCGATTGCCATGCTGGCTGGCCTGATTGCCCTGCTTCCCGGGATGATGCTCACCACCGCGATGGCCGAGCTCGCGGCCAATCACCTTTCGGCTGGCACGGCGCGGCTCTCCGGGGCGTTCATCGTGTTCATCGGCATGGGCGTCGGGGTGGCGTTCGGACAGCGGCTGGCGGTTGAGCTCGTCGGGGAGGCGGTGGCTGTCGCCCCGGTCCCACTTCCGATGTGGAGCCTCTGGGTCGCACTCGGCGTGGCCTCATTGTCGTTCGCGGTCCTCCTCAAGGCGCTCCGGCGCGACATCCCCTGGATCATGGTCGGGGGGCTGGTTGGGTTCCTGGGATCCCGAGCGGGTAGCCACCTCCTGGGCGCGGAGTTCGGGGTCTTTCTGGGCGCCTTGAGCGTGGCGGTCGGCAGCAACCTCCTGGCCCGGTTCACCAACCGGCCCGCCGCGATCACCCTGGTCCCGAGCGCCTTGCTCCTGGTGCCCGGCAGCGTCGGCTTCCGCAGCGTCACCGCCCTCCTGGAGCAGGAAGCGATTGCCGGCGTCGACACCCTGTTCCAGATGCTGTTGCTGGCCATTTCCCTGGTGGCAGGTCTGCTGTTTGCCAACCTGCTGGCCCCGGAGCGGCGGTTGGGGTAGGGCGTCGGGGTACCGGGCGGTGCTATCCTTCATGGATGGCCCGGAAACGACCCGGGCCTCCACCAATCCGAGGATCCTGATGCCGCTCTCCCGCTTCCGTTTCCTGCTTGCTCTCCTCGCGATCTTCGGCGCGCCGCTGGCCGCCTCGGCCCAGGCCGCGGCGCCGGTCACCATCTTTGTCGTTCGCCACGCCGAACGGGCCTCCACGGAGGCGGACTCCCCGCTCAGCGAGATCGGCAAGGCTCGCGCCGAGCGACTGGCCGCGATGCTGGCAAGCGCCGGGGTGGCCCACGCCATCAGCACCCAGTTCATTCGGACCAAGGATACCGTCGCGCCGCTGGCAAGCCGGATGGGAGTCACACCGGTTGTGGTCGGGACGAGTGACATGAATCCATTGATTTCGATGCTGCAGGGACTGCCGGCGGGATCCAAGGCGCTGGTGGCGGGGCACAGCAACACCATCAACGTGATCGTGGGGCGCCTGACCGGTCAGGAGATCCCGGCGCTGGAAGACTCCGTCTATGACCGCCTGTATGTGGTGACCCTGCAGGGAGGAGTGGGTACCGCGGTCCTGCTGCACTACTGACTCTTACCGGGCACACCCTGACTCAGCGTTTCCCGTCCAGCACTATGGTGGCCACCCCGACCACCTGGAAAGCCCCCGAAGCTGCTGCGGGACGGAGCGAAAGCAGCAGCTGGTTGGTGGGGGTGGAGAGCTGCCGCCACGCCGCGCCATCGAAGTGCAGGATGACACCACCTGCCCCGGCCAGGTAGACATCGCGCGGACCGGTGCCCCACAGCGCCCGCCACTCGACCCGGATCGGCACCTCCATCGGGTACCAGCGCACCCCGTCGAACCGAAGCACCACGCCCCCGTCGCCGGCGGCAAAGAGATTGTTGGTGCCGCTTCCCCAGACGGCGCGGAGCCGGAACCCGGTTCCCGATCGCATTGCCGCCCAGCCGTTGCCGCGGTTGCGCAGGATCAGGCCCTCGTCGCCCACGGCGAAGCGATCCGCGGCGTTGAGCCCGAACACCCAGCGCAGGAAGGTGTTGGCCCCCGAGTTCTCGGGCACCCAGCCCGAGCCCTCTTGCCGGAGGATCTCGCCGCGATCGCCAACGATGGTGGCCGCCCCCCCTCCGGGCGGCACCCAGATGCTCCGCAAAAGGGCCTGGGTGCCCGAGGGCACCCGGTGCCAGGTGCCCCCTATCCGGCGCAGGATCAGTCCGGAATCTCCTACCGCCAGGTAGTCGGCACCCGACCGCGCCACCGCATACAGGTCGAGGTAGGTCGGGGTCTCCTCGCGGATCAGAGACATGCCATCGGTGCTGCGCCGAAACACCACCCCGCCCGACCCGACGATCTGGTCGTCTGCAATGTCGTACAGCACCGGTGAGGAGATCGAGGCCACCCACCCCTGCGGCGCGCGCCGCAGGATGGTGCCGTTCCATCCCGCCACCGCGATGCCACTTGCCCCGGCGCCGTGCACCGCCCGCAGGTTTTCCCCGGTGGCGCGTTGCGGCACCAGCGACCACGCCACACCATTCCATCGCAGCATCAGCCCGTTGTTGCCCACCGCCCAGACCTCGCTCGAGCTCCGGCCCCAGATGCTGAACAGCGAGCCGCGGGTTGGTGAGGGAATGATGCGCCAGTCCACCCCGTTCCAGCGCAGGATGGTGCCCTGCACCCCCACCGCCCACGCGCTCGACGCGGAACTGCCCCAGACGCTGAGCAGCAGTTCCGGATAGGGGCTGGCCATCGGCTGCCATGAGGCGCCGTCCCAACGGAGGATCAGCCCATTCTGCCCCACCGCATGGACACTGGCCGGCGACGATCCCCACACCCCCCAAAGCTCCGAGGGGCCCGGCAGGACCGTTTCCCGCCAGGACACGCCATCCCAGCGCATCGCGACATCCACGCCCACGATCCAGATCGCATCGGCGGAGAACCCCCACACCCGGAGCAGCGTGTTCCCCGTGGGAACCGTGACCCGTGTCCACGCGCTGCCGTCGTACCGCACCACCACCCCCGCCGAGCCGACGGCATAGACGTTGGTCCGGTCGGTACCCCAGATCGAGGTCAGGGTCACTGCGGCCGGCACCGTTTCCGCCTCCCAGGTGGCGCCACCGTCGCGGGTATGCAGGATGGCCCCGCGCTGTCCTACCGCCCACCCCTCCTGCGTCGTGGCCATCCAGATCCCCAGGAAGGTCACGTCGGTCTGGGCCTGGTTGCTCAGGTCCCAGAAGGGGACTGCCGTGGGCGCCGAGGCCACCGATACCGCCGTCCGGGCCCGGATCCCATCGATGGTGGCGGTGACGAGCGCAGTACCGGTTCCGCCGGCGGTCAGTTGGCCGGTATTCGACACCTGCACGACGCCAGCATCGGAGCTGGACCAGCTGGCGGCTCGCTCCTGGATGATGACACTGTCGCGGTCAAACGCGGTGGCCGTGAGCGTGAGCACGGCGCCTGGACGCAGGAATGCGCTAACCGGCGATACCGCGACCGCGGCGGTAACGCCAGGGGCCAGGGGCGTGGTGGGACCAGAACTGCAGGCCAGCGGGGCGATGCCGAGGGAACCGTAGAGGACCACCCGCGCCATGGGGAAGCGAAGCCCGGCCACGGGATGAATCACCGCACCCGCTCCTTGAAGCGCCGGATGACCCCCAGCACCATGCGATCGTGCATCCGGTCGGGCAGCACGGTGCCCAGTTTGAGCCGCCACCAGGCCTGTTTCCCGACGACATACCGGGTCCGCGGATCTGGAGAAAGGGCGGCGTGCTCCACCGCCTCCGCCACCGCCTCCGGCGGCGAGGCCTTGGCCACCGCCGGCAGCAGGATCCGTCGCATCGCCTCCATCGTCCGGCCGTACAGCACATTCGCCTCCGGCGGCAGGTTGGCCTCGAGTGCCACCGCCTCGGCGTCACTCTTGGACCAGATCGGGGTCTGGATCACCCCCGGCTCGATCACGATGACCTCGACGCCCCACTCCGCCACCTCCACCCGGAGGGAATCCGAGAGCGCCTCCACGGCATGCTTCGAGGCGGCGTAGGCGCCGACGAACGGGTTGGCCACCCGGCCCGAGATCGAGCCGATGTTGACGATCCGTCCCCGCGCCGTCCGCAGCATCGGCAGGAACGCCTGGGTCACCGCCAGCAGCCCCACCACGTTCACCTCGTGAACCTTGCGGAAGTCGTCGAGCGGAAGGAATTCGAGCGGGCCAGCCCGCGCGATCCCGGCGTTGTTGACCAGAAGCGCCAAACCGGAGTCGCCGGTCGCCGATTGGATCTCGGCCAACACCGAGCGGATCTGCCCCCCGTCAGTCACGTCGAGGCGGACCGGAATGATCCGCCCCGAGCCGATCCCACGGAGCCGGTCGCCATCGGCGTCGCTGCGGACCCCGGCGTACACGCGGTACCCCAGCCTGGCCAGCCGCTCGGCGCAGGCCAATCCAATACCAGTGGATGCCCCGGTGACCAGGGCGGTAGGAGCGGAGGACATGCTGGAATGTAGGCGCTGGAAGCGAGAAGGGAGAAGGGGCCCGCAAGCGGGAACTACTACTGTTCCGCTCGGCGTCTGCATCTGTGGCTGGTGAGCGGGAACTGTGAAGCTTTGGACTGGGGATGGGCCTTGAGCATGGTGGGCGGGAACTGCTGGGACTCCGAACTGCGCCATCGTTCCTGGCCAGCGGGTCGGAGCTACCTCGCCGTCCGGTCAGCTTTCCCGAAACCCAGCCCTGCTACAAGGCTGGACACTTCCCGCCCACCGATCACGAATCCCGACACCACTCAAGGTCGTGGCAGTTCCCGCCCACCATGCTCGGAACCCAGCCCGGCCTCTGGGCCTTACAGTTCCCGCCCACCGATCAGCAATCCCAACGCCGGACGGAATCAGAGCGCTTCCCTCTTCTCCCTCCTACTGCACCCCCACCCGCGTCCGTACCACCCGCACTCCGTCGGAGAGCTGCACGTCGAGCTGGCCAGCAGTCGACCAGAGGGTGATCGCCCCGCCGCGGGCGAAGGACAGGATCTCCCCGGTCGTGGCATCGCGAACCAGCGCCATCGGATGGCGGCTGGCATCCCAGGTGACAGAACGGCGACCGGCCGTCAGGGCGCGCGCCACCGGCTCAGGCGCGGGCGGGGCGCCGATGGCCGCGGTGCGGGTCGACACTCCGCCCGGCCCGACCACCCGCAGCGAGGCGACCTGATCGAGGAGGGCGCTTCCCATCGGAAGGACCATGGCAAAGTGCTGTTCAGCGCCGCCAGGCAGGTCGGCCACCTCCTCTGGTGCAAACCGCTGGCTGAAGAGCAGCGTGCCCCCTGCATCGCGCGCGTCCACCCGCCAGCTGCCACGGGCTGGCAGCCCCTGCGTGGTTGGCGCCACGCGGAACGCCGGCTCGAGGACCACCCCCGCGGGGGTAATCCGTCCCCAGACCAGCAGGCCATCGTCGGGGCCGCCACCGCTGCCAGCTGCCATCGGCGCCCCGGTGGGGCTGCCGCTCCGGTAGTTCAACACCGCATTCCAGGTGTAGTCGCTGACCCACTCGTTCGGCGGGCAGTACCCCATCAGGTCAAAGAAGGTGGTCGGCGACTTGACCGCGAGGGTGGACACGTCGAGTCCCCAGGCACCAACCTGCCCCCCGGGGTGGGGGTAGCTCGGATCGGGGCCGCCGGCTCCCCCACAGGGAGCGTGCGAGCGGCCAAAGTTGTGGCCGAGTTCGTGGGCCAGGATGCGGGCCCGACTGCCAGAGAAATCCCAGCCGATGGCGGCCTTGGACGTGCTGGTGGGCGAGAAGGGCACATACCCCATGCCGGCGATCCCGCTCGAATAGCTCGTCTTGACCACACCGTAGTAGTACCGGTTGCTGGCATCGGTGGCATTCCGGAGCGCCAGCACCTCGTTCAGGATCGTTCCCCAGGCGCCATTGCCGTTGCTGCTTTGGAGGACCGAGGCATTGGTGGTGTACGCTGCCCTGACATCGACATCGTACCCGCCGATTGGCAGCATCCTGGTGAGGCTGGTGAGATAGCTCTGCATGTTGCTGCTGTCGGCATTGCCCTGGAGCCCGTTCACCGCCTGCAGGACCGGCACCAGCCGGATCTGGAACTGGAGCAGGGAGCGCACCGCCACCGGCAGCGGAACGGCGCTGGTGGGAAAGAAATTGTCCCCCTCTTCCTGTTCGACAATCTCCCCGCCGGGATCCACCTCCGCCAGGATGCGGGCTCCCGGAACGATCAGCGCCCCGGGCACCAGGACGTTCCACGAGGTGGTGAGCGTCCCCTCGTTGACCGTCTGGGTCACCGACCCGGAGCCGGCATTGAGCAGCCAGCTCTGGACCTCGGCGCCACCATGGTACAAGCGGGCCCGAACGTGGGGCGTGGCGGTATTGGCCTCGTTGGCCACCGCAAAGACGCGAAGATAGGCGTCGCGTCCGGCCACCAGTTCCACACTGTGGTCCAACCGCTGCACCGCCTGGGTCAGGTAGGCGCCGTCGATCCGCAGGTTGAAGGTCGTTATCGGAACCAGCGAGTAGGCCACCGTGGCGCTGCTCGATCCCCCGGCGGTCACCACCACCACCTGGGAGGGTGGCGACGCCGCATACTGGTCAGCACCACTGGTCACTCCAGCGGCGTTGATCGTCCAGCTCCCGGCCGCCAGCCCCATCAGCGTCTGGCTGGAGACCAGAGAGTGGCTTGCCCCTGCAGGTCCGCTCGCGGTTACGGCGGCGGCGGCCCCCCCAGGGAGGCCGCTGATCGTCACCGCCAGCGAACCAGTAGTCGCTGAGTGGCTGACAACCGCGGGTGCAGTCGATCCGGCGGATACCGCGATGGTCTGGCTGACGGGAGAAGGTTGGTAGGTGGTGCCGGAAAGGGTCACTGCGGTGGCCGTGACCTGGTAGCTGCCCGGCAACAGTCCGGTCCAGCTCTGGCTGGCACTCGCGGTAGCCAGGAACCCTCCCGGACCGGTCACGGTGACATTGGCGCCTGCCGAGGGAAGCCCGCTGATCGTCAACGCGAGCGCCCCGGTGCCCTGAGTGTACGTCACCACCGCGGCTCCAGCGCCGGAGACCACGCCGAGCACCTGGGAAACCGGCACCGGATTCCAGCTGTCGCCGCCCGACATGACGGGCTGGGCGATGACACTGTAGCTGCCGGGCACGAGGGTGCCGAGGAGTTGGCTGCCGGTCAGCTGGATTTGGAAGCCCTGGGGCCCCGTCACCGCAACCGCCGCCTGGGCGCCGCCGGGAAGTCCCGATATGGTGACGGTGAGTGAGCCCGGCTGGAGTGCCCAGGCGACACCGGCGCTGCCGGTCGCCCCGGCCACCAGAGCCATGACCTGGCTGGCAGGGACGGGGTTCCACGTCAGCCCGCCCGAAGAGACTGGCGTGGCGACAATCGTGTACGCCCCCGGCGCCAGCCCCGTAAGCAGATCACTCCCGGTTACCGTCTGCGAGAATTCATCAGGACCGCTCACCTGGATCGCGGCGGCCACGCCAACCGGAAGCCCTGCCGTCAGGATTGACAGCTCCGCAGTGGTCGGGACCCAGAGGACCGGTGCCGACACCGGCACCGCCGAGGCAACGACGGTGACACCCTGGCTGGCGGGAACCGGTCCCCACCCCGCCGTGCCCACGGTGAACCCCTCCGCCGTCACCGTATACGCTCCGGGCGACAATCCCACCAGGGTGGTTCCACCCATCAGTGCGACGCTGAAGCCATCAGGCCCCGTTACCAGCACCGAGGGAGTGCCGCCGATCGGCACCCCCGCGAAGCTCACCATCAGGCGGCCGGTGGCCAGGGTATACGCGACTTCCGCCGATGCAATTGCCACCCCGGGTTCCACCGCTACCAGCTGCACGGCGGTGAGCGGACGGAACAGCTCCCCGCCAGTTTCGATCGGGGACGCCACGACCTCATAGGCCCCGGGTGTCAGTCCTGTCAGCGTCGTCGGCTGGGTCAGCGGGGTGCTGAATCCTCCGGGTCCGGTCACCACCACTGCCGGCGCAACGCCCGCAGGCAGTCCACCCAGATCGACCCGCAAGGAGCCGGTCATTGCCGTGTAGCTGACCGTGGCCGTTGCGGCCTGCCCCGAACCGACCACACTGAACTGGGTCGACGCCGCCGCGTCCCACTGATTGCCCAGGTGCTGGACCGGCGCCGCGGTGATGGTATAGGTACCCGGCGTCAGGCCGGAAAGTATTTGGGGGTTCCCGATTGGGGTGGTAAACCCGCCGGGACCGGTGACCACGATCGCTGCTGTGGCCCCCACCGGAAGTCCCTGGATCTGGATATTGATCGAACCGGGGTTGGGCGGGCCGAGCCCGTCGGCAATCGTCCCCGGCTGACACGCCACCAACCCGAGGCCCCAGAGGGCGACTGTCGCTCCCCACCGCTGGATTCTATCCATCAAGGCAATCCGTGAAAGTGGAGAAATGCCAGAATAATGACACCATGACCGATCAGCACAATGACCAAGGCAAACCATTCAACCCATTGCATACCATAGACTTCAAAGATTGCGCGGAGATCAGTGATCGAGACGGTGCGTCGCATCTTTTGTCAGTGTGCACGGAGCGTGCCCAACCCCGCCATCCTTGCCTTCCCTGGATTCCGGTCGAATATTGGTGAGTTGACCCTTCCGATCATCCGTCCTTGGAGCCCAAGTGACCTCACGCCGCAATTTCCTCTCCGCGCTGGCCGGGGTTGGCGCCGCCCTGCCCGCCTTCCGCACCGATGCCTTTGCGCTGCTGGGACGGGCCGAGTCCGTGGCCGGGAAACGCCCGCCCGGCGCGATCGCCGACGACGAGCTGTACTGGGCCCAGATCCAGCGCGCGTTTGACACCGACCGTACCATGGTCAACCTGAACAACGGCGGCGTCTCCCCCACCCCGACCCACGTGCTGGAGGCGATGATCCGGGACCTCCGCTTTACCAACGAGCTGCCGGTCGAGCACATGTGGCGGGTGCTTGAGCCGCGGATCGAGAGCGTCCGCCGCGACCTGGCCCGCGACTTCGGCTGCGACCCGGAGGAGCTGGCCATTACCCGCAATGCCTCCGAGGCGCTCGAGATCATGATCTTCGGGCTCGATCTCAAGCCCGGCGACGAGGTCCTGGCCACCAACCAGAACTATGGCCGCATGCTCACCAGCTGGGAGCAGCGGGTCCGGCGCGAGGGCATCGTCCTCAAGCAGGTCTCCTTCCCGGTACCTCCCCCCTCCCAGGACCACCTGGTCGAGATCTTCCGCCAGGCGATCACGCCGCGGACCCGGATCATCGAGATCACCCACATCACCAACCTGACCGGCCAGATCTTCCCCGTCCGCGAGATCGTGGACATGGCTCGGCCCTTGGGGATCGAGGTGTTCGTCGATGGGGCACACGCCTACGCCCACTTCCCCTTTACCCGCGACAGCCTGGGCGTGGACTACTACGGCACCAGTCTGCACAAGTGGCTGCTGGCGCCGATCGGTACCGGGTTCCTCTATGTCCGCAAGGAAAAGCAGCAGGCGCTCTGGCCGCTGATGGGGGCCAACAAGTCCCAGGACAACGACATCCGGAAGTACGAGGAAATCGGCACCCACCCCGCCGCCAATCACAACGCCATCAGTGCGGCGCTGGCGTTCCACCGTGGCATCGGGGTCGACCGCAAGATTGCCCGGCTCCGCTACCTGCGAGATCGCTGGGCCAAGCGGCTGCTGGCCGAGAGCGACCGGGTCCGCGTCCTGACCCCGCTCGATTCACAGTGGTCGGGGGGAATCGGGAACTTTACCGTAGTCGGCATGGACATGCCCAAGCTGGGCAGCTGGCTGATGTCCCAGCATCGGATCGTGACCACGCCGATCGTGCATCCCGAATACAGCGGGATGCGGATCACCCCGAACGTTTACACGACGCCCGACGAGGTGGACCTCTTTGCGGAGAAGGTGCTGGAGGCGATCCGGCGCGGGGTGGCCTGACCCGCCAAGAGTCAGGCGACCCGGAGCTCGACCTGGCCGGCGCGCCGTGACTCCAGCGCCTCGCGGCCGAACCGGCGCAGCATCGTGTAGTGCGAGCGGACCGCGGCCCGAAAGGTGGGCTGGCTGTTGTAGGCCACTCCGTGCCGCAGCGCCACCGACTCGACGATCCGACTGATGGCGGGGTAGTGGGCGCTGCAGACCCGCGGAAAGAGGTGGTGTTCCACCTGGAAGTTGAGTCCGCCCACGTACCAGGACAGCAGCCGGTTGTCGCGGGCAAAGTTTGAGGTCGTTTCCATTTCGTGCACCATCCACGCCTCTTCCATCGCTCCCTGCTCGTCCGGCAGAGGGTGCTCGGTGCCTTCCACCACGTGCGCCAACTGGAAGACGATCCCAAGGATCACCCCCGCTGTCAGATGCATCGCCAGGTAGCCAATGGCGAACTGCCACCACGCCACGCTCAACACCACCAACGGAATCACGATCGACCAGCTGTAGTAGACGGCCTTCATGACCAGCATGCTGATGACTTCGGACCTGGGGTGCTTCTTGTTGGTGTAGGGACCCAGGTCGCGCTGGAGGAAGTATTTGAAGTCCTTGACGAAGACCCAGAAAATGGTCGAGGTGCTGTACGCCGCAAAGGCATAGAAGTGCTGCCACCTGTGAATCGGCTGGAGCGGAGCTTCCGGGGAGAGTCGCAGCAGCGGGGAGACCGAGAGGTCCTCGTCCACGCCATGGATGTTGGTGTAGGTGTGGTGGATGACGTTGTGGGTGATCTTCCACATGTATCCGTTGGCGCCGCACAGATCAAAGGTCAGTCCGAGCAGCCGGTTGACCAGCGGGGAATTGGAATAGGCGCCATGCAGCGCGTCGTGCGACACTGCAAACCCGATCCCGGCCACCCCGACGCCCATCAGGACTGCCATCCCGAGCATCGTCCAGGCAGAATAGCCACCCAGCAGGAGCAGCAGGTAGAGGCCGAGGGTGCCCCCCAGCAGGATCACCGTCTTGAGCCGCATACCGGGTGTCGCCTTGTCGGACAGGCCCCGGGAGGTGAAATACGCCCCGACTTCCTGCTTGACCTCTTCGGCAAAACGGGCGGCATTCCGGCTTGGAAAAGTGACAGCGCGGGTTCTCACTGGGTCTCGTTTGTGGCGGTGAGCGGTGCGAGGCCAAACGGGGCATCGGGCACCTGCTGGAAGGTGCCCGTCGGCTCCCGGAAGCACAAGGGGCCGACCGTATCGGCCGGCCCCCTGCGGAGCTTCATGGGGAAGGCTTCACGATCTCATTGAATCGTAAACTGGCGAGCCATTCCGTGGTGGGTGTGCAGCCGCCCGTCCCCGGAATCAGGAACGAAGCACAGCAGCCCATACTCACCGGGTGTCAGGGTGACCGTGAACCAGTTCCGGCCCCCGGACGCCATCCCGGCGATCCCTCCCATCGGGGTGGCGGGAGGTGGACCGCCGACCGTCCCGGCCTCCATCCCGTCGACATAGCTCGCCATGTCCTGAACGGTCTTCCCTTCGTCCAGCTTGACGAGGACGAGTTCGTGGTCCTGGGCGCCGACATTTTCCACCCGAATCGTGTGGGTCCCGGCTGTCAGGGGGGTGGAGAGGTCAAAGTCGTAATCGCGGAGCGTCAGCACGATCTGGGCGGCTGGTTCCGCGGCGGGGGCGCTGGAAGCCACCACCGTGAATGCCTTGCCCATCCCCTTGGCAATGTGGGGCATGCCGTCGGGCGCCGGCACCAGGCAGATCATTGCCCACGACCCCGGAGTCAGCACTGCGGTGGCCTCGCTCGCCTCGCCGGGAACCGGTGGGTTGGGGCCACCGGAAAAATGGGCCCAGGCCGGCGGTGAACCGTTGCCGAGTACCCCGAGGAACTCCTCAAGGGTGTGCCCCTCATCGAATCGCACCAGCGTCAGGTGGTGCAGCTCCTGCCCCGCCGACACCATCCGGAAGGTGGTGGCTCCGGCGGACAGGGTATCGGGACCGGAAAAGGCGTACTCCGTTGCCGTGTAGACCGCCACAGGCGCGGCCACCAGCATCGGCGTGTCGGTATCGGCGGCGGGGGCGCAGGCGGCAGCAGCGAGCACCAGCAGGCCAGGAACTCTCCGCATATCACATCCTCCAGAAGGGTGGGCAGGCATCCCTGCCCCGGTCATCGCCACCGGGGAGGGCTAGAGCGAATCAGGTTGGATCAATTCCTTGGCGTCCACGACTTCAAATCGTTGGACATGGCCGTGGTCCAGGTGGGAGAGACCATCGCCATCATCGGCAAGGAGGCAGATCAGGGCGTAGTTGCCCCGCTCCACGGTGACGGTCCAGATGTTCCGCTCCGACTGGGACAGGGCGGCAACCCCACCGACCACTCGACCGGGGGCGGCACCGACCGACTCGCCCCGCCGACGTGCCAGCAGCCACGCCGCCATCGCGTCGGCAGTTTCCCCGGCCGGCAACTCCACCAGGATCGCCTCGTGCCGCTGGGGTGCCAGGTTGGTCACCTCCACGACCTGGGTACCGACCACGAGTGGGGCGGAGATCAGGAACCCGTAGTCAAAGAGCGCCAGCTGGAATGGGGCCGGGGCTGGAGCTACCGCTGCAGACCCGGCCACCACGGTGAATGGCCTGAAGAGCTGGTGCCGGAGTCGCGGAAAGCCGTCCGGACCGGTATCAAAGGCCAGTGCCAGCCAGTCGCCCGGCTGAAGTTCCAGCAGGACCTCGCCAGTCCCCCCCGGAGCAACCGCCGAGACACCCCCGGCAAAATGGGCCCAGAACGGCGGGTAGGCCACCTCAGTGGCGGTCAGGAACTCAGCCATCGTATGCCCCGCTTCAAGCCGGACCAGCGCGACCTGGTCCAGATGGCCGTCGGCCACCGCCAGCCGCATCGTGGTCCAGCCGGCCAGGACGGTGTCGGGACCCGACAGGGCCCCGTCGGAAATGGCGAAATCAACGACCGGATGGTCGGTCGGGGTGTCTGCGCGGCCCGCGCAACCGAGCGTCAGGGCGCTCGCGGCGAGGAGTCCAACGGCGATTCGGGCGGTGGTAGGGGACAACGGCGCCTCTGCTGCAGAATCAAGTGTTCGCAAGGGATGGTTCAGAAGGTTGAAAGCTCCGTGCAGTGGGCCGTCAGGTCAACCCCGGCGTGCTTGCCAACCACCCAGAGACGCCCTACCCTTTGGGAATGCGAACCGTGACCCTGCTCTTTCTGGTACTGGCTGCCGGCTGTGGCGAAGCACGAACCGGCGATGCCATCAAGTCCCTCCGGGCCCCCGATCTTCCCGAGTTGCCGGCGGTCCCGGAACTGATCGACTACCACCCCGACCTCCAGATCGCCATCGCCGAGATGAAGCTGATGGACTCAGGGCTCCTCTACCAGGACGATTCCGTCGGGGTGGGAGACTCGGTCAGTGTGGATAGCCGGGTGGTGGTGCACTACACCGGGTGGTTCCCGGACGGCACCGTCTTCGATACCAGCCGCGAATCGGGAACCCCGTTTGCCTTTCAGGTCGGTCGCGGCGAGGTGATCGAGGCGTGGGAAGATGGCCTGCTCGGGATGCGGGTAGGCGGTCGCCGCAAACTGGTGGTCCCCCCGGCACTCGGCTATGGCGAGGGCGGCTCCGGTTCGATCCCGGGCAATGCCGTGCTGGTCTTCGAGATTGAACTGCTGCAACTCAATCCGTGAGGTTGAAACGGCGGTGGCTGGCGCTGGCATTGCTCCTGATGCTGCCGACTCCCACGGTGGCCCAGGAGGAGGTCTTTGCCCCCTCCCTCGGCATTGACCTCTCGGCGATGCAGCGCACCGGCGCCATCCACTGGCGAGACCTGACCGAGGGTCGGGGACCCACCGCCCGCGACGGTGCCCTGCTCACAATCCACTATGTCGGATGGCTGACGGACGGGGTGGAGTTCGACTCCAGCCGCGAGGCCAAGGAGTCGGTGACCTTCCGGCTGGGCCAACGGCAGGTAATCAGGGGGTGGGAAGACGGGCTCAGGGGGATGCGCGCCGGCGGGGTCCGCCAACTGGTCATTCCGGCACGGTTGGCGTATGGCGGACGGGGACTCCCCGGGCGAGTGCCCCCGAACGCCACTCTGGTCTTCGAAGTCGAACTGCTCTCAATCAGCCGCTGAACGATCCAATCCAGCCGGGACTAACGGCCTCGACCACTGCCGCCGCCTTGCCCACCCCGACCACGATCGTCACCGGCAGGTCGGCGCTTGGCCAACTCCGCCGCCGCAGCGGCCGCCTGCCGGAGCATCTTTTCCGGCGGCAGTGGATTGGCCCCGGGACGCGGGGCTCCCATCTTGATCGTCACCTCGCTGTCCACTACCGCCACTCCGGCGGGGCGTCCACCGCGCACCTCATAGCCGCCGACGATCTCCTCGCCCATCATGAGGCCGTTCTTGATCCGCTCGACAAAGGCATCCTTCGAGGCGGTGCCTTCGAGGGAGACGTGGCTGACCCCGCTGGCCCCGGCCACCTTGTAGAGCAGCGCATACTTGGCGCCCGCCAACCCCTTCTGCGAGCGCAGGTCGGTCCCCGCCACTTCCCGGGCCCATTTGAGGGCCTCTTTTTCCTGGATCGACAGAGCGGCGGAAGCCTTGCCGCCCCCGGCAGCAGCCCGGCCATCCTTCTGGGCCTGGGCTTCGCGGATCTTTCGGAGATATTCGGGTTCATTCGCCATCGTACGCTCTCAATTGTGGGTAACCACGAAAGATAATGCTGTTCCCACCTGTTCTGTAGCTACCCCCGGGGGGCGATCCTGCCGCCTGCCTCTCACCTCTCTGCCACCTCGCTTCTCGCTCCCCTACCCCACCACCCCCCACAGATACACCCCATACACCACCATAAGGAGGAGTCCATTCCACCGCGAAATTCGCATCCCGATCCGCATGACCGGGAAGACCAGCAGCGTGGCCCCCACCATCCAGAGCATGTCGGGGCCCGCCAGTTCCGGGGAGACCGGCAGGGCCACCACCGACCCGGTGGCACCGAGGATTCCCAGGGTATTCATCACATTGGAGCCGATCAGGTTGGCCACTGCCACGTCGGTGTGCTTGCGCACCGCCGCGATGATCGAGGTGGCAATCTCCGGGGCGCTGGTCCCGACGGCCACGATGGTCAGCCCGATGACCCGCTGGGTCATCCCTGCCATCTCGGCCAGCTGGACCGCCCCGTCCACCAGCAGCTTGCCGCCCACCACGAGGAGCCCGATCCCGGTCAAGGTGGCCACGAGGGCGGTTCCCCCCGGCCCCAGCCGTGGGCGGAGGGATCGCGTCTGGATTTCCTCCCGGAACTCCTCGACTTCGATCGGCGTCGCCTCGACCCGGGACAGGTGAACCATCCACCCGACGAACAGCACCAATGTCACCAGGAAACCCACCGCTTCCGGTCGGCTCAAGCTGCCATCCTGGACGAACAGGGCGCACGCCACGGTCACGACAAACAGGAACGGCCATTCGAGTTTGACGACGTTGCCCAGGATCGGCAGGGGGGCAATGACGGCGGTCAGCCCGAGGATCAGGGTGATGTTGGCTATGTTGGATCCGATGACGTTTCCCATGGCCAGGTCGGGTTGACCCCGGACCGCTGCCATGAGACTGACCACCAGCTCCGGCAGCGAGGTTCCCAGCGCCACGACGGTCAGCCCGATGATCGCAGGACTCAACCCCGCCAGCTTGGCCAGTCCGGTGGCACCGCGCACCAGGAGCTCGCCCCCGCCCGCCAGCAGGAGGAGTCCGATCAGCACCAGGAGGGACGCGGCGAGCATGGGCTAGGAGCCAGAAGGGCGAAGGGAGAAGCGAGAAATCCAGCTGCTGCTCACTTCTCGCTTGCCACTTCTCACTTCACCACCCAGAGCCGATCCTGCCGCCCCATGAACCACCGGGGCTTGCCGTCGGCGCCCACCGCGAAGTCCTCTTCCTGCGCCACCCGGACCCGCTGGCCACCCCACTCTGCCACCGGGGTCGTGACCTGGAGTTCACTCGAGAACCACATCCTGGGGATCACCTGATGATCACCTCGGCCGGGAACACCCTCCTGGGCATCCCAGCGCCCGATCAATGGCCCCGCCCCGTGGCCATGGAGCCCGATCGGATGGGAATACATCGTCCCATCGAGTCCTTCGGCGCGCATCTTGGCCAGGGTCGTGCCGAGGACCTCGTTCCCGGTCCGGCCGGGCCGGACCTCCTCGAACAGGATGTCCTGCAGCCGGTTGGCCCGGCGCAGTGCCGCCAGCAGCCCCGGCGGCGGGGACGCCTCTCCGACCCGCAGGACATACGCGTTGTGCTGGGTATCGGTGTGGAGGCCGAGGGCGACAATGCCGACATCGCAGTGCAGGAGATCACCGCGCTGGATGATCGGGTCTTCGCCGAGGTCGGCGGCTCCCTGCCGCTGCACGTCGATCGAGGGCTGGAACCAGGTCGTCAGTCCCAGATCGTTGACCCGCTGCCGCCACCACCAGACCAGCTCGCTGGTCCGGGTCACCCCTGGGGTGATCGTCCGCTCGGAGAACATCTCCTCGATCATCGACCAGACGATCTTCTGGAGCTCGTGGTAGACGACCTCCTCCTCGGCGAGCCGCACCGCAATCAGGTCAATGGCGGCATCCTCCACCCGCTTGAACCGCCGGGTCAACTCGGGACCGAGCGCCGCGGCCATCCCTTCGTACTCGCCGGCCGTGAGCCCGTCGGCAAAGGCGCTGACCTGGGAGATGTTGATCCCGATGACCCGCGGATTGCGATCCTCGATCAGTTCCCGCAGCAGCTGCCACTGCTGGTCGCCCCACAGCTCGGCGGTGCGGCCACCAACGTCGGCAGCAACTGGCCGGGTGCTCCGGAACGCGGTATAGACACCACCCTGTGCCGTGCCGCCCAGGGCAAGCCGTTCCACGCCCTGGCCAGGCCCGCGATCGTGGAAGACGTAGATCGAGCGGCGCCGGGCGGCGAAGGTAGTGGGAGAGACAATGGCGGAGAAGAGCGGGTCCTCGTTGTATTCCCGCATCGGGACCACCCACAGGTCAATCCCATGCCGGCGCATGATCTCCGGCAGGTGGCGCTCCATCCGGAGCTCAAGCCAGCGCTGTTGCTGCACCGCCTGTTCCTGCAGGGTGCCGAACGGGCGGGTCGGTGTGCCCGCGAGGCGCTGGGCGTGGCAGGGCAAAGTGGCCAGCACCAGGAGGGTGACCACGGTAGTGAGCATGCGGCGCATCGGGGTACTCCGGGAATGAGGGGCATCCAGCCTCCAAGAATCGCATCCCGGAAGGGTGACGGCAAGCTGGGCTTGCGAAGGGATAGGATCGGAGGCAGCGTTGGGGACCCAACCGGAGAGGGATCCTGCACACCGCCACTGAACGAACCGCCTGGGAAGACGGCACCGCCCCCACGTTTCCTTCGCTTGGGGGAGGGGCCCAAGCCGACCTGTGCGTCGTGGGCCTTGGGGGAACCGGCCTGACCGCGCTGCAGGAGGCGGCACGACTCGGCCTCGATGCGATCGGCATCGACGCCGG
>JAWXBA010000219.1:0-6487 GCA_034439775.1 Gemmatimonadota bacterium | reverse complement strand
GGTTGATGATAAACTGGTGGTCGGTGTACTCGGGGCGGCCGGCAGCCATCTCGGCATCATAGGCGGCGAGGAACGCCGCCTGTTCGCTGGCCAGCCGAACATCCTCCTTCTGCAGCCGGGCCACCGTACCCCGGATGACGAACCCGAAGAGGTGGTTCGGTTGGGCCATCGAGATCGAATCGGCCAGCACCGCCGCTCCGGCGGGATCACCGGTGTGGATCCGGATCATCGCGGCGTGGTAGCGCGCGTCGGCATCCACCCCTTCCAGCTGCGCATAGGCTTCCAGCGCCATCGGCGCGAATCGCCCAGCAGTCGCCTCGTCGGCCTGTTCGGCGGCCCGCATGACCCGGTTGTACAGGGTGTCAAAGCGCACCCGGGCCGGCAATCCGGACAGGTCCGGAAGAGGCGCCTGGGCGCTCGGCCCCGGGCCTGTGGCCGGGTCGGCGGGTGGTGCGGATTGTCCCGGGAGGAGGAACATCACCAGCGCCACCACCACGGCAATCCCGGCGAGCCCGATTGGCCACAGCAGCCGCGGATTGATCGCTGCCGCCGGCCCGGCCGACGGGCCTGATACCGCCCCACCCGCCGTGGCGGACCCGCAGGCGCCGCAGAAGCGTGCCCCGGGTGCCAGCGGTTGCTGACACGACGGGCAGGCCCGACCAGCCAGCGTCGCACCACAGCCACCACAGAATCGGCCGGATGCCGGCTTGCCGCAGGAGGGGCAATGGGCGGAGGCGGCAGGTGACATCAGCTACCCATTCCTGAAGAAGTCTTTACTCAATAAGAGGCGAAGAGCCATCCCATAAATCTAATCTCAACCGGGTCCAGGGGGATGAAGAGGAGATGAAGACTAGCAGATGCGGGGCAGCTGGTCGCCGGGGAGCAGGTCGACGACCCGCATGCCGCCAATCGCCGTCCGCATGACCACCATCCGGTGATGGACGTCGACGACGGTGCCAATCCGTGCGGCGCCGGCCCCCAGCGGGTGGGAGCGCAGCGCCGAAAGCGCAGCATCGGCCCGCTCCACCGCCACCACCGCCAGGAGGATCCCTTCGTTGGCCACGTACAGGGGGTCGAGGCCGAGCATCTCGCACGCGGCCTCCACCGGCCCCGGGATCGGAAGTGCGGGCTGATCGAGCTCGATCCCGACCCGGGAGGCCGCCGCAATTTCGTTGACAGCACTGGCAACCCCGCCACGGGTGGGATCCCGGAGCACATGGACACCGCAGCCGGCGGCCTGCCGCAGCGCCGCCACCAGCGGTACCAGGCATGCCGTGTCGCTTTCGATGGCCGCCTCGAAGGCGAGCCCCTCGCGGACCGCCATGATAGCCATCCCATGCCGGCCAATCGGACCGCTCACCAGGACCACATCGCCCGGCCTGGCCCGCTCAGGACCCGGACGGAACGCTGGATCCACCGCCCCGATTCCCGTGGTGCAGATGAACATGCCGTCGGCCTTCCCCCGCTCCACGACCTTGGTATCGCCCGCCACGAGCGGGACACCCGCGGCTCGCGCCGCCAGGCCCATGCTGGTCACGATCCGATCCAGCAGCGCCAGCGACAGCCCCTCCTCGAGCACGAATCCCGCCGTCAGCGCCACCGGCACCGCCCCCATCATCGCGACGTCATTCAGGGTGCCGTGGACCGCCAGCATCCCGATATCTCCTCCCGGAAACTCCAGCGGGTGCACCACGAAGGTGTCGGTCGAGATTGCCAGCTCGCCAACAGGAGCTGGGAGGACCGCAGCGTCGGCCAACCGCTCCAGCGCGGGGTTGGCGAAATGCGGCAGGAAGCGTTCCCGCAGCAGGGTAGCACTGAGCTTTCCCCCACTCCCGTGACCCAGCTGGACCTCGCCGGTGATCGGCGCTGGCGCGGGGCAGGCAGGCCCTTCGGCCAGCGAGGGCAGGGAGCGCTCAGGCGCCTGCGGGCTGATCGGCACGATATCGTCCATAGTTGTGGTAGGCGGCGCAGGCCCCCTCGCTGGACACCATCGGGGCGCCCAGGGGGTGCTCCGGGGTGCAGCGCGTCCCGAAGGCCGGGCAGTCGACGGGTTTCAGCTGGCCACGCAGCACATCGCCGGCCCGGCACTCTGCCGGTTCCTCCACGGCAAGATCCCCGAGCCCGAATCGCACCTCGGCGTCGAAGTCCGCGAACTCCTCGCGCAGGCCCAGGCCACTGCGGGGAATCATGCCGATGCCCCGCCACCGGCGGTCCACCAGCTGGAAGACCCGTTCGACCGCCTCGCGGGCGGCGGGTGCGCCCTGGCGACGCACCGTGCGGACGTACTGATTCTCCACTTCGGCCCGCCCTTCCTCGAGCTGCTGCACCGCCATCCAGATGCCCTCGAGGATGTCGAGTGGCTCGAAGCCGGTGACCACTATCGGCACCTTGTAGCGTGCGGCCAGCGGCTCGTACTCGGTCCATCCCATGATGGCGCAGACATGCCCGGCCGCCAGGAAACCCTGGACCCGGTTGTCGGGAGAATCGAGGATGGCATTCATGGCCGGCGGCACAGTCACATGGGACACCAGCACGCTGAAATTGCCGACCCCCAACTGGCGAGCCCGCCACACCGCCATGGCATTGGCTGGCGCGGTGGTCTCGAAGCCAACCGCAAAGAACACCACCTGCCGGTCGGGATTGGCGCGGGCCAACTCGAGGGCATCGAGCGGAGAGTACACCATCCGCACCTGCCCGCCCCGGGCGCGGACCTGGAGAAGGTCGCACTCGCTGCCAGGAACCCGCAGCATGTCGCCAAAGGAGGTGAAGATCACGTCCGGGCGGGCCGCCAGCATCAGCGCCTTGTCGATCTGCTCCAACGGGGTGACACAGACCGGGCAACCGGGACCGTGGATCATCTCCACCGCCTGGCCCAGGAGGTCGTGCAGGCCCTGCTTGACGATGGTGTGGGTCTGCCCGCCGCAGACTTCCATCAGCGCCCAGCGCCGGGTGGCGAGGCCCTGGATCCGGCCCACCAGCGTGCGCGCCAGCACCGGGTCGCGGTATTCGCTCAGGTACTTCATGGCGCCCCGCTCGAACCGGCCGTGGCATCGCGGAGCGCTTGGTCGGCCACCTCACGCATCCACTCCAGTTCATCCAACTGGCTCATCTCCTGGAGCACTTCAAAGGTTCGCCTGGCTTCCGCCTCGTCCACTCGGGACAGGGCAAAGCCAACATGGACGATGACATAATCCCCCACCGCCACCTGACCGGCCACGTAAGCCAGGCAGACCTCGCGGCGAACGCCGCCGAAGTCGACGGTACCCATGGCCAGGCCCAGATCGTCGTGCAGCGCAGTGAGCCGACCGGGAATACCCAGGCACATCGTTTCCTCCCTGCTCAGTTTCCGAGCCCGCGAGCCAGACGGGCGGCGGCGATCGCCGCCTGCCCGTAGCTCACCGCCCCGTCATTCGGGCTCA
Source organism: Gemmatimonadota bacterium (assembly GCA_034439775.1). GTDB lineage: Bacteria > Gemmatimonadota > Gemmatimonadetes > Gemmatimonadales > GWC2-71-9 > JAWXBA01. The sequence goes on along the minus strand of JAWXBA010000219.1, from coordinate 3,068 downwards.
GCAGCGTCGCGGTGAGCACCTCAACCCCCATCGCCTTCAAGCGACTGGCCACCGAGGCGAGCAGCCGGGCGTTCTGGAAGACCCCACCCGCCAGGACGACGGTCCCGACCCCGGCGTGCTCACAGGCGCGCCGGGCGGCGAGCGCGGTGGCGTGCGCCAGGGAGGTGTGGAACGCCGCCGCGAGATGCTCGACGGCCTGGCCGGCCTTTACCCCGGCCCCAAGTGCCGCCAGGAGCGGGACCGGATCGAGCACCCATCCCTTCGCAGTGTCGACAATCGGGAATTCAAGCGGCTGCGCAACCCGGGATCCGGCGATCGCCTCAAGCTCCATGGCGGCCTGGCCCTCGAACTGGGACGTCGACCTTACACCAAGGACGGCAGCCGCCGCGTCAAAGAGGCGCCCAACCGAAGAGGCGAGCGGGGCGTTGAGATGCCGTTGCACCTGCTGCTCGGCCACCCGGCGTTCGACGGCCGCTACTGCGGCAAAGGCCCGCTCGAATCGCGACGCCCGACTGGGATCGAGGGAGAGGTACCCGAGGGCCGAGCGCCAGGGCGTCCGGACCGCCAGATCCCCACCGGGCAAGGGGGCCGGGCGCAGGAACCCCACCCGCTGGAACTGTTCCAGGTCGGCCAGGAGAAATTCCCCGCCCCACACCGTCCCATCAGTTCCATACCCGGTGCCATCGAAGGCGACGCCGATGGCCGGCCGAGTCCGCCCATGCTCAGCCAGCACGGCGGCAACGTGGGCGTGATGATGCTGCACCTGGAGCACCGGGCCAATCCCGAGACGGTCGGCCTCGGCGCTCGAGAGATAGCCGGGGTGCAGATCGCGAACCACCGCCTGCGGGTCGATCCGGAACAGCGACCGGAACCGGTCCAGCGCGGTGCGGAAGTGCTCCAGCGTCTCGAAGTTTTCGAGGTCGCCGATGTGCTGGCTCACCCAGGCCTGGTTTTCGCTGGCCAGGGTGAAGGTGTTCTTGAGGTGGGGGCCCACTGCCAGGATCGGGATCGGGGTCGCCACCGGCAGGCGAAGCGGCAGCGGCGCGTAGCCCCGTGCCCGGCGCAGAAACACTGGGCCCACCGCCGTGGACCGGACAACGGAGTCATCGTAGCGGGCCACGATTTCCCGGTCGTGGAAGAGGAAGGCGTCGGCAATCGAACCCAGACGCTGGAGCGCCTCGGCGTTCGAAATGGCAATCGGCTCCTCGCTGCGGTTGCCGCTGGTCATCACCAGGGGCCGTCCCACCGCCGCCAGCAGCAGGTGATGCAACGGGGTATAGGCCAGCATGATCCCCACCTGTACCAACCCGGGAGCGACGGCGGGCGCCAAACGGGTGCCCGGCAATCGCTCGGCCACCACGATCGGCCGCGCCGGCGACTGGAGCAACGCACGATCCTGCAGGGTCAGCCTCACCAGGCGTGCCGCCGCCTCGAGGCTGCCCACCATCACGGCGAGTGGCTTTGCCTCGCGGCCTTTCCGTTTTCGAAGCCAAGCAACCGCTCGATGATCAGTGGCGTCGCAGGCCAGGTGAAATCCGCCCAGCCCGCGCACCGCCAGAATCCCGCCGAGCCGGAGCAGGCCGGCTGCGGCCTCGATGCTCTCCGCGGTGCCGTGGGTAATGGCCTCGCCGCTGCTCCCGGTGCACCAGAGCTTCGGCCCGCACGCCGGGCAGGAGTTGGTCTCCGAGTGGTGGCGCCGGTTGCCAGGAGTGTGGTACTCGGCCAGGCACGCCGGGCACTGCGGAAAATGGCGCATACTGGTGCGCTCGCGATCGTAGGGCATTGCCTCGATGACCGTGAATCGCGGGCCGCAGTCGGTGCAGGTGATGAACGGGTAGTGGTGGCGGCGGTTCACGGGGTCGAAGAGCTCGGCCAGGCACTGATCGCAGGTTGCCACGTCGGGAGACACCGGCTGGCGGGAGGAGTGATCAATGGCGCTCGCGAGAATGGCGAACCCCGACCGGCCAGAGACGGGACGCCACCGCGATTCCACCGTCGCGATCTGCGCCAGCGGCGGCGCCTCGACGTTCAGCTCCACCAGGAACCGACGGAGTTCTCGGGGGGAGCCCTCGATTTCGATTTCCACGCTGCCAGCGGTGTTCCGCACCCATCCCGCCAGCTCGTGACGTTGGGCAATGCGATGCACAAAGGGCCGGAACCCCACTCCCTGGATCAGACCAGTGACCCGCAGCTCCAGCGCCTCGCGCCCGTGGGTGATGGATTTCATGCGAGGACCGGTCCGGCCACCTGCCGGCGCAGGAAGTCGCACCATTCCGCGAGCCCCTCGCCGGTGCGGGCGGAGGTCAGGAAGAACTGCAAGTCGGGGTTGACCTGCCGGGCGTTGGCCATGGCCAGCTCAACATCGAAATCCAGATGGGGCAGCAGGTCGACCTTGTTGATGACGGCATAGCTGGCCCGCTGGAACGCGGTGGGGTACTTGAGTGGCTTGTCCTCGCCCTCGGTGGTGGAGAAGACCACGATTTTGGCCGTCTCACCAAGGTCCCAGCCGGCGGGGCAGACCAGGTTGCCCACGTTTTCCACGAAGAGCAGCCGGATCTCCGACAAGTCAAGGGCCTCGAGCGCCGCCAACACCTGCCTGGCGTCCAGGTGGCATGCTCCCCCGGTGACGACCGCCTGCACCAGCCGGTCGGTGTGCCGGGCCAGGCGATCGGCATCGTTCTGGGTCTGGACATCCCCGGTCACCACCGCCATCGGCAGCTCCGCGCCGAGCATCGCGAGGGTGCGCTCGAGCAGCAGCGTCTTCCCGGAGCCGGGTGAGGAGACGAGGTTGAACGCCGTGACCCCGGCGGCCGCCAGACGGTGGCGCACCTCGGCGGCAAGCTCGTCGTTGCGGGCCATGACCCGCTCACGCACCTCAATCGTCCGGACGGCCATCATCCACCTCCAGCCAGGCAACCCGCATGTCGTGCCCCGGCACCGCCTGCAGTTCGGGTTTTGCCCCGCCGAATGGCGGCGAGGCGAGCAGTGCCTCCAGGCAGAACAGGAGGTTGCCCGGTTCGATTCCCGCGTCTTGCCCCAGCTCCACCACCACGACCCGCACCCCGGCG
>JAWXBA010000218.1:0-6093 GCA_034439775.1 Gemmatimonadota bacterium | reverse complement strand
CAGCGCTGCGGCCGGTCGCGGGCATACCTCCGGAAGTTCGGACTCTGCCGCATTTGTTTCCGTGAGCTCGCCCTGAAGGGGGAAATCCCGGGCGTGCGCAAGGCCAGCTGGTAAGGGGAACTAGACAGAATGAGCATGACAGATCCCGTCGCGGATATGCTGACCCGCATCCGCAACGCCTGTTCGGCGGGTCATCGGCGTGTGGACATCCCGTCGTCGAAGTTGAAGGGCGAGGTCGCCCGGCTGCTTCGCGACAACCACTACATCGCCGACTTCAAGGTGCTCGACGGTGGAACCCGCGGCGTGCTGCGGCTCTACCTCAAGTACCACAACGAATTGCCCGTGATCCGCGAGTTGAAGCGGGTCTCGACACCCGGTCTCCGGCGGTACGTCAAGTGCCGCGAGATCCCCCGGGTCAAGAACGGGCTGGGCATGGCGATCGTCTCGACCCCCAGGGGGTTGATGAGCGATCGCGAGGCTCGAACCGCAAATCTCGGCGGCGAGCTCGTCGCCGTGATCTGGTAGGGGGCGCGATGTCGCGAATTGGCAAGCGGCCCGTGAGCATCCCCGCCGGCGTGACGGTCACCATCGACGGTCAGCAGGTCACCGTGAAGGGGCCCAAGGGCACCCTGCACCGGGACGTGCACCCGGAGATGGGGCTGACGCTCGAGGGAACGGAACTCACCGTCGCCCGCCCGTCGGATGCGCAGCAGCACAAGGCGCTGCACGGGCTGACCCGCACCCTCCTGGCCAACATGGTCGAGGGGGTGTCCAAGGGCTACGAGAAGATCCTCGAGATCCAGGGTGTCGGCTACAAGGCCGAGACCAATCCCAAGGGGATCACCATGATCGTTGGCTACTCCCACCCGGTGCCGTATCCGGCCCCGGCCGGGATTACCCTGACGGTCGAGAACAACACCGTGGTCCGGGTCAGCGGAGCCAACAAGGAGATGGTCGGCCAGGTGGCCGCCGAACTCCGCGCGGTCCGTCCCCCCGAGCCGTACAAGGGCAAGGGCGTGCGGTACCGTGGTGAGCAGGTCCGCCGCAAGGCCGGCAAGACAGGAGCCAAGTAATGCGTCCGATTCATGCACCGAAGACGCGCGAGGAGCGCCGCTACCGCCGTCACCTCCGGGTCCGCAAGAAGGTGGAGGGCACCATGGAGCGTCCCCGCCTGGTGGTGTACCGTTCGCTGAAGTTTATCTATGCCCAGTTGGTGGACGACGATCGTGGGGTTACCCTGCTCGGCGTCTGCGACCGCAGCGAGGGCATCGCGGTGGAGGGGACCGGCAAGGTGGCCCGGAGCAAGGCCGCCGGCAAGCTGCTGGCCGAGAAGGCCAAGGCCGCCGGGTTCACCACGGTGGTCTTCGATCGCGGCGGGTATCGTTACCACGGGCGCGTCCGCGCCGTGGCCGAAGGGGCACGCGAAGGCGGATTGGAGTTCTAGCATGAGCGACGAAAAGGGAACGGAAACCGCCCCGGCCGAGGCCGGCGCGGATACCACCACGGAACAGCGTCCCCCCCGCGGGCGGGGCGGGCGCGGCGGCCAGGGCGGCGGCCAGGGCGGCGGCCAGGGCGGCGGCGGGCGTGGCGGCGAGCGCGGCGGCCGTGGCGGCCCCAGGCGCGACCGCGATGGCGGCTCGGACCTGATCGAGAAGGTCGTGGACATCAACCGCGTCGCCAAGGTCGTCAAGGGCGGTCGGCGGTTCTCGTTCAACGCCCTCGTGGCGATCGGCGATGGCAAGGGCCGCGTCGGTCTGGCCACGGGCAAGGCCAACGAAGTGTCGGAAGCGGTCCGCAAGGCGGTCGAGGCCGCCAAGCGCGCGATGGTCGAGATCCCGCGGAATGGCAGCACCATTCCCCACGAGATCGTCGGACACCATGGGGCTGGACGGGTGCTCCTCAAGCCCGCCGCCGCCGGTACCGGTATCATTGCGGGCGGTCCGGTCCGGGCCATCCTGGAGTGTGTCGGGATCACCGACATCCTGACCAAAAGCCTCGGCTCCACCAATCCGCACAACATGACCCGGGCCACGATCGACGGGCTGCTGCATCTGGTCTCCGCCCGGCAGGTTGCCCGGGAGCGCGGCATCGAGGTGGAGCAGCTCGGGTATCGCGCCCGGCAGGAAGGGGTCTGAGATGGGACGCAATCCCGTAGTCGGCAGGCAGGGGCCCAAGTATCACGCCGCGGTGCTCCCGGCCACGCCATCCAAGACCGGCCTGCAGGTCAAGCAGATCCGCTCCACGATTGGCCACGCCGAGACGATGCGCCGTACCATGGCGTCGCTCGGACTGCACCGACACCAGCAGACGGTGGTGGTGCCCGACAACGCGTCGATTCGTGGCATGCTGTTCAAGGTGCGACACCTGGTCGTGGTGTCGCCGGCTCAGGAGGCGTAACGTGGCACGCACCAAGGACGACGAAGCTCCGGTGATCACCCTCTCGAACCTCCGGCCGGCGCCGGGCTCCACGCGCCCGCGGAAACGGATCGGACGGGGGCCGGGCAGCGGCACCGGCAAGACCTCCGGCAAGGGCCACAAGGGGCACAAGGCCCGGACCGGCGGTGGCACCAATCCCGGCTTCGAGGGTGGCCAGATGCCGTTGTATCGGCGGCTGCCCAAGCGCGGCTTTACCAATCCGTTCAAGGTCACCGCCCAGGCGGTGAACGTCGGCCGGCTCAAAGCCGTGGCCGGAACTGACGTGACTCCCGAGACGCTGGCGGCAGCCGGGCTGGTGTCCCGTCCCCGCGATGCCGTCAAACTGCTCGGCATGGGCGAGGCGGACCGCGCCTACACCGTGCGGGGGGTAACGGTGAGCGGATCGGCACGGGCCAAGGTCGAGGCGGCTGGCGGCCGGATCGAGGCCTAGGTGACGGCGCCGAACGTACCCAGCTTCGGGATGGACGGGGAGCTCAAGAAAAAGCTCGTCGTGACCCTGATGGCGATCCTGATCTACCGCATCGGCGCCCATATCACGGCGCCGGGTGTCAACGTTACGGCCCTGGCGGCGTTCATTTCGCAGTCGGCCGCAGCGGGCTTCTTCGGTCTCTACGACACCCTCGGTGGCGGACTCTCCCGGGCGACGATCTTCGCGCTCGGGATCATGCCGTACATCTCGGCCTCGATCATCTTCCAGCTGGCCGGCGGCATTGTGCCGACGGTCGGCAAACTCCAGAAGGACGAGGAAGGCCGCAAGCGGCTGACCCAGTGGACCCGGTATACCGCGGTGGCGATCTCCCTGGCCCAGGCCTACACCTTCGCGCTCTTCACCGAGTCGATTCCGGGTGCCGTGGCCGCTCCGACGTTCTGGAGCCGGATGATCATGGTCATCACCTTGACCACCGGCGCCATTTTCGTGATGTGGCTGGGCGAGCAGATCACCGAGCGCGGCATCGGCAACGGGATGAGCATCCTGATCGCGGTCTCGATCCTGCAGGGTGTCTGGCCCGGTACGGTCCAGCTGATCACCTTCGTCAAGGACCGGATTGTCTCCCCAATCGGCGCCGTCGTCCTGGTGGGCACGATCGTGGCATCGATGGCGGCGGTGACCGGTGTCACGATGGCCGCCCGGCGGATCCCGATCCAGATACCGCGCAAGGTCATGGGCCGCGGCCGGATCCGCGAGGGCCAGAAGACCTTCATCCCGATCCGGCTGCTCACCGCCAACGTCATGCCGATCATCTTTGCCCAGGCGATCATCATCGTCCCGGGCACGCTGGCCAGCTTTACCAACAACCCGCTGATGTCGGATATCTCGAACTTCTTCGTGCCCGGCGGGTGGGCGTACAATATCGTCTTCGCCGTCATGGTGGTGGCGTTCAGCTACTTCTACACCGCGATCATCTTCAACTCGGTGGACATCTCCGAGAACCTGAAGAAGCAGGGCGGGTTCATTCCAGGGGTCAAGCCGGGTGCCGCCACCGCCGACTACATCGACAACGTCCTCGGCCGGATCACCCTGCCTGGCGCGCTGTTCCTGGCCATCATCTCGATCGTACCGATCATCGTGTCGCAGCAGGTCGGGTTCGTGGCCCAGTTCGGCGGCACCTCGGTGCTGATCGTGGTCGGTGTGCTGCTGGACACGATGGCCCAGATCGAGCAGCACCGCACCCTCCGGAAGTACGACAGCTTCATGAAGTCGGGGCGAGTCAAGTTCCGTGGGCGGCAGCAGCGGTACATCTAGGGAAGTGGGAAGCGAGAAGCGAGAAGTGAGAAGCAGACGGCGGGGCGGTGGTCGGCGAGCGGAGCCGGCGCGCGAACCGAGGCCTGACTTCTCCCTTCTCGCTTCTTGCTTCTCCCTCTGCCACGGAGGCTGACTGACCATGGATATCCTGTTGATGGGCCCGCCCGGCGCGGGCAAGGGCACCCAGGGTGCCATCCTGGCCGACCGCCTCGCCCTGCCGAAGTTCGCCACCGGCGACCTGCTGCGCGAGGCGGTGCGCGCCGGCACTCCGCTCGGGCTCAAGGCCCGCGCCATCATGGAGGCCGGCGGGCTGGTCAGCGACGAGATCATTCTCGGGGTGGTGCGGCAGGAACTGGAGCGCCCGGCGGCTGCCCACGGGGTCGTCTTTGACGGGGTGGTTCGGACCATTCCCCAGGCGGAGGGGGTGGCGGAGGTCCTTGCCACGCTGGGACGGCAGATGGACCTGGTCCTCCTCTTTGATGTCTCCGACGAGGAGATCCTCGGCCGCCTGGAGCGTCGGCGCGGCCTGGAGGGGCGGGTGGACGACGACCCCAGCGCCGTCGAGCGCCGCCTGGTGGCCTACCGGGAGCAGACCGCCCCGGTTCTTGGCTGGTACGACAGCCGGGGTGGGGTCGAACGGATTCCCGCCGTGGGGACCGTGGCGGAGATTGCCGACCGGGTGCGTGCGATCGTGGGGCGCTGAGCGGTGGTAACCCTCAAGTCTTCGCGGGAAATCGACGTCATGGCCCGTGCCGGGGCGATTGTCGGGGGGACCCTGTCCCTCATGGCAGAGATCCTCGAACCGGGGATGAGCACGGAGGACCTGGACGCCGCCGCCGAGAAGTTCATCCGCAGCCATCCTGGTGCCAAGCCGTCGTTCAAGGGGCTGTACGGGTTCCCCAAGACACTCTGCACCTCGATCAACGAGGAGATCGTCCATGGGATTCCCTCCCGCAAACGGGTGCTGCGCGCGGGGAGCATTGTCAGCGTCGACGTCGGCGTCTTCCTCGATGGCCTCCACGCCGACAGCGCCGTGACCCTCGCGGTCGGGCCGATTGCCCCCGAGACCCAGCGGCTCCTGGCGGTGACCGATGCCTGTCTGACGGCCGGGGTGGCCGCGGCAGTGCTGGGAAATCACATCGGGGACGTCGGCCATGCCGTCCAGGGCGTGGCCGAAGCGGCGGGGTTCGGGGTGGTCCGGGAACTGGTGGGTCACGGTATCGGGGCCCAGTTTCATGAGGAGCCTCAAGTACCCAACCACGGCAGGCCGAAGCGGGGGCCGAGGCTGGTCGAGGGCATGACGCTGGCAATTGAACCGATGATCACGGCGGGGCACTTCACCACCAGGACGCTGCCCGACCGGTGGACGGTGGTCACCGCAGATGGCTCACTCTCGGCGCACTTTGAGCACACCGTGGCCATTACCAAGGACGGGCCGCGGATCCTGACCGGGCGAACCTGACCCAACCTCGCCCCACCCAAACACCGTCACCCCCGATCAGTTGTGTCTCCCTTCTCGCTTCTCACTTCTCACTTCGGACCACCCCCAACAACCATTCGTGCAGCCACGGATTGCCCGCCACCAACCCGGTGTGCCGCAACCCGGGATCCCGCCCCTCCAGGTCCGTGACCACCCCGCCCGCCTCCCGCACCAGCAGCATGCCAGCCGCTGTGTCCCACGGTGCCAGCTCCAGTTCCCAGAATCCGTCGAAGTGCCCCGATGCCACGTCAGCAAGATCGAGCGCGGCGGAGCCGGCCCGCCGTACCCCGCTGGTGCCCTGCATGACCATGGCAAACTGCCGCTGATACTCGGTCAGATGCTCCAGGTGCTTGAACGGGAATCCCGTGCCGATCAGGGCATGGCCCGGGTCCCGGGTGGTGGAGACGGTGACTGCGGTGCCATCCATGGTGGT
>JAWXBA010000217.1:0-6006 GCA_034439775.1 Gemmatimonadota bacterium | reverse complement strand
GCCGCGACGTGCAGACAGGTGGGGGTCAGCTCCCCGGCCAGTTTGTACAGGGTCGGGATCATCAGGAGCAGGCCCTGCGACGCGGTGAAGGTGGTGGCCAGGGAGCCACCCTGGAGGGCGCCGTGCAGCGCCCCGGCCGCCCCGCCCTCCGACTGCATCTCCACCACCTCCGGGATGCTGCCCCAGATGTTGGTGCGCCCCTCGGCCGACCAGGCGTCGGCCAGTTCCCCCATTCCCGACGAGGGGGTGATCGGGTAGATCGCGATCACTTCATTGCTGCGGTGGGCTACCGAGGCCACCGCCTCATTGCCGTCCATCGTGATGCGAGATGTCATGCAGCAATGCTACGACCCGCTCCATGAAGCGATGGTGAAGATGTGGGCAGGAATTGCTCATGCGGGCGGGCGAACGTGGTGGGGCGCTGGACGGGGGTGCCGCGGTCGGGGCGACCCTACCCGCACCCCCCATTCCCTGTTCCCTATTGCCCATTCCCCGTCACACCGCGCACGCCATGTCGTTGCCACAACACATCGGCGACTTGACCTTGCCATGGCCGTCGGGGCACTTGGCCACCATCACCGACGAACCGTCGGGCTTGTTCAGGGAGTCGTTCACCAGTTCTTTGCCGCAGTGGCCGCAGGTCATCGTGCCGACGCTCATGCCGCACTTGCTACAGGTATAGAGAGCCATCATGGGGTCCTTGGTTGAGTGATCGATGGAAGATAAGGGGGGGGGCGGGCGCCCCTACCGATTCCCCGTTCCCCGCCCCTTCCGTACCTGCTCCAGCGCCTGCTCCACCAGCCGCGCCGCCTCGCCCTCGAGGCGGTCGCCCCAGCGCCGGTACAGCTCCTCCAGCACATCCTCGCCCCGGATCTGCCCGCGCAATTCCTCCCGCAGCCGGCCTCGGATCACGTCACCCCAGTCATCGCCGCGGTCGTTGCCCCACTCGCCACCCCAGTTGCCGCGAGAGCAGCCCTGGTCGGACGGTTCGGTCCCCGCCAGGAAGTACTCGCTCCGGCCGCAGCCCCAGTACCAATCGCCGCCCGACGGCATAACCGACGCCTGCACGATGCCATCTGGCGCATTGGGCGCATCCCAGCCACTGCGCGGCACGATGTCGCCCAGGAAACTGGCGGCGATCGGCAGCGCCGCCGTGGCCCCGGTCATCCCGATGCTCTGACCGTCGTCGCGCCCCACCCACACCGCCACGACCAGGGCCGGTGAGTAGGCCACGAACCAGGCGTCGCGCCAATCGTTGGTGGTGCCGGTCTTCCCGGCGATCCCCTCGAAACGCCCCTGGTTGTTGAGCGCGCGACCGGTACCATGGTCCACGACTCCCTGCAGCATCGACGTCACCAGGAAGGTTGCTGCTGGATCGGCCACTCGACTGCGAATGGGCTCGATCTCGGTGCGGAACCGGGTTCCCGTCTGCCCGGAACCGATCACCGCGCGCGTCGTGGCCAGCTCACCCTGGGTGGCAAAGACCCCGTACGCCCGCGCCAGTTCCAGCAGCGTCACCTCGGCGCTGCCGAGCGCCAGGCTTGGGACTGGCTGCATCTTTCCGCTGATCCCCAGGCGGCGGGCGGTGCTGATCACCTTCTCGGCGCCGACCTGCATCCCGATCCGCGCAAACGGCACATTGAGCGACTGCTCCATCGCCTCGCGGAACGTCACCTGGCCGCGGAACTCGCCGTCGTAATTGGCGGGCTGCCACATCTCGCCGCCGGCGCGCACCCGGAGCGGTTCGTCCTCCACCATCGAGGCCAGCGTAAACTCAGGAGCGCCCTTCCCCTGCCGCTCCAGTGCCGCCAGCGCCACAATCGGCTTGAAGGCGCTGCCCGGCTGGCGCCGTGCCTGGGTGGCGCGGTTGAATTGTGACCGGCTGTAGTTCGAGCCGCCCACCATCGCCAGGATTTCGCCGCTGCGCGGATCGAGCGCCACCAGCGCCGCCTCCACATTGCGGCTATTCCGCCGCAAGCGGTTCACTCCGACAGTGACTGCCTGTTCGGCGGCACGCTGCAGGGCGGCGTCCATCGTGGTGTAGACCGCCACGCCGCGGTCGCCGGTCCGTTTGGGCAGCTCATTGCCGGCGTAGTCGCGGAACCAGCGTCCCTCCACCGAACTGGTCGGATGCTCGCGACGGGAGACCCCCGACTGGGCGGCGCGCCGTGCGGCGGGACCGTTGACACGCAGCTGCTCGGTCATCAGCGACAGCACCAGGTTGCGGCGATCGCGCGCCGACTCCGGATGCCGGGCAGGCGCGTACCGATTCGGCGCCTGGATCATCCCGGCCAGCAGCGCCGATTCCGCCACGCCGATTCGCTCCACATCCTTGCCGAAGTAGAATTGCGCCGCAGCGCCGACACCGTGGATCGGGCGGCCGCCGTCCTGGCCGAGGTAGATCTCGTTCAGGTACGCCTCGAGGATCCGGTCCTTGTCGTAGCGGGCTTCGAGGGCCAGGGCGAGTGCCGCCTCGCGCACCTTGCGGAGCACGGTGCGACTGTGACTCAGGTACAGATTCTTGGCCAGCTGCTGGGTCAGGGTGCTGCCGCCCTGGCTGATCCCGCCGGCGCGGATGTTGGCCACCATGGCGCCGGCAATGCGGCGGAAGTCGAGCCCGAAGTGCTGGTAGAAACGCTGGTCTTCCACCGCCAGCACCGCCTGCACCAGGGCGTCGGGAACGTCGGAGAGAGAGACCGGAATTCGCGCTTCCAGCGGCTGGCCGTCCAGGGTGCTGAACGCCACTGTCTGGGACCGGCCCCCGCTCCACGGTGAGGGCCGAGTGTGGAGGGCGGAAACTACTCGTTGCTCCGGAGACGTAAGTCGGCCCCGGACAATGGCTTCCACCGTGATTCCCAGCGTCCCCACTAGCGCGGCGATCAGCCCGTACTTGAAGGCTCGCCGGGCAATGACCCGGAACCTGGACTTGGGAGACGGCGGGACCTGTTCCACCTGCTGGTCGGTCTGGATGTCCATATGACCCTCCTGATATAGGTCAGACGCCCGGGGGTGGCATATGGTTTCATTTTGGGACGGGCGGGGGCGAGCGGACCGCGAGGCTACACAATCACGCAGGGGCCGGGCCTGCCCGGCCCGTTGGGCCGGGTTGGGTCGATTCCTGCAGGGCCGGCCTCACGACCGGCCCTGCCCGTTGTGACCACCATCAGTGTCCCCGTTCACAATGCAACCATTTCCTGGCGGATGCACCGTGCTCAAGGCAGGCAACTATTCCTGCCGGTGCCCTCGTAGTGGAAACAACGGGGAGGCCCACCCTCACGGGTGGGCCTCGTGCGCAACGCCATCCGATTCCCCATTCCCCACCGTCACGCCACCCCCGGCGCCTTCCCCAGATATGCATCCGACCCCAACTGATCCAGCATGGTAGCCGCTGGGTGGGAAGGCGGGCGGGAAAGCGGACGGACCGCAAAGGTAAGCGATGATGCAGGGGCCGGGCCTGCCCGGCCCGCAGACGCCACGCGGTCCCCCCTACACGGCCTTTGCCAAGGCCACCGCCACCCGCTCCAATCGCGCCTGAGCCTGGTGGGCCACATCGGTGATCACCGGGTTCGAACCGTCGCCCGCCAGCATCTGTATCGGGTCCACCAGTCGCACCACCGTGGTATCGCCCTCACCCTCCTCGACGGTCACGTTGCAGGGAAGCAACAGGCCCACCTCGGCGCTGGCATTCAACGCGGTCCACGCCAGCGGGGGGTTGCAGGCCCCGAGGATGGTGTAGCGCCTGAAGGTGTGGCCCAGCTTCTCCTTGAAGGCCGCCTGGATGTCGATTTCACTCAGCACGCCGAACCCCTCGGCCTTGAGTGCTGCCCGGGTGCGCTCCATGGTGACATCGAAGGGCGCATTGACGTTGACGGAAAAGCCGGAGGGAGCGGGCATTGGAGACTCACGGTTGATGGTGCTGGAAGCTAGCGATGAAGTCGTGAAGCCACGGTGAAGACGGGGGGCCAGTCTTCGCACCCGTCATCCTTGCGAACTAGCTCCGAATCCATCCCCCCGGGTGATGGTAGCGAGTGGCCGGCCGGGCGACTGTTCACCATGACTCCCGCGCCCCGCACCAGTCCGTCCCGCCGAACCGCCGCGGCCTTGGCCCGACTGCGCCGACGAAGTCGGCGGCGACACCGGTTCCGTCTGAGCCGCGGACGAGTGGTCGCCCTGGCCCTGCTGGCCGCCGTGGTGCTTCCCGCTGCGGGCTTGGTCTATCACATCCGGTTCGATGAACGCGACCTCCCCGACATCCAGCCGTTCCTGCGGTTTGAGCTTCCCGAGATCGGTCAGGTCGTCGACATCCATGGCACGGTGCTGATTACGCTGGCCGTTGAGTACCGCCAGTCGGTGGCGTACCACCAGGTGCCGGCCATCGTGCGTCAGGCCATCCTGTCCGCCGAGGACAAGAATTTCTTCTCCCACTCGGGAGTGGATTACACCACCCTGCCCCGGGTGGCGTGGAAGACGGCGTCGCGCTCGGTCTCCGCAGGGTGGGGCTCCGGGGGGAGCTTCAAGCTGCGCCTTCCGCAGGGTGGCTCGACGATCACCCAGCAGCTGGTTCGCGGCTATTTCCTCGGGGATCGGAGCCGTGGCGAGGACAACGTGGTGCAGTTCCACCGCGGCATCCTGTCCACCCTGTTGTCGACCACTCTGGGTGTCCCCAACGCCAACAAGCTGCTGCGCAAGATGGAGGAGCTGCGGCTGGCGCTCTGGCTCGAGCGCGACCTGACGCGACGATATGGCTCCAAACAACGGGCCAAGGAAGAGATCTTCCGCCGCTACGCCAGCTATATCTACCTCGGCAACGGCCGCTACGGGTTTGCGGCCGCCTCGGAGTACTACTTTGGCCGGGCGCTGTCGAGCTACACCCACGCCGACGCCGGCCTGGCCGCACTGCTCGCCGGCATCAGCAAGTCCCCCCGCGACTACGCGCCGGTCGACGGCGCCGCGAGCCCGATCCGCCGCCGCAACGAGATCCTGACCCTGATGGTCGGCAACGGCTGGATCTCCTCCGACCGCGCCCAGAAGAGCCAGGCGGAGCCGATCCGCATCGTGCCGATCAGTCCCATCAAGACGCTGGCGCCCGCCGCCATCGCAATGGTGGTGGACGAACTGGACCAGCACGGTGCTGAGGAGTTTGCGCTGGCGGACCTGTTCCAGGGGCGGATCGCCGTCCAGTCCACCGTCGACGCCCGGGTGCAGGCAATCGCCCAGGACGCCCTGGAGGCGGGGCTGGCGCTGTACGAGCGCCGCCATCCCGGGGCGACCGGCACGATCCAGGGCGCGGTGGTGGTGCTGCGCAACTCCAACGCGGCGATCCTCGCTGTGGTGGGAGGGCGGGCGACCTACCAGGGCCGCTCCGCCCGCTACACCGACTTCAACCGCGCCACCGACGCCCTGCGCCAGCCCGGCTCGGCCTGGAAGCCGCTGGTCTACCTCGCGGCGTTCCGGCAGGGCATGAGACTCGAGTCCACGGTGCTGGACGCGCCGATCACGGTGTCGGGCGGTGTCGGCGGCGAGTCCAAGTCGATCAGCAACTATGATGGCCGGTTCAAGGGCTCGATCTCCGCCCGGCAGGCGCTGGCCGAGTCGCGCAATGCCGTGGCGATCCGGCTGGCACAGGACGTCGGCATGGGGCGGGTCATCGCCATCGCCCAGACCATGGGGATCCAGAGTCCGGTGAACCAATACATCAGCACCGCCCTCGGGGCATCGGAGGTGCGGCTGGTCGAGCTCGCCAATGTCTACCGCGCCATGGCGTCGGAGAGCCGGGCCCAGCCCCACATCGTCCGTCAAGTCACCGATGCCACGGGGATGGTGCTCTACACCGCGGCGGGGTCTGCCCAGTCGTTCCAGTCAGAGGCCATGCGCCAGGTCCAGGAGGGGCTGCGCGGCGTGATCCGCCTGCCGGGGGGCACCGCCCACGGGCTCAGCGGCGGCAGCTTCCCGATTCCGGTCATGGGCAAGACCGGCACCACCAGTGCCAATCGCGACGCGCTGTTC
>JAWXBA010000216.1:0-9772 GCA_034439775.1 Gemmatimonadota bacterium | reverse complement strand
CAGCAGGAGGGTCCTGGCAATGCGAGCAGCATCCGCCCGTCCGGTCCGGCTCCGCGCCCTGCGCCCGAGCTCCGCGCGCTCGGCCTTGGTCAGTGTGAGGGAATGGTTTCTCATACCAACCAATCTAACACTAATCGTTTAAATGTTACAGTCCACTAGTCCCCACACAGCAAGGGAGGTTGATATGACGCGCCGCCTTCTGCCTGCACCATGGACGACAGTAGAGCGTCTCGGGCTCGCGAAGGCGTGACCGGCCGCCTCCAACCATTTGCGATCGAGACCGCTCGCGGCGCCCTCTAGAACAAGGACCTCGCCCCAAGACTCTCTGCCCACCCAATGTACATTAACGTCGGAGGACAAATGCGCAAATCACTTCGTAACAGCCTGCTTCTGCTCGGGTTCTCATCGGTGGCGGCTCTCGCTCCGCAACCAGCAGGGGGGCAGCCCGCAAGCGGGAATTGCGGGACTTGGTGTGTTTATGGCGGCACCTGCACCCCCGCGTTTATCGAAGACAGCTGCAACCTGCTCTGCACGAACAGTACTGGTGGAGCATGCGGCGGCAGCTGCGGGGGCGGCGGGTTCATTCTGTACTGTTCTGGAGACCCAACGTGACCTAGACGACACAACTCCCCCGGGTGGGCAGCCAGCGGGAGGACTGAGGGGGTGCAGCTGGCCTCGCCACCCGCAATGATGCCAACGGACAGTCCTCCCAGAGGCCCCCGCTTGACCTCCGCACTGCGGACGCGACCTCGGGAGCCTTCTTTGGACTGGTAGGTTCGATCAGAGAGCTGTCAGATGGGAAGCTTCTCGTCGCCGACAGAGGCGACAATCAGCTGTACCTGTTTGCGTTCGGTGGCGGAGAACCAACCCCGGTTGGGCGCCAAGGAGCAGGCCCCGGAGAGTTTACGGAGATTGGGTGGCTGTATGGGCTGCGCAGTGACTCGAGCCTGGTCACCGATCCGAGAACGAACCGCTATCTGATCTTGGACGGGTCGAGAATAGTCTCCACACTCTCTGAACAGGACTCGCGCAACACAACGCTTGGCGCACAGCTGTCTGGTGCTGATAGCCGAGGTCATATCCTCGGCGTTCGAGGATTCCGATTCTCAGGCAACGGCCCGCGCGTGCGGGAAACCGCAGATTCGCTGCTCCTGATGCGTGGGGGCCTGGTCACGAGCAGGCTTGACACGCTGACTCGAATTCAAGGCCGCGGCGGGGCGGGCTTTGCCAATCGGCCCCCGTCTGGCGGTCGAATGGGAAGGATGATTGTTTCGAATCCGCTGGCCTCAGAAGATCAAGCCCTTCTGTTTCAGGATGGCTGGATCGCCATCGCCAGCCCGTCCCCCTACCTGGTGACTTGGATCCCTCCGGACGGCGTTCGGACTCCTGGGCCCCGCTTGAGTGAAGCGCAGAATCCACCGAGTCCCGCGGAGAAATGTCGGGCAATGCAGGCATGGTTCGGTGCCACGGAGCGGTGTGATCCATCGACGATCCCGGGCTGGCCGGCGAAGTTGCCAGCATTTCTTCCATTGTCTCGGCCACACCCGCTGCCGGCACTCTTCGCCACGCCGGAAGGTCGGCTCCTCATTGCGCGGAATCCAGCGGAGAGTCCTAGCGGCCGCACCTACGACCTTATTGATCGACGGGGCCAGAGGGTCGCGACATATCGACTGCCGGGCACCGAGTACGTCGTAGGATTTGGTGCGCGACATGTCTATACAGTCGCAACGGATCAGGATGGGCTCCAACACATCACCCGGCGTCCCTGGACCTAAGCTCCCTCGTGACGCTGGCCAACAATTTGGGATGGCACACTACAGCGGAATATTCCCGTGCTTCTTGCGGGGATTGGTGTCGCGCTTGGTACGCAGCATCCGGAGCCCGTCAATCAGCCGCGGACGAGTGTCGCGCGGATCGATCACGTCATCGAGGAAACCGCGTGCCGCCGCCTTGTACGGATTGGCAAACCGCTCGGTGTATTCCGCAATCCGCCTGGCCGCTTCTGCCGCCGGATCCGCCGCCTTGGCAATCTGATCCTTGAACAGGATCTCCACCGCCCCCTTGGGACCCATCACCGCAATCTCGGCGGTGGGCCACGCCAGGTTGAGGTCTCCCCGCAGGTGCTTGGAACTCATCACGTCGTACGCGCCACCATACGCCTTCCGGGTAATGACCGTGAGCTTGGGCACCGTCGCCTCGGCGTAGGCATAGAGCAGCTTGGCGCCGTGACGGATGATGCCGCCGTGCTCCTGGGCCACGCCGGGCAGGAACCCCGGCACGTCCACAAAAGTTACCAGCGGGATGTTGAACGCGTCGCAGAACCGAATGAAGCGAGCCGCCTTGACCGAGGCGTTGATGTCGAGCACGCCGGCCAGATTGGCGGGTTGATTGGCAACGACCCCGACCGATCGGCCGCCCAGCCTCGCAAAGCCGACCAGGATGTTGCCGGCATACGCCGCGTGGATTTCCTGAAATTTACCATCATCGACCACCGCCCGGATGACCTGATGCATGTCGTACGGCGTTGCCGGGAGCGGGGGGATCACCTCCAACAGCGACTCGTCCCGTCGGTCCTCCGGATCAGTGGTCGGCACCATCGGCGCGTCATCGATGTTGTTGAGCGGGAGGTACCCCACCAACTCGCGCACCGCCGCCAGGCACTCGGGCTCCGAGTCGAACACTGCGTGCGCTACCCCGGACGTCTCGGCGTGGGTGTCGGCGCCGCCAAGTTCGTCGAACGAGACCTCTTCATGGGTGACGGTCTTTACCACGTTCGGACCGGTGACAAACATGTAGCTGACGCCGCGGACCATCCAGACAAAGTCAGTAATGGCTGGGCTGTACACTGCCCCACCCGCACACGGACCGAGAATCACCGAGATCTGCGGTACCACACCCGACGCCAGGGTGTTGCGCAGGAAGATGTCGGCATACCCGCCGAGCGAGGCGACCCCTTCCTGGATTCGCGCGCCCCCGGAGTCGTTGAGTCCGATGATCGGTGCGCCATTCTTCACCGCCAGGTCCATCACCTTGCAGATCTTCTGGGCGTGAGTCTCGGATAGCGACCCACCAAAGACGGTAAAGTCCTGGGAGTAGACATACACCAACCGGCCATCGATCCGGCCGTAGCCCGCCACCACCCCGTCGCCAGGATAGACCTGGTCGGCCAGCCCGAAATCGGTGGCCCGGTGGGTCACGAATCGATCGAGTTCCACGAAGCTCGCCTCATCGAGCAGCAGGTCGAGCCGCTCCCGGGCGGTGAGCTTCCCCTTCTTGTGCTGCGAGGCAATCCGCTGCTCTCCCCCAGCCAGTTCGGCCAGGGCCTGGCGGCGGTGGAGGTCGTCGAGAAGTTCGCGTGGTGTGGGCATGGGGGAATTATAGGCAGGATCGACGGGACGGGTAGGACACGGGCCGGAGGGGTGCCCTACAGGACGCCCATTGCGGACCATAGTGAATCCCGAGGAGCGCAGCGGTGGGGGCGCCCTACAGGGCGCCCGCCGCTGCGTGCCGAGGGACCTTCCGCAGACATGAAACGATCCGACAGCCGAACGCCAAAACGGCGACCCACCGGGTCGCCGTTCGGTTCATCTTGGTCACACAGGGGTGTGACCCCTACTCGTCGTCCGGCCCGTCTTCGACGATCTCGTGCTTGACCGGCGGGATGATCGGCTCATCGGGATAATTGATGACCGCCACCACGATGCGATGGTGAATCGGATCGACCTCGATGACCTTCACATCGACCGGCTGGCCTTCCTTGACGGCATCACCCGGCTCGACCAGTCCTTCGACGCCGAGCTGCGACACGGGGGCAAAGCCCTCGATGTCGTTGCCGAGGTCGATGACGACGCCCTTGTCCATCAGGCGCACGGCGCGGCCGCGGAGTTCACGATCGATCGGGAACGTCTCACCGATCGTGAGCCACGGATCCTCTTCCGCCTGCTTCAGGCCGAGGGAGATACGCTTGTTCTCGCTGTCGATGTTGAGGATGACAACTTCGACGGCATCGCCCTTCTTGACCACCTCGGACGGGTGCTGGACGCGCTTGGTCCAGGACATGTCCGAGATGTGGATCAGGCCGTCGATCCCCGGCTCCAGCTCCACGAAGGCGCCGAAGCTGGTCAAGTTGCGAACCTTGCCGGCGATCCGCGTGCCGATCGGGTACTTGTTGGGCAGCGTCATCCAGGGATCCTGCTCGGTCTGCTTCATGCCGAGGGAGATCTTCTCCTCCGACTCGTCGACCTTGAGGACCACCGCCTCGATCGTCTCGCCGATGCTGACGATCTTCGACGGATGACGGACGTTGCGGGTCCAGCTCATCTCGGAGATGTGCACCAGGCCCTCGATCCCCGGCTCCAGCTCCACGAAGGCGCCGTAGTTGGTGATCGAGACGACCTTGCCCTGCACCCGGGTTCCGACCGGGTACTTGGCGGAGACATCCTTCCACGGATAGGCCTGCAGCTGCTTCATGCCCAGGCTGATCCGCTCCCGCTGCCAGTCGATATCGAGGATCTTGACCTCGACCTCGCTGCCGATCTGCACCAGCTCGGTCGGATGCGAGACCCGACCGTAGGACATGTCGGTGATGTGGAGCAGGCCGTCGACGCCACCGAGGTCGATGAAGGCACCGAAGTCGGTGATGTTCTTGACGATACCCTTCCGGACCTGGTTGACCTCGAGCTCCTTCATCAGGTGCTCGCGCTTGTGGGCCCGCTCGTTCTCGAGGATGACGCGGCGGCTGACCACGATGTTCCGCCGGCGCTTGTTGAGCTTGATGATCTTGAACTCGTAGGTCTGGCCCAGCAGCTCGTCGATGTTCGGCACCCGGCGCAGGGCGATCTGGCTGCCCGGCAGGAAGGCATCCACGCCCATGACGCTGACGACGACGCCACCCTTGATCTTCTTCATCAGGGTGCCCTCGACCGGCTGGTCGGACTCGTGCGCCACGCGGATCTTCTCCCAGACCCGCATGAAGTCGGCCTTCTTCTTCGAGAGGACGACTGCGCCCTCCTGGTCCTCGAGGTGCTCGAGGAAGACTTCAACTTCATCGCCGACGGCCGGGACTTCCTGGAACTCGTCGAGGGCAACCGAGCCCTCGGACTTGAAGCCGACGTCGAGGATGACGGCGTTCTCGGTGATGCGAAGCACCCTGGACTTGACGATTTCTCCCTCGGCGATCGAGGCCATGGTGCCCTCGTACATCTCGAGCATCGCCTCGTACTCTTCGTCGCTGTACTCCTCGTCGTAGAGATCCTCCCGAACGCGGAGGATCATCGCCGAGTCGTCCCGGGAGCCGACCTTGGTGCTGGGAATGACGCTGATGGTTTCGGTTTCAGACATGCGGCTGGGTGCTTTCCTGAGGATGCCGCGGCAAACCGCCCGCGGGAAAAGGGTGAACCGCCCGAACCGAGTGTTCGGGACAGCCCTGAATATTAGCTGTGGGGCGGGCTCAGGGCAACCAGATCCGGCGGGCCAGGGTCAGGATCTGCTCCACCTGCTCCGGAAGGGTCAGCCGGGTGGTATCCAACTCCACCGCATCGGGCGCACGGCGGAGCGGGGCCACCGTCCGGGCCGAGTCGGCGGCATCCCGGGCCGCCAGGCGGGCCGCTTCCCGGGCGACCTCCCCGGGGGTGGCGGGAGCCCCGCCCTGCAGCAGGCGCCGACCGGCCCGGACTTCGGGGGCGGCGGTGAGGAAGATCTTGAGGGGAGCGTCGGGAAAGACCGCAGTCCCGATGTCGCGGCCATCGAGCACGGTGGCGCCGCCCGTCTCGACGATGGCCCGGAACCGGGTATTGGCCCACTCCCGTATCTCGGGCAGGGCGGCCACCTGGGAGACAGCCCCGGCAACGTCGGCTCCCCGCAGCTTCGGCTCGGCGGGGGCACCGTCGAGCAACACGATCAATTCCCTGCCCTGCCGGCTGAGCTGTAGGTGCCGGGACTCGGCGGAGGCAAGGATCGCGGCGGGGGTGGCCAGGTCGCCGATATCGAGCGCCACCCGGGCCAGCCCTCGATAGAGCGAGCCGGTGTCGAGGTGACACCAGCCGAGTGCCTGGGCGACCGCCCCACCGGTGGAGCTCTTGCCGCTGGCGGCGGGGCCGTCGATCGCAATGACCTTGAGCGTCACCGGCGCCTCCCGGTGGCGTGATCGAGAGTCTCGAGGAAACCGGGAAAGCTCACCGCCGCACAAGCCAGGTCATCGATCCGGATATCCGCCCCTGGTACCCTCCCCAGGACCGCAAAGGCCATCGCGATCCGGTGATCGCCTTCGGTCCGCACCGATCCTTTCGGGGTCAGTCCCGTTCCCACCACCGTCAGGGTATCGTCGCGCGCAACTGCCTTCGCACCGACAGCCGTGAGGTTCTCGGCGATCAGGGCCAGGCGATCGCTTTCCTTGACGCGGAGTTCACCGACCTCCCTGAAAATGGTGGTTCCGCCGGCCCGCGAGGCGAGGACCGCGAGCATCGGGATCTCATCGATCAGCCCGGGAATCTCCACGGCGGGGACCTCGGTTCCCCGGAGTGGTGCCGGCGACACCAGGAGGTCTGCGACCGGTTCGCCGCAGCGATCGTGGTGATTCTCCAGCGTGACCGTGGCGCCCATCCGGCGCAGGACATCCAGGAATCCGGTCCGGGTCGGATTGACGCCAACGCCTTCGATCCGAAGCTCCCCCCCATTTGCCATCAGCGCGAGTCCAACCAGAAACGCTGCTGAGCTGGGATCCCCCGCCACATCCAGGTCGAGGGGCTGGAGCTGGCCGCTCGGTTCAAAGTGGATCCAGCCGTCGGCCTCGGCCACGCCATAGCCCAGGGAGCGCAGCAGCCGTTCAGTGTGGTCCCGTGATTTCCCCGCGGGTTCCCTGACCGCCACCGGCACCGCACCGGCGAGTCCGGCCATCAAGATGGCGCTCTTGAGCTGGGCACTGCTGACCGGCAATTCCCAGGTGATCGGCCGGAGGATGCCACCCTTGACCACCAGGGGGAGCCGATCGGGATCCGGACCCCCAAAGGTGGCCCCCATGGCGGTCAGGGGGTCGGTCACCCGTTTCATGGGCCGGCGGCGGAGGGAGGCATCCCCAGAAAGGACCGCCCGGAACGGGTGGGCGGCGAGGAGGCCCAACATCAGCCGAGCAGTGGTACCTGAATTGCCACAGTGGAGGGAAGCGGTGGGGCGTCGAAACCTGGCGACCCCCCGAATCGTGACCTCGGCTCCCTGCCGGAGGGGACTGACCAGGGCGCCCAGTTGGCGGAGGATCCTGGCCGAGGAGCGGGCGTCGAGTGAGGTGAGTGCACCCCGGATTCGGGATTCCCCGGGGGCCAGTGCGGCGAACAGGAGTGCCCGATGGGTAATGCTCTTGTCCCCGGGGACCCGGAGTGACCCGCCGACGACCATGGAGCTGCACCCCTGATAGATGGCCAGTTACCTTGGCGTCATTAATAGTTGGATTGGCTGGCGGAGGCAATTCGTTCTGCCAGGTGTGCGGGCCCAGTGTGAGAGGCGACCGATATGGCGCCAGAGCCGTCCAAAATGAAGCACGACTTGCTCGCTGCCGCGGAGGCGGCTGTGGCCGACCGCTCGATGGTCCGGAAGGCGGGCCGGCGGCCGCCTGGGGCGTGCTCGAGGATGATCCTCAGCAGCATGACGCTGATCGCCCTGTTGGGGACCTATGTCTCCGTCATCCGCCCCGAGTGGATTTTCACCGCAACACCTGTGGCTGAGTCGCCACACCTTCTGGAGGCATCGCTACGCTTGGCCTTGGTGCGGGAGCGCCAACGGGTGGAGGAGTTCACCAAGCGAAACGGCCGGCTGCCTGCTACATTGGCCGAGGCGGGAGGTACCCTGACCGGCGCCCATCTCACGGCCGGGGCTGGCCGGAGCTTCATGGTGTCGGCGCCGATGGGCGCTGGGGTCATTGAACTGCATTCGACCGACCCGCTGGAGGCGTTCCTCGGCAACAGCATCCAGGCGATCATTTCACGTCCGAAGGTCCCATGAGGTGGAGCGCTCACACGGAAGATGGCTTCACCCTCGTGGAGCTGCTGGTGGTGACGGCGCTGCTGGGGCTCCTGGCCACCCTTGGACTGCTCAAGTACACCGACCTCCGCTACAACGCCAAGGCCGCCGCCGTTGCGGGGGAGTTGCGGGCCATCACCGTCGCGGCCTACAACCATCAGTCGGACAACGGCTCGTGGGCGGCGGAATCCGGCCCGGGGGTCACGCCGGCCGAGCTGGTCCCCTACCTGCCCGGCATGATCTTCGATGGCCCCGATTACACGCTCGACTGGGACAACCTCGGGCTGGGCGGGACCAACTTCCTGGTCGGGGTCACGGTCACGGCCTCTGATCCGCGTTTCATGACCAAGCTGAAACGCTATCTCGGCACCCGCTCGCCCTTCTTCGTCTCTGGAAACGCGCTGACCTACATCATCGTCGACAGTAACGGCAATTATTGACCCCCCCAAAAATGCGGTACCTGGAGCCCCCGGAAACGGGGGTTTCTTGTTGTCTTGCCCCCACCGTGGCCCAAGTGGAGGAGGGATGCTGGAATCCAAATCGCACGAAAATCGCACAGATGTGGAAGTTCCAGTCAGAACGTTAACTACATATACGATATGGTGTTACGCCGATTTGCCACGACGGTCTCAGTATTGCATTTATACGGTTTACCGCGATGGCAGGCCTCATGACCTGGGTTGCCATGGCGAGGAGATTTGATTGCCAACTTGAACACCGGTGGAGTCCCGATGGCCACACCAAGCGCAGTTCCCATCCTTCCCGTCCGCCTCGCCACCGCGAAGTTGCCGTTTCCGGCAATGCCGCACCGCGGAGCGGCTCGGCCGTGGCTCCTCATTACCGCTACCCTGGCCCTGGTTGCGACGGTCGGGGCGCTGACCGTTTCCCAGTCGGATTGGCTGATCCCCACGTGGGCCGAAACGGAGTCCTCGGAGATCAGCGAGGCCTCCCTCCGCCTCGCCATTGTGCGGGAGCGCCAGCGGATCGAGGCCTACCGGCTCCAGCATGGCCGGCTGCCCACCACTCTGGAGGCGGCCGGTGGCTCGCTGTCCGGGGTGCGCTACACCGTCCGTGAGGATGGCAGCTACCTGCTGGAGGCGGACCTCGGCCGATCGTACGTCCGACTCGCCTCGACGGGGTCGGTCCAGGCGTTCCTGGGCAACAGCCTCCACGTCATCCTCAGTCGGCCGACTGGGTGACCATGAGGCGGGCGGGATTTTCCCTCTGGGAACTGATGGTGGCGGTCGTGGTTGTTGCCATGCTTGCCTCGATGGGGCTGCTCCGATACCGTGAGGAGCGCACCAGCGCCGCTGCCGCCGCGGTGGTCGCCGACGTGCGGACCGTGGCACGTGCCGCTCTCGCCTATGAGGCCAATACTGGTTCGTGGCCACCGGACGCCGATCGGGGCCAGGTGCCACCGGGTTTGATCCAGTTCCTGCCGGCCATCGAGTTTTCGGACCGGGCGCGGGCGCTGGAGTGGGACAAATTCGGGGTGTCGACGTCGGGCACGGGGTACATCGCGGGGATAACGCTCAGTGCGGCGGATCGTCGCCTGATGAAGCTGGTCATCGGGGAGCTGCGCGGAGAGTATCCCTATTTCGTGGCGGGCGGCCTGGTCACCTGGGTTCTGCCGGCGCGAGAGGACAGGGCGGGCTGGTCCGCAACAGGCCCAGAGGTTTCCGGGGACTGACGGCCTCCCAAGCCCCGGCACCAAGCCCCGGTACCATCAGCCACCAGACATTCGCATGCTCGGGGTGGGGAT
>JAWXBA010000215.1:0-4206 GCA_034439775.1 Gemmatimonadota bacterium | reverse complement strand
GGGTATGTGGGGGTGGAGGTGCGGCGGTGAGGGCTGGTATCGGGTATCGGGTATTGGGTATTGGCGACTCCCTGAGAACTGTGGCTGATTGACGGGACTTGGGCGCTGCGCACCCTGGAACTCAATACCTGATACCTGATACCTGACACCCTCTTGCCCCGCTCCGATCCTACCCGGACTTCCTCGTCCACCGCTCCCCATCCCGCCCCTCCACCTTGGCCATCATCCGGTCAAACGCCTCCTGCAGGTCAATCCCCTCGCGGTTGGCCATGCAGATCAGCACGAACATGATGTCGGCCATCTCCATCCCCATGTCGCCCAGGGCCTCCTCGGGCTTCTTGGTCTTCTGCCCGAAGCGGTGATTCACCTCCCGCGCCAGTTCACCGACCTCCTCGGACAGCCGCGCCATGTTGGTCAGCGGATGGAAATAGCCTTCCTCGAACTGGGAGATCCAGGTATCGATCCTGGCTTGCAGGGTCGCCATGCTGTTCCCCTCGATTCCCCGTTCCCTATTCCCCATTCCCAGCCTCCAGTGCCCTGATCATTGCCTGCATAAACGGCCCCAGGTCCACCGGCGTCCGGCTCGAAATCAGGTTGCCATCCACCACCACAGCGCTGTCTTCCCAGATCGCGCCGGCATTCTCGAGGTCGTCGCGAATGGCCCCGACGCTGGTGACCCGCCGGCCCCGGACGATCTTGGCCGAGATCGGCACCCAGCCGGCATGGCAGATGAACGCCACCGGCTTGCCGGCATCGTGGATCTCCTTGACCAGCTGGAGCAGTTTCGCCGACCGGCGCATCACGTCCGGGGCGTAGCCGCCGGGAATCACCAGTCCGTCGAACTGGTCTGCCGAAATGTCGTCCACATTGCAATCGACCGTCAGCGGATAGCCGCGCTTGCCCTGGTAGTGTTTCTCACCGGTGCCGGCTACCACGGTGCGGGCGCCCTCCTCCTCGAGCCGTACCTTGGGGTACCAGAGTTCCAGGTCCTCGTACTGGGGACCGGCCAGGATCAGGATGGTCTTGTCGGATAGGGGCATGGGTGGGAAGGGGGAAGCGAGAAGTGGGAAGGGAGAAGCACGAACAATTCACGAGTCGCTGCAACACCAGCCGTAGCATAACCCCGGAACCGGGGGCCAGCCAGCTGCCCCTTCCCAACTCGGCCCCGGTCAACCACCTTCTCGCAATCAGATCGTCGCGGTGGGCCAACACCCACTTCTCCCTTCTCCCTTCCCCCTTCTCCCTTCCAACATGCGCCCACGCGAACGAATCCTCGCCAATCTCGAATCGCTTTACCGCGAGTCGTACAGTCAGGCCCAGACCGGCGACGACCCCCGCCGGATGGCCGACCTGGACAACGCCTACCTGCGCGACCAGCTCATGCTGGAAATCCTGCTGGATATTCGGGATCTCTTCGCGGTGACTCCCGCAGCCCCGAAGCCGGGCACCAGCGCGCTGGAGACGCTGGAGAAGCTGCGGAGGCTGGCCAAGTGACGGGAACTGTACGACTCCGGATCCGGGGGTGCTCTTAGCAGGGTAGGTGGGAACTGTATAGCCCCGCGCCCAGTCTGGGTTCCCAGCGAGGCGAGCCGAACAGCTCTGACACCGATGCTTGGCTTTTCCCGCTTACCAAGAGCGGAGCCATCCCGGCCAGGGAGTCGTACAGTTCCCGCTCACCACACTCAAAGCCCCCCCGGATCCGGAGTCGTACAGTTCCCTCCCCGCCCCTCGCAGGACGATTATCTTTGCAGGCATGGCCACCAGACCCGCCCCCAAGACCAAGCCCTCGACCCGGCTCGAGAAGTCCGACCTGCTCGACATGTACCGGGTCATGCTCCTGTCTCGGCGTCTCGACGACAAGGAGATCCAGCTCAAGCGCCAGAACAAGATCTTCTTCCAGATCTCCGGCGCCGGCCACGAGGCGGTCCTCGCGGCGGCGGCAAAGCTGTTCCGTCCCGCCTACGACTGGTTCTACACCTACTATCGCGATCGGGCCCTCTGCCTCGGCCTCGGCATGACCGCCACCGAGCAGCTGCTGAGTGCTGTCGGCGCCGCCGATGACCCCAATTCGGGTGGGCGGCAGATGCCCTCCCATTGGGGGCACAAGGATCTCAACATCGTCAGTGCCTCCAGCCCGACCGGCACCCAGTTCCTCCAGGCCGTCGGCGCCGCCGAAGCGGGGTTGCGATATTCCCAGATTGAGGAGATCGACGATCGGGAACAGCGCAGCCAGGGCGACGAGGTCGTGTTCTGTTCTGCTGGAGAGGGTACCACCAGCGAGGGCGAGTTCTGGGAATCCCTCAACACCGCCTGCAACCTGAAGTTGCCGGTGGTGTACCTGATCGAGGACAACGGCTATGCCATTTCGGTCCCCGTCGAGGTGAACACCGCCGGTGGCTCCATCTCCAAGCTGGTCTCCGGTTTCCCGGGGCTGCTGGTGCTCCAGGTGGACGGCTGCGACCCGGTGGCGTCGTACGACGTGCTCTCCAAGGCGGTGGACTACGCCCGGAGCCGGAAGGGGCCGGCGCTGGTCCACGCCAAAGTCATCCGCCCCTACAGCCATTCGCTCTCCGACGATGAGGTGCACTACCGCACCCCCGAGGAGCGAGCCGAGGACGCCGAGCGGGATCCAGTCACCCGGTACCCGGTATACCTGGTGGAGCAGGGCGTGGCCACCGAGGCCGAGATCGAGGCGATCAAGGCGGAGGTCGAGGAGGAGGTGCTGGTGGCCACTGACATTGCCCTGGCGTCTCCGCAGCCCGCCACCAGCACCATTTACGACTACGTCTACTCTCCCGATGTCGATCCGACTTCGGAACAGTTCGACACCGAGGACGATCCCCAGTTTACCGGGGACCCCACCACCATGGTGGACCTGCTCAACCTCTGCATAAAGGACGAGATGACCCGCGACCCGCGGATCCTCGTCTTTGGCCAGGATGTGGCCGACGTCAGCAAGGAAGCGTATCTCGGTGAGGTGAAGGGGAAGGGCGGTGTCTTCAAGGTGACCTGGGGGCTGCAGAAGCAGTTCGGCTCCGACCGGGTCTACAACTCGCCGCTGGCCGAGGCCAATATCATCGGCCGCGCCATCGGGCTGGCTACTCGCGGCTTGAAGCCGGTGGTCGAGATCCAGTTCTTCGACTACATCTGGCCGGCCTACATGCAGCTCCGCAACGAGCTGGCCATCATGCGCTGGCGGTCCAACAACGCCTTTGCCTCGCCGGTGGTGGTCCGGGTCACCTACGGCGGCTACCTCAAGGGTGGCGCCCCGTACCACTCGCAGACCGGTGCTGCTGTCTTCACCAGCATCCCCGGCCTCCGGGTGGTCTGCCCCAGCTCGGCGCTCGACGCCAGCGGCCTCCTGCGCACCGCAATTCGCTGCGAGGATCCGGTGCTCTTCCTGGAGCACAAGCACCTCTACCGGCAGACCTACAACAAGGCGCCCAATCCCGGCCCCAACTTCATGATTCCCCTGGGCAAGGCCAAGGTGGTGCGGGAGGGCGCCGACCTGACCGTGGTCACCTACGGCGCGGTGGTCCAGCGCTCGCTGACCGCCGCCAAGCAGCTCGAGGAGCAGCACGGTGTCAGTATCGAGGTCATCGACCTCCGCAGCTTGAGCCCGGTGGACTGGGACACCATCATGACTTCGGTCAAGAAGACCAGTCGCGTCCTGGTGGCGTATGAGGACTCGCTGAGCTGGGGGTATGGCGCCGAGATTGCGGCGAAGATCGCCGACGAGGCGTTCGCCTGGCTCGACGCCCCGGTCAAGCGGATTGCGGCCACCGACACCTTCGTGGCCTACGCCCCTGAACTGGAAGAAGTGATCCTGCCCCAGGTGGAGAGCATCAAGGCGGCGATGGAAGACGTCCTGCGGTTCTGAGGTAGCTCCCACTCCTGGTGCCGGCAGTTGGTTCGGAGGATCGATGCCCCGATCGCTGGTGGTTGCAGGCCTTCTGCTCTCCACTGGTGCCGCCACCCTGGCGGCGCAGACTCCCGTCACCACTGTTCGTGGCATCGTGCGCGACAGCGCTGGTACCCCGATCGCCAGCGCCGAAGTAATTGTCGGCCGCCGCAGCGCCCTGACTTCCGCCCTGGGCGCTTTCGTCGTAGACAGCATCATACCCGGCCGCTACACCCTCACGGTTCGCAAGATCGGCCTCACCCCGGTTCGCGAAGGCATCCAGGTCCCGGGCGCAGGGCTGACCG
>JAWXBA010000214.1:0-29924 GCA_034439775.1 Gemmatimonadota bacterium | reverse complement strand
TGATCCGGGATTCCTGCTCATCCAGGATTGATTCCGCTCCTGCCACCCCCCGAATTGCCAGCGCCTCGGCCAGCGAGGTGTACTGGACCTCGGTCAGCGGGAGGCCCGCCGGCGGCTGCTGCTGGCGCCAGATGCGCTCCAGCCGTGCCACCCCGGACTGGGTCAACGTCACCCCTTGGATGGCCCCGAACCATGCTCCCTTGCGTCCCGGCGTGTCGGCGCGGCCGAGCCCGGCCCAGAGCACTTGCTCAACCTCGGGCGCCATCCGGAGCCGCACCGAGTCGGCCAGGAACCTCCAGTACACCGTGCGCACCAGTCCCAATAGCTGCTGGGTGACCAGTTCCTCTTGCTCCGTGCCAAGGGCGCTTAGGGCGTTTCCAAGTAGCTGGGTCGGTGCGAGCTGACCGTCGAGCAACTCCTCGTAGAGCGCCTGCCAGGCCACCGATCGGTGCAGCGCCGAGGGCATGTTGGGTATGGCGGCGGGCAGCGCCCGGCGCGACCCGGTCTGGAGCGGGAAGCGACCGTAGCCCACGCCATCTGCGGCGGGGAGGATCCAATCGACCGGTGGGCCGGGGGGGATGGCAGCCTCTGCCCGCTCCCCGCGCAGCATGACCCGGACGGTGTCCACCGTGCCGTTCCGCCCCAGCGCCACGACCACCGGTTGCGACCACCGGAGCCCGCGCCCAGCCACTGGGTCGGACTGGAGGACGACCAGGACCGAGTCCTCCAGATGGACATCGACGTTCGGGCGGCCCGGCTCGGTGACCCAGGCTCGGCTCCACGATGACAAGTCATCCTCGGAGAGTCCATCGAGGATGGTGATCAGGTCCGGCCAGGTGGCGTTGCTGAAGCGATGCTGGTCCAGGTAGCGCCGCAGTCCCTCGCGGAACTGGTCCTCGCCGACGATCGCCTCGAGCTGGCGCATGACGATTGGCGCCTTCTGGTAGATGATGGCTCCGTAGAGCGAGCCTGCCTCGCGCAGGTTTTCGAGATCCTGCCGGATCGGGTTGGCGCCCGCGGTACGATCCACCCCATAGGCGGAGGCGTGATTGGCCTGGAAGAAGCGCAGGTCCAGGTCCAGGTCGGGAAAGGCCGGTCCGGCAATCTTGGCGGCCATGAAGTTGGCAAAGACTTCCTTCATCCAGACATCATTGAACCACTCCATCGTCACCAGGTCCCCGAACCACATGTGCGCCGTTTCATGGGCGATCAGGCTGGCGCGCCCCAGCTCCTGGCTGCGACTGGCGGTCGGGTCCAGGAAGAGCGATTCGGCCCGGTACCACACGGCGCCCGGGTGTTCCATGCCGCCAAACTGGAAGGCAGGGATGGCAAAGAAGGCGTACTTCTGGAACGGATACGGGATGCCGGTGTACTCCTCCAGCCAACTGAGAGCGGTGGCGTGGAGGTCGAATATTGCGTCCTGGTTCCGGGCCAGCTTGAGGGAGTCGGACTCCCGGTGGTACATGGTCAGGGTGCGGCCATCGCGCACTGCCTGGACCGTGTCGAAGCGGCCGGCGGCAAAGGTAAAGAGGTAGGTGCTGATCGGTTCGGTTTCGGCGAACCGAACCAAGGCTCCCCCAGTGCCGGTAGTGTCCCGCGAGAGCTGGGCTCCGTTGCTCACGGTGTTCCATCCGGCCGGCGCCCCGAGCGAAAGGGTAAAGCGCGCCTTGAGGTTGGGCTGCTCGAACACCGGGATTGCGGTGGAGGCGCGGTCCGGGACAAAGAGGGCGTAGAGGAGGTCGGACTGCCGGTTCAGCGCGTCGTCGGTGCTGATGAAGCGAACTTCGACGGTGTGGGCACCCTCCCCGACGGCAGCGGCGGGGAGCACGATGTGGCCATTCGGGGTGGTGAAGGCCGCAGAGTCGCCATCCAAGAGCACGCCGAGCACGTGCTCGGGGGGGGCGCGGAAATCGATGACGAGGGGTGCGCTGGAGCGGCCTCTGGTAAAGCTGATCGTCGCCACACCGGTCACGGCCGAGTCGCGATCGGCGGGCAGGTCGAGGTGGATCTGGTACCGCAGGTCGCTGAGAGTGGCGGCGCGCTCCTCGGCGAGCAAACGCGCCACGCCGGGATCGGGGTCGGGAGCAGCCGCACGACAGCCTGCACCGGCCAGCAGGACCACAGACGCCATCAGGATATTTCGTGCAGCCACTCGCCCCCCTCGGTCGGGAATGCGCGGGTGGGGCATTGGTGCCCAACCCGCGATACCGGTGTAGTGTGGGGGGCAGAGCCCATGCCGGCAAGCTCCGGCGTGGGGCTGGGCCTGTTGGCTATTCTGTCCTGATGGCCTCCATCGGGTTGACGCGGGTGGCGGTGCGCGCCGGGAGCAGGGTGGCGACCAGCGCCACCGTGGTCAGGATCAGGGCGATTCCGGCATAGGTGGCAGGATCTCCCGGGGTAATGCCGTGCAGCAGGGAGACCAGGAACCGGGACAGGATCAGCGCCATCGGGATGCCGACCACGATGCCGAGCAGGGCAAGGGTCAGCCCGTGCCGGAGAATCCCTCGCACGACGCGACCCGAATCGGCACCGAGCGCCATGCGGATGCCAATCTCGCGGCGGCGCTGGGCCACCTCGTACCCCAGGACGGCGTAGACCCCGATGGCCGCCAGAAGGAGCGCCGCCGCTGCGAAGGCGCCAAGCACCCAGGTGGTGTACCGAGGTTGGAAGGTGGCCAGGGCCATACGGTCGGTCAGGGTCCGGACATCGTACACCGGCATAGTGGGGTCGAGGTCCCGGATGACGGTGCGGAGGGCGGGAAGGATGGCGTCGGGACGACCGCTGGACCGGACGAAGAGTATTCCCTCGGCGCGGGGAGCCTGCAGGTAGGGGATGAACACGTCGGGCACCGGGATGTCCTCGAGGGTCTCGAAACGGACATCCGAGACAATCCCGATGATTTCGGCGCTGCCGACGTGGAAGCCACCCTGGCCGACCGCCACCGGCCGGCCGATCGGATCCTCGTTGGGATAGAAGGTGCGGGCCGCGGTCTCGTTGATCACCACCACCCTGGGCCCGCCACGGCGGTCGGCGTCCGAGAAATCGCGGCCGCGCACCAGGCGTACCCCAAGGGTCTGGAACCAATCGGGTGACACCATGTGGACACCGACCGCCGGCTCGCCTCCTTCGGGGACCTCGGGCCGGTCCCGAAACCAGATCAGGGTGCCGTTGCAGCCGCCGTTGAGCGGCGGGCAATTGCCGACCGCCGCGCTTTGCACCCCCGGCAGCGCCCTGACGCGCTCAAGCAGGGTAGCGTAGAAGACCACGGCGGAATCGGGATTGTACTGGTCTGGCGCGATGGCGATGCGTGCCGAGGCGACTCGGGTGGGATCGACACCGGCATCGGTGCTGAGCAGGTTGCCCATGCTGCGGATCATGAGCGCCGCCCCAACCAGCAGGGTAACCGCCAGCGCCAGCTGGGCAGCCACCAGGCCATCGCGCAGGGTGAGCCGCGCCCCACCGATTCCCGTCGGAGTCGCAGATCCGTGGAGGGCTTCTGCCAGCCCGGGTCGGCTGGCTTGCAACGCCGGGATGAGTCCGACCAGCATCGCCGTCAGGACCGAGACGCCTATCAGGAAGGCCACCACACCCGAGGACATCCCGATTCCCGACAACCCCATCGCTGTCAAGCCGCCCAGCAGGTTGGATACAGTTCCAGCGACACCGGTCCAGAGGGTCGCGAGCGCCTGAACTCCGAGCCAGGTAAGCGCCAGGCCCAGGAGTCCACCCGCAAGACCAAGCACGGCACTCTCTGCCAGCAATGTCTTGATGATGTCGCTCCGACGGGCACCGACCGCCAGGCACACCGCCAGTTCGCGCCGGCGACCAAGCGCCCGCGCCAGCAGCAGGTTGGCCAGATTGACGCAGGCGATGAGGAGAACCAGTCCCACCGCGACCGCCATGATGATCACCATGCGAGCGACACCGGGGTCGGTTCGGATGGCAGCCAACGGCCTCGCGGTGGCGCCCATCGGGTCCCGGTTGGAAACAGGCGCCGGGTGGGCTGCATCGATCTGGGTTGCGAGGAGCCGCACTTCGGCCAGTGCCGAGGGAAAGGCCACTCCAGATGCCAGGCGGGCCACCAGGTTGTGACTGTGGCTCCACCGCTGGCCGAGTTCGTCGGCTCCCAGGGATGCCACATTGAGCCAGAGCTCGGCCTGCCCGCCCAACCCCTGGAATCCCGGGGGGGCGATCCCGATGATCGTTGTGGGGATGCCTCCCAGTCGGATCGGGGTGCCCACCACCCCCGGGTTGCCGCCGAATTGGGAGCGCCAGAGCGCGTGACTCAGGATCACGACTCGGGGTGCGTCGGGGCCGCGGTCCTCGTTGGCATCGAAGTCACGGCCAAGCAGCGGCCGGATTCCCAACGTGGCAAAGTAGCCACCGCTGACCTCTTCGATCGCCAACCGCATGGCCCCGGACTCCGATAGCAGCGTCGCCGACCTCTCCCGATGGGTGGCGGTCTGGCTGAAGGAGTGCTGCAGCTCGACAAGGGTCTGGTACTTGGGGTAGGACCAGACCATGTCGTCACGGGCTGGCTCGCCCTGGCGGGCCGGCACGGTCAGGGTCACGTCGACCAGTTCGTCCGGGTTGGCAAAGGGGAGCGGCCGCAGCAGGGTGGCGTCCAGAATGCTGTATACGGCGCCGTTGGCCCCGATTCCCAGGGCCAGGATGCCGATTGCCATGAGGGAAAAGCTGGGCCGACGCCGCAATGAACGGAGGGCTTGGCGAATGGGGAGGGGGAGCCGACCGATCACGGGGCCTCGCGGGCAAAGGGATACCCGGTATGACTCTGCCAGGTCCAAAATGGTTGCGTTTACTCTCCCACCGGGCGGGGATGTGCGGCGTACCGAGCGTCGGCACGGGCCCGCTGAGTGGAGTCCCCGAAGATCTTGTCACCGTCGAAGCGGCCATTCTCGATGAAGATCTCAGAGATAGCCCGGCCCGCCGTTACGCTGCCGGCCAGGTGGATGCCCGGGACATTGGTCTCGAGTGTCTCGGGGTTGTGGGTGGGGCGCTCCTCCGGCCCGGTAAGCTCAATCCCGAGTTGGCGCAGCAGTGAAAAGTCGGGGTGATATCCGGTCAGCACGTAGACCCGGTCGGCCGGGATTGACTGCGCAAGGCCTGTGGCGTCGCGCACCTCGACGGAATGGTCGGTGATCGCGGTCACCTCGCAGCCGAGGTAGGCGCGGATCTCCCCGGCCTTGACCCGGTTCTCAAAGTCCGGCCGGAGCCAGAACTTGACGCTCGGCTTGAGCTCAGGGCGGCGATACACCAGGGAGACACGGGCTCCGGCGCGATAGCACTGGAGGGCCGACTCGATTGCTGAATTCTTGCCACCGACAATGACCACGTCCTGCCCGGCGGTGCGGTGGGCTTCGTCAAACCAATGTGACACATGGGGCAGCGACTCGCCCGGAACGTCGAGCAGGTTGGGGTGGTCGAAATAGCCAGTGGCAATTACCAGTCGGTCGGTGGTGACGATCTCCGCGCCGCGCTGGGAGGCCAGTTGGCAATGCAGCCGGCCATCCTTGGGTGCGGCACTCTCGAGTCGGGTATAGGTGCGGACGTTGAGCTGCTCGGCGCGAACGACTCCCCGGAAATACATGAGCGCCTCTTCACGGGTCGTCTTTGCGCCGGCACAGGTCATCGGGTGGCCCCCGATCTCCAGCCGCTCCGGGGTGGTAAAGAAGGTCATCCCGATCGGGTACTTGACGATCGACTCGGCGATGGCACCCTGGTCGACCACCAGGGGATCGATGCCGTTGCGCCGGGCCGAGATGGCGCAGGCAAGCCCGATGGGGCCCGCGCCGACGATGATGGCGGGGTGGTGGCGTGGATCAGTCATGAGGACAATATGGCGGGATCCGGGCAGGGACGAAGGCCTGCGGCCCGCGCGGTCGCGATTGGTGATCTGGCGGCGGGATATATTTCTTCGAGATTCCACCTCGTCGGCTACCATCGCAATGGTGCCAGTCGTTCCCTGTCGCCTCGATCGGATCAATCCCTTGCGTCTCATTCTCCCCGCCGCCGTCCTGCTCCTGGCCTCGTGCCAGGCGGGATCGCCGCAACCTGCCTTCGAGGCGACCAACGCCTTCATTTACGCCCCCCTGACTCCTGCCCAAGGCGCGGGATACTTCGTGCTCCATAACCGGACGCCGGAGCCCGATACGCTCCTGGCGGTAACCGTTGATTGGGCTCGGGCCACCACCATCCATCAGACCTCGGAATCCGACGGGATGGTCCGGATGAGTCATCTCAGCCACGTCGCGGTCCCGGCGATGGACTCCCTCACGCTCGCCCCTGGTGGGATCCACCTGATGTTCATGGACCTGTCCCGGATGCCGGTGGCGGGAGACACCGTGCAAATCCAGCTGCACCTGCAGCGTGGGGGTGTAGTGGCGGTCCGTGCGGCGGTGCGGCCGTACGGGCAGGAATAGGGGTCGGCCCAAGGGAATTCGGTCCCCAATGTCGACACCTTCCCCCGCCGGGCCGGAATCCGGTTCACGGCAGGGGGGCTGGCATGTATTGTGCTATTTTGGTGCGAGATCCTGACACTTCATCTGAATCGAATGGTGGCACTCTGATGCGCATCGGTGTTGTCGGGGCTGGGGTCATCGGTGCGCTTCGGGCGCAGACCATCCGGGACAACCCCGACACGCAGCTGGTGGCGGTCTGCGACGTGGTGCCCGCTGCCGCCAAGGCTGCGGCGGGGCCGGATGCCATGGCGGTGACCGAACTGGCACGGTTCCTCGATCAGCCGATGGACGCCGTCTTCGTGTCCTCGCCGCTGCACCTGCACGACGAGGCCTGCCTCGGCGCGCTGGAGCGGGGCATGCACGTGCTGTGCGAAAAGCCGCTGGCCAACACCGTTGAGGGGTGCCGCCGGATTGTGGACGCTGCGAAGGCGGCCGACCGGGTCCTGGCTGTGGGGTTCAACTTGCGGTACTTCCCGGCCATCCAGCTGATCCGCTCGATGCTCGACTCGGGTCGGATCGGGGAACTGGATCACCTGCGTCTTTTTGGCGGTCATGACGGTCTCCACAACTTCCGCGCCGACTGGCAATTCCGTGCGCCTGATTCGGGTGGTGGAGCCATGATGGATATCGGCATCCACTTGAGCGATCTGGCCAGGTATTTCCTCGGAGAGATCACGGACGTCTACGGGATGATGTCGGAACGGGTGTTCCAGGTGCCGGGTTCGGAAGACAACGCCGTGGCGGTGTTCCGGAACGAGGCGGGGATCGCCGCCACCTACCACGCCACCTGGACGGAGTGGCGTGGCTACGGAATGGTGGTCGAGGCCTATGGCAGCGAGGGGATGGTTCGGGGCTCCTATGCTCCGATGCAGAATCTGGTGATTGCCCCGGCGGAGCCGGGTGGCCCACGTCGCACCAGTCGGCGTTTCTATCCGGAAATCATGGTCCGCGAGAAGCTCAAGTCCTGGACCTCGACGACCCAGCTCTCCTTCGATGAAGAACTCCGGGACTTCGTGGCCCGGGTTGGTGGCGCCTCCGGTGGTGCCCTGGCCGACGGGCACGCTGGGCTCCGATCGGTAGAGGTGGCCGACGCGGTGCGGCGGAGCTCGGAGTCGCGCGAAGCCGTTCACCTTCCCGTGCTTGGCCCGATGCGCTGATGCCCCGGTCGCCATCGCCCGTCCCCACGCAGCCGGTCCTCTCAGTCGTGGTGACGATCGTCGAGGGCGGGGCCGCGCTGCCTCGGCTCCTTGAGGGATTGCGGGCCCAGGAGGATGGACCGACCCTTGAAGTGCTGGTACCCCACGACGCCAGTGTCGGACCCCTGACCGAACTCCGGGCCAGCTTTCCAGAGGTGGTTTTCCTGGACCTGGGCGGCGTCCCGACCCAGCACCCCGTTGCCACCGCAGCCGGCCAGCATGAGTTGTACGACCGCCGCCGCGCCGCCGGCCTGGCGGCAGCCACCGGTGGGCTGGTGGCGATCGTGGAGGATCGCGGCGTGCCCCGTCCCGACTGGGCCGCGACCATATTGTGCCTCCACGCCGCCCATCCCTTCGGCGTGATCGGGGGCGCCATCGAGCCGGTCCCCGCCAGCCTCCTCAACTGGGCGTTCTGGGTCTGTGATTTTTCCCGGTATGGGCTTCCGTTTGCCAGCGGGCCGGCCCGCTGGGTCAGCGATGTCAACGTCTCCTACAAGCGGGCAGCGCTGGAACAGACTCGTCACCTGTGGCGGGATCGCTATCAGGAGCCGGTGGTCCATTGGGCGCTGGTCGAGGCGGGAGACACGCTGTACCTCTCGTCGGAACTGGTGGTGCATCATCAGCTCCACCCGCTTCGATTGCTCCCGCTGCTGCCGCAGCGGTTCGACTGGGGGCGCCTCTTCGGCGCCATCCGGGCGCGACACCTCGGGGTCGTCTCCCGGATAGCCCTGGTCTTGATGGGTCCGGTGATCCCGTTCGTCGTCCTGGCGCGTCACGGTCGGGCGCAGCTGCGGCGCGGCGCTGCCCTCCGATTCCTCCTGGCCGTCCCCATCCTGCTGGTTCTGTTGACCGCGTGGACGGCCGGCGAACTCTGGGGCATCATCACCGGGCGGGGCTGAGGGTGTCGAACCCAGCCCCAGCGGGGGCGGTACCGAGCGTTGGGCGAAACTTCCTCACGCTCGGCGGTGGGGAGGTCGCCGCACGGCTCATTGCGTTTGGCGCGACGGTCTACCTGGCCAGGACACTCGGTGCCTCGACGTACGGGGTGATCGTCTTCGCGACAGCCGTCCTGCTCTACCTGACCTTTATCACCGATTGTGGCGTCGAGATGCTCGGCATCCACGATGTGGCCGCGGACCCGGCGCGGCTGGCCGAAACACTGCCCGACGTCCTGGGCGCTCGTCTCCTCGTTGGAGTCGTGCTGATCGCGGTGACA
This sequence comes from Gemmatimonadota bacterium, assembly GCA_034439775.1. Classification (GTDB taxonomy): domain Bacteria; phylum Gemmatimonadota; class Gemmatimonadetes; order Gemmatimonadales; family GWC2-71-9; genus JAWXBA01. Next base: position 21,033 of record JAWXBA010000214.1, on the reverse strand, counting down.
GCGGCGGTGGGGATCCTTGCCCTCCCGCAGCCCGAGGGCACCATCCTGGCGGTGTACGCCTTCACCCTGCTGGCGGTGGGAATGGGCACCCGCTGGGTGCATCTCGGGCTGGAACAGCCCGGGCGGGCAGCGCTGGCCCGGATGCTCAGCGAAGCGGTGACCGCGATCGTAGTCGTGGCCGCGGTGCATGGGCCCGATGACTTGGTCCGGGTGCCCCTGGCCCTGCTGTTGGGAGAAAGCCTCGGGGCGGCCCTGCTGATCCGGCTCCTTCCGGCGGGGGTGAAGGGCCTTCGAGTCCGGCTGCGCCCGGCGATGGTGCGTGGACTCCTGTCGCGGTCGTGGCCGATGGTGGCCCACGCGCTGCTGGGGCTGGCCATCTTCAACAGTGATTTCATCTTCCTTCGCATCCTCCGGGATTCCGCCACGCTCGGGTTCTACGCCGCCGCCTACACCCTGATCAGCTTCTTCCTGAACCTGGGTACCGCGTACACCATGAGCCTGATTCCCGCTCTGACCCGGCTGCGCAGCGATCCGGCCCGGGCCAGAGGCCTCTATGACAACTCCATGGCCCAGGTCCTGGCCGGGGCGATGCCGGTGTCCGTCGGTGGCATCCTGGTGGCGGCCCCGATGATCGCCCTGATCTTCGGGCCGGCGTACGCCATGGCGGTTGAGCCGCTGCAGATCCTGCTCCTGCTGCTGCCGATCGCGGTCATCCGGAATGTCTCGCAGGCGGGCCTGCTGGCGCAGGGCCGACAGGACTGGATGCTCCAGACGGTGGCCTGGGCGGCGGGAACCAACCTCCTGCTCAACCTGCTCCTGATTCCCCGATGGGGCCTCGCCGGCGCCGCGTGGGCCACCGTCGCCACCGAGGTCGTGCGGACGATCCTGGCTGGGGTCTTTGCGCGGCGACTGGACCTGCCGATGACTCACCCGAGGAGGTTCTGGCGGATCCTCGCCGCCGCCGCCGCGATGGCGGCCGCGGTGGTGCTGGTGGGAGATGCCCCACTCGTGCTCATGATCGCGCTGGGGGCGACTGCCTATCTCGGGATGCTCACCCTGCTCGGCGGCATCACGCTGCGGCGCGGCGCGCTTCCGGCATTGACGGTATGAGTCGGCTCGCCGGGCGCGATTCCCCGTTGGGCACCGTAGCCCAATCGCTGGGCCAATGGCCGCTGCTCCTGCGCAGCATGACGCCAACCTGGACCCTGGAGTCGGTCGCCCGGATCGATCCCCCGTTCGTGGACGACCACGGGATCACCGCATTCATCTGGGACATCGACGGCACCCTGACGGCGTACCACCGCACCGAGCTGCTGCCGGAGGCCGCGGCCTGCCTCGAAGCGCTGCGCCAACGCCCGCACCTTCGCCACGTCATCCTCTCGAACGCGCCGGAATGGCGGTTCACCGAGCTTGGCGCCCTCTTCCCCGACATGCCGGTGATGCGAGGGTACCAGGTGGGGCCCCGGGTGCTGATGCGGCGAATTGCCGGAGGGGTGGACTCGTGGACGGCAGAGGATCTGGCCGCACGCCTCGCCGAGGGGGCGGTGGTGCTGCGCAAGCCCAACGCCGATCTGGTGCGCCTGGCCGTCGCGGAACTCGGTGGCTCCCCGGCCGGTGTCGTCATGGTCGGGGATCAGCACCTGACCGATGTGGCGGGCGCAAACCTGGCCGGGATCCGGAGCATCAAGCTGCCGAATCCGGCGCGGTCCACCTTTCCATTGTCGATCCGTTTTACCCAGCGGTTGGAAGCGATGCTCTACCGCCTGGTGCCCCGCCGGCCCAGTCGTTCCGCCACCCACCAGGAGCGTTGATGGCTTCGCTTGAACTTTCCGTCGTCATCCCGTCGGTCAATGGTTGGCATGATCTGCGGGGCTGCCTCGAGGCGGTCGAGGCAATGCGCGACCGGGTCTCCCTCGAAACAATTGTGGTGGACCGACTTGGCGGAGAGCTGAGGGACCAGGTCCGACGCACCTTTCCCGCGGTGCGATTCATCCCGGTCGATGCCGGTACCACGATCCCGATGATGCGGCACCGCGCCTTTCAGGAGACCGGTGCCCCGGTGGTGGCCGTGATTGAGGATCATGTCATCGTGCCGCCGGCGTGGGGACGACAACTGCTCGATGCCCTGGCTCAAGGGCACGAGGTGGTGGGCGGGCCGATCGTGAATGCGGCCACCGATCGATTGCTCGATTGGGCCACCTTCCTGTGTGAGTACAGTGCCTGCCTGCCGCCCCTCCCGGCGGGGCCATCGGCGTGGCTTCCCGGCAACAATGTCGGCTACCGGAGAGAGCTGCTGGTGCGATACCGGGACGTGACGGCCGAGGGGAAGTGGGAGAATCGGCTGCACGATGCGATGCGGGAAGATGGAGTGGTGCTGGAGTGCCGCCCGGACATCGTGGTGGGTCACAAGAAGCACTTCGGGTTTGGGGAGTACCTGTCGCAGCGCTACCTGTACTCGCGCTCCTATGCCGGCGCCCGGGTGCGTGGGGCGCCGCTGCCGAAGCGGTTGGTGATGGGTGCCGCCGCGGTGCTGCTGCCCCCGGTGCTGCTGCTGCGGATCATGCGGAGTCTGGCGGCCAAGCAGGTGGCAGGGGGGCTGCGTCTGCGGACCTTTCCGCTGATCGGACTCTTCGTGGTGTCATGGGGGATCGGGGAGGTGGTGGGATACTGGTTCGGCGACGGCGGGGCACTGGCAAAGGTCCGTTAGGCGGCGCGGCGGTGTCCCAGCACCCGGGCAATGACACCGCCCACCAGACCCCCCAGCATGACGATGGCGGTAAAGACGAGCCCGGTGGCCATCGCCGCCGCCGCCGGTACCCCGAATGGCTGGAAGAGCACCACCAGCGCGCCTTCCCGGACCCCGATCCCTCCCTGCGTCACCGGGAGGATCGCCGCGATCTTGGCCAGCGGCCAGACGAACAGCCACACCCCGATCGGAATGTCCACCCCCATCACCCTCCCCAGCCAGGCGTTGAGCAGCACCAGCAGGGTCTGCAGCATGATGCCCAGCAGCAGCGACGTGACCAGCCGCCCCGGTTGGCGGCGGAGTGCCAGGAAAGCCCGCCGCGGGGTGACCAGTTTGCGGCGAATGCGGTACGGCAGCCGCCGGACCCAGGGGACCAGGGCAACGATTGCGATAAACGCCGCGCCCCCGACCGCCATGAAGGCGAGTACAGCGAGGAAGGTGGCACGACTCCGCTCATCCAGGGCGGTGGGCACCATCAGCGCCCCGAGCCCGGCAACGGCAGCGAGGCCGGCCGTGTCCAGGGTCCGATCCACCAGGCTGCCCAGAATGACCCCGCTCCTGGAACGGCTCAACCGGGCCGCCAGCCCCGCCCGCACCACATCCCCGCCGACGATCGAGGGCAGGAAAATGTTGCCGAACAACCCGTAGTAGTAGCACCGGGCGGTGTCGGGGAATGACAGGCCTGCGCCGGCACCATTCATCAGGAGCCGCCACTTGGACACGCCGATCAGGTGCAGGCTGAGGTAGATGGCGAGTGCGCCGACCCAGATGGCAGGTGGCACTCGACCCAGGGCGTCACGCAGTTCGCCAAGCGGCACGAGGGCGAGCAGCACCCCGAGGATGAGGGCACTGCCGAGGATGCGAAGGGCAAGGCGGCCCCACCGGGGTGGGGCGGGCGGTTCAGCGGGCTTCATTCCGGCCGGGTGGTCGGGCGGTCCGGAGAGCGTGGCGGGTCCAGCTCCATCCGGCGGAGTCGATACAACGCTTCCTCGAGGATCTTTCGGTTGGCGCTCAGCACATCGGCCAGCAGTCCGATCAGCACAACCTGGAACCCCACGATGATCAGGATCGCGGCCAGGATCAACGATTGAACGTGGCCAGCCCGGTCACCCGAGAGGTAGAACCAGACGAACCGCGCGCCGGGCAGCGTCCCCACCAGGATGAGCAGGGTGCCGATGGTGCTGAAGATGGTGAGCGGGCGGTACATGGCGTAGGCCCGGACGATTGCCGCGGAGGAGTTTCGGATGTAATGGGGGATACTCCGCATCAGCCGCGAGGGTCGGGTCTGCGGATTGACCCGGACCGGGACGAACACCACCGGCACCCGGTTGCTGCCGGCCTGGATCAGGGTCTCGAGCGTGTAGGAATAGGTGCTGAGCACCAGGGTGCGCAGTGCCGTCTCGCGGCTCAGGGCGCGGAACCCGCTGGTGGCATCGGGGGTGTGAAGGGCCGAGGCGCGGCCGATGACCCAGCTGCCAAGGCGCTGCAGCCACCGTTTGTACCAGGGAAAGTGGGGGAGGGAGCCGACCCCGCGGTCTCCCACGACCAGTTCGGCGCGGCGGTTCACGATCGGCTCGACCAGGGCGGCGATGTCATCGGCGTGGTACTGGTTGTCGGCATCGGTGTTGACGATGATGTCCGCGCCCAGCTTCAGCGCCGCCTCCAGCCCGGTCCGGAACGCCGCCGCCAGCCCGCGGTTGGTGTGGTGGCGCACCACGTGGTCCACACCGAGGCCGGTGGCCACATCGGCGGTCCCATCCTGGCTGCCATCATCGACGATCAGGACCTCGATCGTGGTGATGCCTGGCAGGACCCGGGGCAGCGCCGCCACCGTGGGGGCCAGGGTGGCGGCCTCGTTGTAGCATGGAATCTGGATGATGAGCTTCACGGGATCGGCTCCAGGCGACAGACGTGGACATCTCCCCCGCCAATCGTTCCCCGGAAGGTGGCGGGCTCCCCGCATTCACGCTCCAGGGTCGCCAGCACGTCGGGCGCGGACCCGGCAAGATACCGGGGAAACGCCCACGCGAACCAGACAGCGTGTCCTTGCCGCAGGACAGCAAGGCCGGGGTCATCGGTGACCACTGCCGCATCCTGACCGAGGTATTTCCGGAACGCGAACTCGGTGACCCCGATGACGGCGATGATCTCTCCGGGCGCCCGGCGGGCCTCAATGAAGTCGAGGGCGCCCACGAAGTCCTGCTTGGGGTAGCGGTAATTGAGGGGGAGCGACGCCAGGGACAGCACCACCAGCAGGCCCAGTCCCAGGGAGGCGAGACGGCGCCCGGCTGGGAAACCCGGTGGCAGTCGGCGGCCGATCCACTCAGCCACCACCACGACGCCGCGGATGCCAATCAGGATCCCGAATCCCGCCAAGGCAAAAAAGAACCGTGGATACATGGTGCCCCGCGCCAGCAAGGCGCCGGCAATGATTGCGAGCCCCGGCAGGACGAAGAGCCCGAATGCCACGGCGTTGCGCCGAGCGTACGAGAAGGCCCCTGCCAGGACCAGGCCCGCCCCGACCATAACCACGACCCCGCCGAGCACCACGCGACCGGCACCAAACCCGGTCGCCAGGACCCGCAACGATTCGAGCACCGCCCAGCCGGGGGTGGAGACTCCGACCAGCTGGGAGGGCCGATTGAGGAAGTAGTCCAGGACCTGCGGGAGCGCCGGGGCGTAGAGCGCCACCGTGCCGGCCCCAGCCAGCAGGAACGCGGCGGAGCCCAGTCGAAACCGGCGACTGCGGCCTGGCCCTGGAGCGGTGCGCGCCAGGACCGCCAGTACCGTCAGTGCCTGTCCCAAGGCAATGAAGACCATGGTGAGGTGGGTATACGCCCCCAGCGCGGTGACTACGGCGAAGCCCGCCGCAAACCGGGGCTGGCCGGTGGCCAGCAGCCGGAGCAGCAACCAGCACCCCGCCATGGCGCACCAGGCGAGGATGACGTAGCCGCGGGCATTCTGCGAAAACCAGACGTGATGGTAGGACACGGCGAGCAGCAGGGCCGCGAATGCCGCCTCGCGCCGGTCCGCCACCTCCCGGCCGAGCAGATAGAGCAGGGGTGCCGACGCAGCACCCACGATGATCGAGGGAAGCCGGATGCTGAGCGTCGACTCCCCAAAGGCCACCAGGGAGAGATGGGCAAGCACGGCGTAGAGCGGGTGATGGGTGTCGCCCGGGTAGCTTGAGACGATCTCGCGAACCGGGAGGCGGAAGGAATCCACGAGGGAGAAGATCTCGTCGATCCAGAGCCCGCTGTTGGCCCCGATGAAACGCAGCACCAAGGCCAGCGCGGTCAGCAGCAGCAGCCCCGCCTGCTCCCGTCTCCCCCACTGCGGCTCAGGCGCGCCCGCGCTGTCGAGCACCTAGTCTTCCACCACGTGGGTCGCAAAGATCTTCCGGTAGCCGGCCCACTTGTCCTGATCGAATTGGCCGGCCTGGACGCAGTCCACGGCGCTGTACGCCATGAACAGCGCATGGTGGAGGTTGTCATGGGCGAAGAGACCCTGGCGACCGTAGCTCAGGAACCCAGGGAGGGACTCGACCCAGCGATCGATGGTGCCGAGGTCGTGCTCGTAGCCCAACGTGTAGATCGGATATGCCTGGCGCAAGCGCCGGGTAAAGACTTCGACCGCAGGCTTCGGCAGCGGAATCTCCGCCCGGGCCAGGTCGGCTGCGACGAGCTCCCCCAGTTCGGCATCCGTCTTCTGCCACAGCGCGCCGTCGGGGGTGCAGGGCACCTCGGCGCAGAGCACCGTCCGGCCCTTGGGCTCCTTGCTCAGGAAATAGTTCTTGGGCTCGGAGACCCGGGTTACCGAGACGTTGGATTCGGGGAAATAGTGGGCATCGGTGGTGGTCCACTGGTCCACCTCGACCACCAGGTACACCAGGATCATCCCCTGGTAGGTGATGGCCTCGGTGGCGGCGAGCACCTCGGGCGGCGCCGCCGGCCGCATCATCCGCGCCACCTGGGTCACCGGAATGGTCGACCAGACGTGATCGGCCTCGAGCACCTCCTGCACACCGCCGCGGTTGAGGGTTACCCGCCAGCGGCCATCCGCGCCGGGCCGCTCAAGGCCCTCCACCGACGTGTTGAACCTGAGGTCGGCACCCGCCGCCACGGCGGCATCGGCGTACGCCCGGCTGATCTGGCCGTACCCCTCGCGTGGATAGTAGAACTTGCCCTTGCCGGGCGGCTTGACCAGGCGCTTGAGCAGTTTCGAGAAGCTGCCGGCGGTGACCCGCTTGCGGGCCTGGATACCGGAGAGTTCGGACGGGTCCCGCCCCCAGAGCTTGCGGGCATAGGGGAAATAGAACTGCTCGCACATCGTCGGGCCCAGATTGGCACGGAGCACCGAGGCAAAGGTGTTCCCCTCCGGCGGCCGTGGCAGCAGGGTTCGCTGGGCCATGTCGCGCAACATGCTGAGGGCAAAGCCCGGATTGAGGTGCAGCAGCAGGTCGAGTGCCTTGATCGGAAAGTGCAACCAGCGGTTGCGGAGCCGGATCCTGCCGTGCCGGTCAAAATGTCCCAGGTCGTCGCCCAGCAGGGCGTAGATGTCAGCCAGGATGGCCGGGTCCACGGCGGAGTGCAGGCGGTGGCTGCCGAAGTCGAGCCAGATCCCCCCGTGCAGGAAGCTGCCCGCGTTGCCCCCGGCGACGGCGCCGCGCTCCACCAGCGTCACCTTCCCATGGCCGCCACGTCGCAACTGGGCGGCACCGCCGCAGCCCGCCGGGCCGGCACCGAGGATCACGAAATGCGGATCGGACATCAAAATTCCCTTCCTGCAACTGACGAACGAGTTGAGAGCACCGGGCACGAAATTCACGCCTGACAAGGTGACGGCGAACTCGGTGGGTCAAAGCATGACCCATGCCCGCGGCTACTCGGCCGAGGGGGCGAGCTTTAGTTCCAGGGCGTTGCATTTACGCAACAATCGAGCCGCCTTCGGCAATCTCCACGCTGTTCCGCCGCGCCAGGGTCGTTTCATTGGGAAGGCGGGGCGGGCGTATCGTGGCGCCTCGTTCCCGCCTCAGGCTCTCCGCAAACGTCGCCATGCCAGAAGGAGGAGTCCCCCGACCACTGCCACGACCAGGAGAACCTTGAGCCCGCGGATGACCCGCCCGCGCCAGGCGGCGCGAACCCGGAGGTCGTATTCCGCGTGGAACTCAGCCAGGAGGGAGTCGGACTGATGAGGTACGCCTCCCTTGATCACCTCTAGAATCTCCAGGGTGGCGTCAGAGGCACCGAGTGGGTCCACTGAGTAGATGACGGCGTCGGCGGTCTTGCCGGGCTGGATGGTACCGAGATCATCCCGCCCGAGTGCGATGGCGGCATTGCGGGTGGCGGCGAGAAGGCCAGCCATCGGCGATCCCGCCGCTTCGCCGATCAATCGCATCTCCTCGTGGAGCGCCAGTCCGGCAAGCTTTCCGTCCGAGCCGGCAATGACCAGCCCTCCACGGAGGATGAAGTTCCCGACCAGCGCTGCCTGCGGTGTCCAGGCGGCAGGCACGACCGGTCCGGCTCGTCCCGGAGCCCGGGCGCGGCCGGGGAGATACGAGCCGAGACGGCGGGCTTCGCCGAGGAAGTCCAGCGCCGCGGGCAGCGGGATGTCGCGACCCCAGTGGAATTCGGTGGCCAGCGTGGGCTCCAGCCAGACCCCGCGTTCGAGCATGATGGTCAACATGCTGTCCGCTCGTGCCGGGCTGACCGACTCCCAGAGAGTCTTGCCCCAGGCGTAGATCTCCGCCTCGGTGGCGGAATCTGGCGGGGTCAGCGACACCCCGGCGGGTTGGATCTCCAGGGCAATCCCCATCAGGTGGGTGATGCCACTGACCCCTTCGAGGACAGCCGCCCTGGTAAAGTGGATTGGCGGAGGCCCACCCCAGGTGTGCCCGTACACTGGCAGGCCCAGCCGCTTGGCGGTGCGCAGTTCCTCGAGCCACAGGGTATCCCCGAACGGCTCCTTGAGCTTGATCGCCTCGACGCCCATTCGTGCCAGCTGTTCCACCAGTGGGGCACCGATCGGCACCCCGAAGCGCTCGGCGTATTCCGGGGTGACCCGGGCCGAGACGACCAGCCGGGGTGTGGTGGAGTCGGCCGACTCGAGCGCCGAGCGCCGCGCCAGCGCGACCTCGACCGAGCGCGAGTCGGCATCGCGAACGGTGGTGATCCCGAGGGCAAACCGGAGCCGCTGCTGGCGCGGGAGGCCGTCGGGAGCAAGGCCAAAGGGAAGATGCACATGGGTGTCGATCAGCCCGGGCGTCATCCAGCGCCCGGTCAGATCCACCTGCCGGTCCGTGGGGACCGCAGGGCAGCCGTCGGGACCCGAGACGCAAGTGAACCGACCGTGCTCGATAATGATCCTTGCCTGGGAGAGCGGCGCACCACCTCGGCCATCGATCAAGGTCACGCCGTGGAGCACGGTCCGGGTCTGGGCATGGACCGGCCCCGCGCTGAGGATGAGTACTGTGACCCAGAGGAACGGCGCCGATCGCTCGCAGGAAGTCATGGTAGCGGAGCCGCGGCAGAACGGACCGGGTCCGGCAGCGTCAGGATCCTGGGACCAGGAAGCCGCGCGGCAACGTCGTCCCGGGCAAAGATCCGGACCGGGGGGTTGACCGCCGGAGCCAGGCCCATGGGACGCGAAAACAGCGCCCGGGTCTGGTGGGCATACACCTGTTGATAGCCGCGCGTACCGGCCACGAGCTGGTCAAAGACCTCCGCCGGCAGGTTCCACTCGTGGACCAGCTCGGACTCGCGTTGCGGTATGACGATCAGGAACGCTGGGGCAGGGGAGATGGGGCCTTCGGGGCCATAGACCTCGTCGGGCAGGTACTGGTCGGGCGCCGGGATGACGACGATGTCTCGCCGCAGCGTGGGGAGCTTGCGGCGGGCGCCGTAGTAGCCGAGGGTGTCGCCCACCTGCAACTGGGCCTCCAGCCATGCCGCCGCCGGTTGCCTGGAGTCGCGGTGCATCTGCCACGCCAGGTCGCCGCTGCGCAGGGTAGTCCAGGCCAGCGCCACCGCGGCCATCGTCTGCGCCAGCCGGCGCCAGCGCGCGTGGCGCAGTCCCTCGGCGAGGCCGAACGAGGCGAGGAGGCAGACGATCAGGTCCACCGGCAGGAGGAAGCGGGGGAGGACAAAGCGAACCGGGACAATCACCCCGGCGCCCAGCGCCAGGACGGGTATCACCATCAGTGCCAGGAGTGGCCGGGAAGTTCGCCAGAGGTGAACGCCACCGAGCAGTGCCAGCGCCAGCATCGGCAAGCCCACTGCGGTCGCGAGCAGCGCGCCCGAGTCGGCCGCGACCCTGCTGTAGCCCACCAGGGTGGCCGGGCTGGCGGCATACGTTCCGATCAATTCCAGCAAGGGCTCGGGGACTCCGCTGGCGCCACCCTCACGGATGAACGCCAGGTGGCCCCCAAACCATCGGGGCAGCAGCACCGCACCGCTCAGGACAAGGTACGCCGCCGATGAGACACCAAGCCCGACCAGGGGCGCCCTCCAGCGGGCACTCGCCGGGGCCCGACGGAAGTGCGCCACCGCGACGACTGCGCCGATGCCGACCAGGAAGGCGTACTGCTGGTCCTTGGTGGCAATGCTCGCCGCAGCGCAGAGTCCGAGCCAGACGGCGCGACGCGCTGTCAGCCCATCCTGGAGCGCCGCCACGGCCACTGCCAGCGCCAGCATGCTCCAGAAGAGCGCGCCGGCATCCACGTTGCTGGTGCGGGCATAGTAGGCTAGCGGGCCGATCGTCGCGACGGCCACCGCCGCAAACCAGGAGCCCGCCACACTCCCCGTGACCCGGCGGATGAACGCGGCGGCGGCGGTGGCGGTCCCGGCCGCCATGAGGACGCTGGGAAACCGATGCAGCAGGACGAGGGTGGCCAGGGAATCGGTCTGGGCGGCAAACCCGACGTTGTCGGCCACCCGCATCGCCAGGTGGTAGGGCCACACGAAGACCGCCTGCACGAAATAGTGCGCCAGCGGGTACTGCGGGCTTGGGTACACCTCGCCGCCCAGCAGCACCCTGATGGCGTTGAGTGCCCCGGAGGGCCCCAGCTCATCCACCCCCCACAACGCTCGATAGAGCGGCTCGGCATCCACCGGCAGGCCCCACCAGATGCCTGGGAGATACCACGCCACCGCCGCCAGCATGATGACTGCGGCCTCCCGCCGTCCCAGCCGTGTGTTGGTCACGGTCCGTTTGTCAGGCACCGGCTCCTCCAGCGTCAGCTGAGGTGGGGCGATCGGTGTCCGGGGGGGTGAGCGTCCGCAGGTAGAGGATCGAATCGAGGCCGAATCGACGGACCCTGCCCCCCGCGACGAATCCCATCTTCCGGACGAAGCGGTTTGCCGCGGGGTCGAGTGCCTCGTCCTTGCAGAACACTTTTACCGCAGCGACACCCCGCAGGGCGAGGTTGTCGCAGGCCCGGTCGACCAGGGCCGTCGCGACCGGCGTGGCCACCGGGGTGGCGCTCGGCCCCTTGCCGCGCACCGCCGGCAGCAAGCCGATGGACAACAACTCCGCCGGGACCTCGCTCCCCGCCTCGCGGCCCCCGGCCAGGATTGCCCAGGCGATCCGAGCCACGAACGCAATCCGGGCGAACGAGCCCAGAGCTGGCAGGAGCGCCCAGGTCAGGCGGGCGGCGTGCTTTACATACACCGCGCGCAGGGCGGCCGCGACATCCGCGGTGTAGACGATGAATCCGACCAGTTCACCGGCGTGGTAATACCCGTCCACGTGAACTGCGGGCTCTGTGAGCAGCCCGCGGAAGTACTGCACGGCGAATCGCCGGCCGAGACGCGCCGCCATGGTGTCCGGCAGCGCCACCTCCACCAGGGCGATCAGTTGGGGAATATCGACCGGCAGGAGCCGGCGCACGCCAGCGCCGGTCGGGAGCCCCGACTCTGCGCCCCACTCGGCGAAAGCCTGCGGCTCAGGTATTCGGGACGCCATTCAGGTAGAGCACCTGGCCGGTGATCGCCGCGCTCTCGGGGTGGAGGAAGAAGCTCACCACGTGGGCAATCTCCTCCATGGTGGTGAAGCGCTTGGTAAAGAACTGCTCGCGGAGCAGGTCGAGCTTGGCGGGTGGCACCCCGCGGGTCATGTCGGTATCGGTCGGTCCGGGTCCCACCACATTGACGGTGATCCCCAGTTCTGCCAGCTCTCGCGCCATGACCTGGGACAACATTTCCACGGCGCTCTTCGAGGCGAGGTAGCCGGACTCCCCGCCGAGCCGGAGCGGCACCACCGCCGAGGAGAGGTTGACGATCCGTCCGAATTTGCGCTTCCGCATCAGCTTGGCCGCCTCCCGGCTCACCAGGAAGGTCCCGGCAACGTTGGTACGCAGCATCCGCTCCAAGGTGGCCACGGGGGTCAGGAGCGAATGGTTCATGAACGCCAGTCCGGCGTTGTTCACCACGGCGTCGAGGCGGCCATACAGGGTGCGAATCCGCTGGAACAGGGCCAGCACCTGGGCCTCGTCGGCCACGTCGGCCTGCTGGTACTCAAATCCCGGGGCCGACCAGCACTCGGTGCCGCGGCCGCAGCCGACCACCTGGTACCCCTCCCGGAGCAGGTGCTCCGCGAGGTGACGGCCGATTCCCTTGCGGGCCCCCGTGACCAGGGCCACCGGCGAGTCGGGCGCCGCTTCGCTGGGCGGCAGGCCGGCGCTCATGCCGATGTCTCGGAGAGCTCGTGAGTGTAGACGTAGACCGCTTCGCCGGCATAGGTGCGCTTCTCAAAGTCACATCCCATGCCGCTGAAGAAGATGCACGAGGCGGTGTTGGACGGCTGGACGACATACAGCACCCGGCGGACTCCCCGGGCTCGTGCCGCAGTGGCCAGTTCGCGCACCAGCCTGACGGTGAGCCGGGCGGTGCCGCCGGGTGGTACGTGCCGCTGGAACTCCGGGGGGACCACCAGGGAGATCGCCTCGATGGTGGCCGGTGCGGGAGCCTCGCCGCCATCGCCGGATCGTTTGGACACCATCCGCAGCGTGGCCACGAGGTCGCGGACGAAGACCGGGCGGGACGCGATGCTCCGGAGCATGATCCACGACAGGGCCAGGAAGTGGCGCTTGATCCCGCGGCCGATGAAATCTGCGGGGTGGTCGGTCCACGACACAAAGGCGACGACCCGCCCTTCGATCCGACAGACCAGGGCACCGAGCAGGTCATCGCGAACCAGCCGGGTAAAGAAGAACTCGCGCAGGAAGCGGGGCCCGAGCCGGACCACCGGACTGGTCGGCAGGAACTGTTCGTACAGCCTCGCGACGTGGTCCACGTCGGTGGCATTGCCGGGATCGAGCTCGCTGACTCCGTTCACGTGGCGCGGCGCACTTTCTTGAACCGGCTGTTGACCAGGGATTCGGTGACCACCTTGACCTTTGCCGGCAGCATGTACGGCTGCAGCCGCCCGCGGCAGTGCTCGTGGATCCGGCGCTTGACCTCGGCGGCAGGCAGTGGCTCGCGCATCTGGACCGTGGCAACCACGATGTTGCCGAGCAGGAGGTGGGCTTCGCCGGCCACCGCCACATCGTCAAACCCGGGAATCTCGGCGATTACCTTCTCCACCTCCGCCGGATAGACCTTCTGCCCGCCGACATTGATGATCTCGGTAACCCGGCCGAGAATCCGGTAGTACTCGCCATCCTGGATGACGCTGTCGCCGGTGTCGAACCAGCCATCGGCATCGAACGGGCTCGGCGCGTTCAGGTAGCCCAGCATCGAGCACTTGGCGCGGATGCGGAGGGTGCCGTCGACCACCTTGGTCTCGTAGTCCTCGCCGCCGACCTGTACCAGCAGCGACCGGTTCGAGGCCGACTTGGAGCGGAGAATGCCCAGCTCGGACAGTCCGTACGTCTGCTGGAGGCGGACGTGCGGCAGCGCCTCGGACAGCTGCTCCAGAGTGCGCTCCGGCATCACCTCGGTGCCGTAGGTCACCAGCTTGAGCGACGACAGGTCAAAATCACGGTACGAATCCCCCAGCAGCAGCAGGTTCAGGAACGATGGGGAGGTGGGGAGCAGCTCCGCACCATGCCGCTCGATGCCCCGGCACACCATTCGGACACTGCGCTCCTCCGGCACGACTACGCAGCCGAGGTTGGCCAGGGTGTAGAACAGGGTGTTGAAGCCGCCGATGTGGTCAAAGAGGAGAAAGGTGACGGTGCGATAGCAGTGCCGTGGCTTGCGGAATTTCTCCAGGAGCTGCGGCAACGCGTGCAGGATCGCCTTGGGTTTGCCGGTGGACCCCGAACTGAACAGCACCAGCCCCGGCTCACCGCGCTCCCGCAGGGTGGTCAGCAGCGGGTGGTTCCGGCGCAGAGGGTGGGTGGCGATGACGCCGTGGTCCGCATCGTCGAGGGTGATGGTGGCATCGACCTCGGCGATCTCCAGGAACTGGGCGTGTTGGTCCCGCGATTCGCGAGCCAACGGGACCAGGATGCAGTCCAGCCGGACCAGGGCCATCAGGGCCGACACCGAGGCGGGGGAAAAATCCCCGATCACCGCCACCGATGCGCCGGGGCCGATCCCGGCTGCGGTGAGCCGGGCCAGCCACTCGTGATAGCCCGCCGCCAGGTCACTGAACGAATATTCCCGATCGCGCCAGATGACCGCCGGCTGGCCGGCACCTTCGGCAAAGCGTGCCAGCTGCCAGTCGATGTGGTTCTGGTCCGCCCCGGGGTCGGTCATCCCTGACCGATCTCGGCTGGTGTGGCCACCAACTCGACCACATAGTCGGCCAGCGCGTCGATGTTGCGGAACGGGCTCCGCTTCCGCGACAACGCCTGCTCGCTGACCAGGGTGACGGCGACGCCGTGGTCCTCGGCCAGGGTCGACTCGACATCCGCGATGAACGAGACCAGGGCCATCGAGGAGACCGCCGCCTCCTCCCCGATCAGGGCCAGCTCGCTGGTGGCGCGGGCCGCTGCCCCGCCTTCGTCGACGTTGTGGGCATCCAGGGTCTGTTGCAGCAGGGCCAGCATCAGCTCCACGATTTCTTGCTTGCTCACGATCTTGCTCCTTGCCCCCGGACCCCGCGCCGCCGTGGGGGCGGGCGCGGGACCGGGAAGTGCTTGTGACTAGGAAATATCGTCCTCGGAGCCCACGCCACCGAACCGCAGCGCGCTCTGGATCCGGACCCGTTCGCCCGCCTTGTCGAACCCGCGGATGAAATGCTCCTCGTTGAGCCGCCCGATGATCTGGAGCGGCGTGCCGCTGGAGTCGAGGGCCTTGAGGCGGCCCATCAGGTCCTGGAAGCTCATCGGGGCCTGGCGCAGCTCCTCGAAAAGGGCCCGATGGCTCTGGCTCAACGCGTAGGCCCGCATGGTGCGGCCCGACTCATCGCCGAGGAAGTGCTGGCGCTCCAGCGTGAAGGCGGTCGGGTGCACCCGGAAGGAGGACTGCAATCGCACCTCCTGCCCGGCCCACTCGATCGAGGCCATCTGCATGAACTGCTTGAGCAGATTGCTGGCAAAGGCCAGGCGGCGGTGGGCGAGCTCGCTGCCGTCGTATTCGTCACTGATCTCCGAGGTGCCGTGCTGCCAGAGCTGGGCCAGGGTCGAGGCGCCCTGCTCCACCTCCTCCACCCCGGCGGCATCGGCATCGACGGTCTCCCCGGTGAGGGCCGTGAACCACTGCTTGCCCTCGAACTTGGCGTCGCGAGCGCCGTCGATCTTCCGGTTGGTCCAAAAGGTCGAGTCGGGCTCGTCGTTGCAGGCGTAGAAGGCGGCCACGAACTTGTGATAGCGCTGGTAGGCCTCGCGGTAGGAGCTGTCATACCAGGCATGGACCTCGTCCTTGTCCTCCGGGTGGCGGTACAGGTGATCGATGGCCGCCGCCGCCAACATCCCGGAGTAGGTGGCCAGGTGGACCCCGGAGGAGAACAGCGGGTCGATGAAGCACGCCGAGTCGCCGCAGAAGAAGGCGGGATGGTGCGACAGCTCCTTCGCCTCGTACGACCATTCCCTGAGGATCCGGACCTCGTCGCACTGCTCCGCGGTGTCGAGGATCTCCATGGCCAGGTCGCACTGCTTGAGGCAGTCCATGTAGAACGCCTGGGCCCCCATCTCCCGGATCTTCTCGTTGTTTTCCATCGAGGTCACCGCGCCGACGCTGTAGGTGTCGTCCTTCAGCGGGATGATCCAGAACCATCCCTCCTTGAAGGTGACGGAGAAGATGTTGCCCTCCAGGTCGCCCTTGTACCGCTTGCCACCCTTCCAGTACGACCAGATCGCCATGTTGCGGTAGTACTTGTCCCATTGGCGGGTGGTCAGCTTCTGCGAGAGCGAACCCCGGAGCCCCGAGGCGTCCACGACGAAATCGGTCTCCTCGGTCCCCTCGCCGTCGGCACTTTTCCAGCTGACTCGGCTGGGGACCCCGTTGCTGCTCAATTCGACATCGGTGATCTCGCATTCCTCATGGATCGTCGCCCCGCGCTCGGCCGCGGCCTTGAGCAGGATGTGGTCGTACTCGGCCCGGGTCACCTGGAGCGAGTGGTCGTAGACCCAAGGCGCCGTCTTGGGCGTGCCGAAGGTGAAGGACCAGGGTGGCCGTCCGCCGCCCCAGATGAAGGTGGCGGCGTTCTTCCTCACGAACCCGGCTTCGTTCACCTTGTCGGCCACCCCCAGTCGGGAAAGGATCGACAGCGTTCCCGGGAGCAGTGACTCGCCGATCCGGTAGCGCGGAAACTTGAGTTTCTCGTACAGCTTCACTTCATGACCGAGTTTCCGCAGGCAGAGTGCCGCCGAGGTTCCCGCCGGACCTCCCCCGATGATGACTACCGGACGTCGTTCCTGTGCCATGTTTCCTGTTCCCCTCAGTGCCGTGGTTGAACCGCAATGCCTGCATCGTGGTCTGCCGCTCGTGCCCCTGCCGAATCATGGTGCTGGCGCCCGCCGTCCGGCGGTTCGGTCTGCGCCCCGTGGCCTGCTCGCGTCGCGACACTGGCCAGGTAGCCCGCTGGCAGGCCGGCAAGGTCTCGCACCATCCAGCCATCCTCCACCGCTGCCGCCGCCTCGAAGTCTGCGGCACCGCCGAGTCGGGTGACCCGGATGCGTGCCGAGATGCCGTCACCAAGCCCCTTCAGAAAGGCCTCTTTGCGGACCCAGGTCCGGAAGAATTGTTCCCGCCGGCTGGCGGAAGGGCAGGCCGCGAGGGCTTCCCGTTCGGACTCCGAGAAGAATCGCGCTGCCACCCGATCCAGCGGCGTCGTCCCCTGCGTCCATTCCACGTCTATCCCGATGGGACCGGCGGCTGAGATCGCGATGACCGCCACTTCCCGTGCGCTCGAGCTGTTGAAATGGCACCGATCCGCCCCCTTCGGCGCCGCGACCGAAGGCTTGCCATCCCGGCCCAGCAGGAATGCCACCTCGTTCGGGACGGTGCCGGTGGCGGCGCCCACCAGGGCCCGGAGCGCCGAACGTCGGACGATGAACCGTCGCCGTGCCGCCCCGACTTCCAGGGTGGTGATTCTCAGCCGCTCCGCCTCCGAGAGCCGACCCAGGAGGGCCGCCACCACGGAGGGCGCCTGAGCAAGGTCAATTCCCCACAGCGACACCCCCGGCGTCCCGGCGGGGCCCAGGGCGTAGCATCCGTCAAGCATGGCCCGAGCCAGCGGGCTGGAGTGCAGGGCGGTGCGGCTCAGCGGCTCGCCATTCCTCGACCGCCTCCAGGGTTGTCATCAGCCGATACTGCTGGCGGACTCGATCGAGCATCGCGCCGCATCGTGCCCGCTTCCGCTCGGCACTCATCATCGACAGCGTAAAGACCCGGGCAGCCACTCCGGGCAGTTCGCCAGCCGGCAGCGGCGCGGCCAGGTCGATCAGGTGGTACAACAGGGTCAGCGGCCGCCCCGTCCGGCGAAACCGGTCCAACCCAGCCCGAAACAACCAGCCACCCAGGAGCAGCGCATAGCTCGGGTTGAACGGCAGGGGGAAGGGCCGGTGGTCGGGCATCGGCCACTCCACCAATGCCTGCCCAGCCACCGGATGATGCGGTGCACGCAGGCGCTCCACCGTACTGTGCAGCGCTGTCGCGTAGCGCGCGGTTGGAAACGCCGAGCTGTCGTACTCGTACCCGTGGGCAGCCAGGATCTCCAGCGACTCGTAGTCGATGCGATACCCCGGAGCCCGGAAGCCACGAACCGTGATTCCCAGTTCCTGCTCCAGGAGGCGCCGACTGGCCCCGATCTCCTCATGCTTGCCGGCGGTGTCCAGTGACGTGAGATAGCGGTGCGTCAGCGAGTGGGACGCGATCTCATGTCCCTGCTCGACGGCGGCCTCGATCAGGCCGCGCTTCTCCGGGTTGTGCAAGGATCGGGCTACGACAAAGAGGGTGGCCCGAATGCGATGCTCGGCCAGGAAGCTGAGAAAGCCCCGGAGTCCGGTGTCGAAAATCGGGTCCCGACCGCTGGCGTACCGCCAGCCGTGTCCCTCGAAAATCTCGACCCCGCCGTCGAGGTCGATGTGCACCGAGGCGGGAGGCGCCCGGCGGGCGGAATCGAACTGATGGCGACCCTCATGTTTCATAATGAACCGTGAAAAGTTGGTCGGATGTGCCCCGTCGCCTTCGACCACCGCATTTGGACGGGGGTGTGGATGATCGCCACACTATTGCAAAAAATGTGGCGGGTATCCAACATTTGACTCCATTGCTGGTCCGCCCAGCGCGCTCAATCGCTGCAGCAGTTGTAAGTTAGCCTTGGCTAGCATAATCCGTTCCGCCCGGAAGGGGAGTCCGGCTCGGCGGGTGGCCGCCGGTTCGGCTTCGGGCTCCTGTCGCAACGATCCAGGGGATTGGCGGCACACCGCTTGCACCTCTTGGGGTCAGGGCGGTGCCACCGGTGATTCTGCCATTTCCCGCATGTCCGCCGCTGTCGGCGGCCTGGCCGCTGTGGCGGTTCGGGCCGGAGTCCAGCGGGGCGGCGCCGCTGCCGTCACACCTTCATGCTCTCCACCCGCAGTTCCGGCGTTGCCGGCAGGGGTACCTCGTGCGCAAGCGGATCCGACATCCCGAGACTGGTGGCCTCCGCGCTGCGGCGTCCCCTGGGCTTCCGATGGCAGGCTGCTGATGTGTGGCGTGTGTGGCGTCATCTGTCGGGAACCCTCGCGGGTCGCGGACCCTGGCGCGGTCCAGGTCATGATGGCCGCGCTGGCCCATCGCGGCCCGGACGATGCCGGATGGTGGCAGGAGGGTCCCGCCGCCCTGGGCTTTCGACGGCTGGCGATCATCGACCTCGAGACCGGCCGTCAGCCGATGTCGAACGAGGATGGCACCGTCTGGATGGTGTTCAATGGCGAGATCTACAACTATCTCGAGCTGCGCGAGGAGCTGAAGGGCAGGCACCACTTCCGGACCCAGAGCGACACTGAGGTGCTCATCCATCTCTACGAGGAGATGGGGGAGCGATGTGTGGACCGGCTCAACGGCATGTTCGCCTTCGCGATCTGGGACCAGCGCCAGGGCCGTCTCTTTGCGGCCCGGGACCGGCTGGGGATCAAGCCGTTCTACTGGACCATCGCCGATGATCAGCTGGCGTTCGCCAGCGAGCCCAAGGCGTTCGCCGCTGCGGGGCTCATGCAGCCCGAGCCGGATCCGATCGCGCTCGAGCAGTACCTGACCTTCCAGTACTGCCTGGGTCCCCGGACCCTGTTCCGCGGGGTGCAGCGGCTGGAGCCTGGGCACCTCCTGACCTTTCGGCCCGGCGCCGACGAAGCGCCGGTCATCCGCAAGTACTGGGACCTCGACTACACCCTGGACACCCACCATACCGAGGAGTACTACACCCACCAGGTCCTGGAGCTGATCCAGGACGCCGTGCGGCTCCAGCTGCGGAGCGATGTGCCGGTGGGTGCCCATCTCTCGGGGGGCATCGACAGTTCCACGGTGGTGTCGGTCGCGTCGGGAATGCACGACGGACCGTTCCACACTTTCACCGGCGGGTTCCGCGACGGGCCGCTCTTTGACGAAACCGGCTATGCCCGCGCGGTGGCGACGCGGGCCGGCACGGTGCACCACGAGGTCTGGCCTGGCGCCAGCGAGTTTGCCGACCAGATGCCGGGCTTGATTTACATGATGGATGAACCGGCAGCGGGCCCGGGCCTCTTCCCGCAGTGGGCCGTCTCCCGGCTGGCCAAGCAGCATGTCTCGGTGGTGCTCGGGGGGCAGGGGGGCGACGAGTTGTTCGGCGGGTACGCCCGCTATCTCGCCGCGTACGTGGAACAGTGCCTCAAGGGGATCATTTTCGGTACCCAGGAAACCGGCCGCCATGTGGTGACCTGGGACAGCATCGCCCCCAACCTGCCGCGGCTGCGCGAGTACGTGCCGTTGATGCAGACCTTCTTCCGGGAGGGGCTGTTCGAGGAGATGGACCAGCGGTACTTCCGGTTGGTAAGCCGTCATGAATCGGCCGGGGAGCTCTTTACCCCCGATGTCTGGACGCCGGCGAGTGAGGCCCGGGTGTTCGGGGAGTTCGGGGCGGTGTTCAATGACCCGAACATCAAGAGCTACTTCAACCAGATGACCAATTTCGACCTCAAGACGCTGCTGCCCTCGCTGCTCCAGGTGGAGGATCGCACCAGCATGAGCGTCTCCCTGGAGTCACGGGTGCCGTTGCTCGACCACCGGCTGGTGGAGCTGGTGACCCGGATGAGTCCGGCAATGCGATTCCAGGGCGGCGACACCAAGCGGGTCCTGCGCGAGGCGGTCCGCCCGATCCTGCCCGCCGAGGTCGTCGATCGTCGCGACAAGATGGGGTTCCCGGTTCCCCTCCATGCCTGGGCGGCCGGCCCGCTGCGCGACTTCCTCCATGACATCCTCTGCGGGCCCCGGGCCCGGCAGCGCGGCATCTTCCAGCCGGCAGCCCTCGATCGCCTGGTGACGGGGGAGCGGCAATACGGGCGTGAGCTCTGGGGGGTGCTGAGCCTGGAACTCTGGTTCCGGGCGTTCGTGGACGGCGAGGCGATCCCGACGCTGGCGCAACCGGTGGGTGCGGCCGGGCGGATCGAGTGAGCGCTGTCCGCCTGGCGGTGCCCCGGACCCCGTTGCTCCTGGTGGTACTGGCGTTGGTGCTCTACCTGCCGGGGGCGTGGTGGGGGGCGCCGATTGCCACCGGCCCCGAGCGGATCCACGGCTGGGCGGTCGACGACGAGACCCCGCTGGGGCCGTTGGCCCAGGTCAACAACATCCTCCACCCCCAGGAAGTGCAGAACCTGGGATATCCGTTGCTGCACTCGTTCCTGGTGGTCGGCGCCTACGCGCCCTACCTCGGATGGATGCGGG
>JAWXBA010000213.1:0-13624 GCA_034439775.1 Gemmatimonadota bacterium | reverse complement strand
CGGTGGCGCCACCGAGGAGCAGGTTGAGCGCCTGGGGCGCAATGGAGATGCTCGCCACCGTGCAGGGCGGTTCCGTCGGGGTCTGCCCCCAGCAGCCTGCCATCAGCGCCGAAAGTCCAATGCCAGTGCTCAGGCGACCAATGTGACTGGTGCGGGAGGGGAACCGGTGCATCGAGGCGCTCCTGGGCGGACGGCGAATGGTGTTCCGGTGAGAACGGGCGCAAAACCGGGAGACGGCTGGAATGCGCTGGTGTCGCACACCCCCCAGCCGGTTCGGCAGGAAACCTATCGGCTGGCCACCGTGCCGCCGGCCTGCCGCACCAGCTCCACGAGTACCCGGATGGCCAGTTCCACCTCGCGCAGGTGGGTCCGGTGAGTCACCACCGCGAGCCGCAGCCAGACCGTCCCCTCCAAAGTGGTGGACGACAGGAACACCCGGCCATCCTCGAGCGCCGCCTTGATCAGCCAGCGGTTGAACTCGTTGGCGGCCTGTGCGGTGGCGCCCGGCGGCACCCAGCGATAGATGACCACGGAAAGCTGCGGCTCCGGCCCCATCTCGAATCCAAGGCCGCCCAGCCGGGCATGGAAATGGCGGGCCAGCAGGAGCTTCTCCTCCAGGGCCGCCCGGAATGGCGCCACGCCGAGAGTCACCAGCGGCAGCCACATCCGCAGGGCGCGGAACGGCCGGCTCAACTCCGGTGAGATGTCGGCCGGAGACAGCTCACCGCCCGCGCCGTGGGTATCCTGCATGTAGCTGCCGGTGTGGGCATGGGTCACCCGGAGTTGCTGGACATCCCGGACCAGCACCATGCCCGACCCATACGGCAGGAAGAGGCACTTGTGGGGGTCCAGCGCCACCGAGTCGGAGCGCTCAATCCCCCGCAGCAGCGCTCGGCCTTGTCCGGTCAGCAGGAAGAATCCCCCGTAGGCGGCATCGACATGCAGCCAGCAGTCGGCGTCCCGCGCGATAGTTGCGATCGCGTCCAGCGGATCCACCGCCCCGGTGTCGGTGGTCCCCGCCGATGCCACCACCAGCCACGGCTCCAGCCCGTTCGCCCGGTCGGTGGCGATGGCGTCGGCCAGCGCCGCGGGCTGCATCCGGTGTTCGGGATCGATCGCAATGCGCCGCACCGGGGCCTCGCCGAGCCCGGTCAGGTGGAGCGCCTTGGCGATGGAATGGTGGGCCTGACCGGTGACGTAGACCACGGCGCGAGTGACCCTGGCGCTTGAGACGCCGTGGGCATCGCGCGCCGTCGCAATCGCCGTGAGGTTGGCGAGGCTTCCGCCTGAAGCGGTGTGCCCCCCGGCGGTGGCCGGATAGCCCACCAGGTCGGCTGCCCAGCGGACCAGCTGGTTTTCCATCCGCACGGCGCCCGGGGCGGGGAAGTACACCCCGGAATACTTGTTGGTTGCCGCGGCGAGATAGTCACCCAGCGCGCCGTGGTAGAGGCCGCCACCGGGGATGTATGCCATATGGAACCCCGAGGCGGTGGCCGCGCCGGGACGCAGCACCTCCCGCTCCAGCACCGCCAGCGCCTCGGGCAGCGGCACGCCGGCCTCGGTGATGGGAAGGTCCAGCAACCCGCTGCCGTCGCCGGCCTGTTGGTCAAAACCCTTCATGGTCCTGGTGCGCCGGAGAAACCGCTCCACCACAGCGGAGACCGCATTGCGGAGGGTGCGCCGGCGGCTGGAGCCGGGATCAAGTACGCGGGCCTGCCGCTCCAGACGGCGAATCAATTCGGTCATGGCAGCCGAAAGGTATCGGCAGCGGGTGCACGGCGCAGGGTCCGGGTGCGGCGGCTATTCCTTGACGGTCCCTCCTGTGGACGGTAACGTACGGCACCCTCCTATCGGAAAGTCCGCAGGGCCGGACCAATGCCAGTCTCGGCGGCCGTTGGTACGCCTCCCACCCGACCCCGCGGTCAAGCTGGGTCCTGCCTGTCATGGCCGCTCGTGGTGTTGCTGGTCGGGTGCCCCGATCCTGGCAGCGCGGGGCCCCTCAGCGCGCGCGTCGGCGGGGCTCATCTGCCCACCACCACGCTGCCGGCCGCCGAGTGAACGAGACTGGAGAAGGCTCGCTCAAGGTTCCCGGCTACGTGGTCGAATCCAGGGTGGGGCAGGGTGGCGCTGCCAACGTCTACCGTGCGGTGTGCCAGGCGGACGGCGCCACGGTGGCGCTCAAGATGGTGCGTCCCGAGGTGGCCAAGCTGCTCGGCACCGAGCGCTTCCTCCGGGAAATCAAGATCGCCGGCAGCATTGCGCACCCGCACCTGGTCCCCCTGCTCGATTGGGGCGAAGTCGCGGGCCTGCCGTACTACATAATGCCCTTCCTGCCGGGCGGCTCGCTGCGCGACCGACTCGACCGGGAGGGCCAGCTCCCGCTCCCCACCGCCGTCCTGATTGCCATCGCCCTTGCCCGGGCGCTCGGCGCACTCCACGCCCATGGCATTGTGCATCGGGATGTCAAGCCGGAGAACATCCTGGTTGGTCCTGATGGCACCGATGTGCTCCTGGCCGACTATGGCATTGCCCGCGCCTTGTCGGTGGCGTCACTGGAGCCGATTACCAGCACCGGGATCGTCATCGGGACACCGGCCTACATGAGTCCTGAGCAGGGTGCTGGCGACACCGTGGACGCCCGGACCGACATTTACGCCCTCGGCTGCGTCCTTTATGAAATGCTTGCCGGGGAGCCTCCGTTCACCGGACCCACCGCGCAGGTGATCATCGGCCGGCATATCGGCGAGACCCTGCCGTCGCTGGGTATTGCACGGCCAGGGATTCCCGCCCCGCTCGAAGCCCTGGTTCAGCGCACCCTGGCCAAAGCCGCCGCAGATCGGCCCCAGTCGGCCCAGGAGCTGGTCGAGGCCCTGACTGAGGTGGACCTTGCCGCGCCGCCCGGCCCGGTCCCAGGTCGAGCGCCGAGGCGTACCCTCCGGTTGCTCGGGCTCGGCCTTGGTGCCTTCGGCCTCGCGGCCGCTCTCTGGCTGGTCTGGCCTCGGCCGGGTGCGCTCGACCCCAGGCGGGTCGTGGTATTCCCATTCACTGCCGCCGATCCTGAAGACCGGGCCGATGGCGAGCAGCTGGCCCTCCTCATCGGGAGCGCCCTGGAACGGACCGAGCCGATGCGCTGGCTCGATGGCTGGGCCATGCTCGGTCGCCAGGAGCAGGAGGGCCGGGGGAGTCTCACGGCCGCGGCTGCGGAGGGGCTGGCCCGTCGAGCCGGAGCGAGGTACTTCCTCGATGGGTCGCTCTGGCGCGTTGGCGACTCGGTGCGGGTCCTGGTCCGACTCCATGACCTGGTGGAACAGGGCGCTCCAGTAACCCGGACCGCAGTGGGCACCAGCACCGATGCCTTGGTGGACCTGGCGCTCCAGGCGATCCTGGAGCTGCTGCCACGAATCGTAGGCGTCGGACCGTTCACCAATGTCGTCCGGCTGCGCGACCGGAACCCGGCGGCGGTGGCGCGCTGGCTGCAGGGGGAACGGGAGTATCGCAGTTCGCGGATGGCCGGGGCCCTCGCACTCTTCGAGGCCGCGCTCGCCGACGACTCGCTGCTGGCCCCCGCCGCGCTGCGGGGCGCTCTGGCCGCCAGCTGGCTCAACTCCGGGCGGGCGGGACCCCTCAACGACCTGGCGCTGCGACACGCCGAGCAGCTCTCCACCAGAGAACATCGCCTGGCGGCGGCATTGCGGGAGCACTTGACCGGACATGCCAATGCCGCGATCGAGGCACTCCGGCTGGCGCTCACTGCCGATTCGAGCAGCGCCGACGTCTGGCTGCTTGCCGGGGAAGTCTATCTCGACCTCCTGCCCACCATTGGACTTGACCCGCGGACGCTCACTGCGGTGCCGGCTCCGCGCACCTGGCCCCTTGAGCGAATGGCGATGGACGCCTTTGCCCAGGCGGTTCAGCTCGACTCCACCTTCACCCCGCCGGTGGTCAACCTGGCGGAGATCGCCCTTCGCGCCGGAAACCGGGATGATGCCCGGCGATGGATCGAGGTGTTGCGAAGAAGCGGGAGTGAACCGGCCACCGTCAGCCGCCTGGAACTCGCCGCCCGGTGCCTGGGCGACGACGGACGGGAGGACTGGCGTGCCCAGGCGCGTCGCGATGGGCTCCAGAGCTATCACACCGGGGCACTCCTCATCGCTTCGCTGGATTCCGCCACCCGGAACTGCGGCCGTCGCGTGCTTGAGGCGGTCCTGGCGGCCGATACCGCCACCGCCGCGGAGGATTGGGGCGCTCTGCTCCTGGTCCAGAGCGCGCTCATTGGGGCCGGACAGTCCTCGGTGGCGTTGGCAATGGTTGATTCCGCGGTGGCGGGGGGAATGACCCCGGCGCTGGGACTGTTTGTGCTCGATGCGGTGGCCGGTGTCGAGGTCGGCGGCCGTGCCGCGCAATTTGTCGCGGAGCTCGGAACCGGCTACGCCGTGCGGAGCGCCGCATCCCTCTGGCTCCTCACCGTCTGGCATGCCTCCCGGCAGGAGTGGGCCCCAATTCACGAGGTGGCCGCCGTGCTGGCGCGGCGGATCGGCGCCGACGGGAGCCGGGTGGACAGCCTGGTCGGATCCATCGCCTCGGCGTATTCCGCGCTGGGACGGGGTGACTCCGCCACCGCGATGGCCCGCCTCGAAGTGCTGGTGCCAGCGGTACCGAGTCAGGTGCTGGAGGGATCGCTCTGGGAGCCACTGGCAACGGAGCGAATCGTGCTCGCCGAGTTGCTCCTGGCCCGGGGTGAATACGCCAAGGCGCATCGAGTGGCCTCGGTCTTTGACCACCCGGGGGTGTTCATCCACCAGCTTTTCCTGGCGCAAAGTCTTCGGCTGCGTGTGGCGGCAGCCACGGCACTCGGGGAGCCGACGCTGGCAGCCGCAGCGAGCAGACGGCTGGACCAGATGCTGATTCGTTTCCCGCCGTCCGGGCGCTGAAGCCAGGGCGGTGATGTGCGTCCCACTCACATTGGAGGGTATCATGGCAACGAAAAAGCAGGTCAGCAAGAAGCCCCCGACCCGGGGGAAGGCCGCAACGCCGAGGCAGCCAAAGCGAGGGGATCCTTCTCGCCCGTGTGTACCAGAAGAGATCTGTGCGTACCTCAAAGCACTTTCGAAATACCTCCGCGATTTCAACCAGGACTACATCGACCTTCGAATCGCCATGTGCAACGTCGAGGAGCAGGCGTTTTCGTGCAACGGCGACACCGGCGAAAGGTTCGGTCCGTGTAGGGCCAAGGACAATCCCAAGGACCCTCCGAAGCCGCCGGTGTGGAGCAGGAAGAAGAGCCGCTGAGCAAAACCGGATTCGGGCGCCGGCACCGTGCCTGCGCCCGTTCTCCTCTAGCCGCCGCGCCAGTCCTGGGCTAGCTTGCAGCCCAGCCCAGCCCACCTTCCTGCCTGATCTGGAGAATCACCATGTTCCGGAACTCCCTCCCCGCCACGATGGTGGTTGCGGCGTTGCTGACTGTCCCAACCGCGGTGCCCAGCCAGGAACCGGCTGCCACCCCCGCATCCCGGGCCACCAACCGGAACCCCTTGCCGCTGAAGGGCGAGCGCCACGCCCGGTTCACCACCTCCAAGGGCTCCTGGATGTCGGTGGACGTCAGCCCCGATGGCCAGCAGATCGTCTTCGATCTCCTCGGCGACCTCTACACCCTGCCGATCGCCGGCGGCGCAGCCACCCGGCTCACCTCCGGCATGGCGCTGGACCGGATGCCACGATGGAGCCCCGACGGCAAGCAGATTGCCTACATCACCGACCGGAGCGGCGGCAACAACCTCTGGGTCATCTCGGCCGATGCCCGCGACACCGTCCAGCTCTCCAAGACCACCGACGACATGTTCATCTCGCCGGCGTGGAGCCCCGATGGCAAGTACGTCGCCGTCACCCGCTCCGTCACCGGTGGCCCGAAGATCTTCCTCTACCACATCGACGGTGGATCCGGCATCCAGATCGTCCGCGAACCGGCGGCGCAATCGACCGTCGGGGCCACCTTTACGCCCGATGGCCGCTTTCTCTGGTTTGCCGCCCGGGCCGGGAGCTGGACCTACAACGCCATCTTCCCCCAGTACCAGCTGGTCTCGTACGATCGCGAACTCGGTATCACCACCACCATGACCAGCCGCTACGGCTCGGCGTTCCGGCCCGCGGTGTCTCCCGATGGCCGCTGGCTGACCTACGGATCGCGCCACGACGAAAAGACCGGGCTGCGCATTCGCGAACTGGCCACAGGAATCGAGCGCTGGCTGGCGTATCCGATCCAGCGCGACAACATGGAGGCCAACCTCGAGGTCGATGCCCTGCCGGGCTACAGCTTCACCCCCGACAGCCGGAACGTGGTGATGAGCTACGGCGGCGAGATCTGGCGAGTCCCGATCGACGGCAGCGCCGCAGTCAAGATCCCGTTCAGCGCGGCGGTGGATATCGAGATCGGCCCCGAGGTGAAGTTCCAGTATCCGATTGAGGACACCCCGACCTTTATTGCCCGCCAGATCCGTGACGGGGTGCCTTCTCCCAACGGGCGGCAGTTGGCGTTCTCGGCGCTCAACGATCTCTATGTCATGGACCTGCCGCAGGGCACGCCAAGGCGCATCGCCAGCTCGCCGGACGGCGAGTACTTCCCGACCTGGTCACCCGACGGGCAGTGGGTGGCGTACGTCACTTGGGGCGATGCCGGTGGGCACATCTTCAAGGTGCGCGCCAACGGGCAGGGGCAGCCAGTCCGACTGACCCGCGATGTGGCAACCTACTACAACACCACCTGGTCGCCAGATGGTCGGCGCATTGTCGGCCTGCAGGCCGACGCCCGCGAATTGCAGGAGACGGTCCAACGATTTGGCAGTGGGCAGTCGGCACGGTTTGTCTGGATCCCAGCGGAACCGGGGCCAGGGGGAACGGCGGCGACGGTGATTCGTGTGGCGGGTGGACTCAACCAGCCGCACTTCACCTCCGATTCCATGCGAATCTATGCCTACAATGGTGGCCAGGGGCTGGTCTCTTTCCGGTGGGACGGCAGCGACGAGCGGGCCCATCTTCGGGTTACCGGCCCTGCGGCGCCTGGTTCCACAGGGGGCGGGCCGAGCGCCGCCAGCGTGATCATGGCGCCGCGCGGCGACCTGGCCCTGGCGCGGGTGGGATCAGATTTCTATGTCGTCACTGTCCCGGTGGTGGGCGGTACGACTCCTGTCATCTCGGTGGCCACTCCAGACAGCCCCGACGCCGGTGCGGCGCCTCAGCGATATCGGGGGGGAATTCCCGGCTTGGAGTGCCGACGGGCGCAAGGTCTTCTGGTCGATCGGCAACGCCCTCATCACCTACGACCTCGACCGTGCCAAGGTGGTGGAGGACTCGATCCGCGCCGCCCGGCGCAACACCCCCCCCGCCGACACCACCCGGCTCGCCGCCACCCGAGCCGACACGGCGGACAGCGGCTACAAGCCCGCCGAAGTGCGGATCCAGGTCCAGGGCGCGCGCGACATTCCTCGCGGCACGGTGGTGCTGCGTGGCGGCCGGGCGATCACCATGCGCGGCACCGAGGTCATTGAGGATGCCGACATCGTCGTCCGCGACAACCGGATTGTGGCCGTCGGCCGGCGGGGTAGTGTCACGGTGTCCGCCGATGCGCGGGTGATCGACATCAGCGGACGCACCGTCATTCCGGGCTTCGTCGATACCCATGCCCATTTCCGGCACTCGCCTGGGGTGCACACCACCCAGCCGTGGGCGCTGCTGGCCAACCTGGCCTACGGGGTCACCACCACCCGCGATCCCCAGACCGGCTCCACCGACGTGCTCAGCTACACCGACCGGGTCGAGACGGGGGAGTTGCTCGGCCCGCGGATCTACTCCACGGGGCCCGGCGTCTTTGCCGGCGAACGGATCCGTTCGCTCGCCGACGCCCGCAAGGTGCTCAGGCGCTACAGCGAGTACTACCACACCAACACCATCAAGATGTACGGGGCAGGGAACCGGCAGGTTCGGCAGTGGATCATGATGGCGGCCAAGGAACTCAAGCTCATGCCCACCACCGAGGGCGGGCTGACCTATTACACCGACCTGACGATGGCGATCGACGGCTACTCGGGGATCGAGCACAATCTCCCGATCACCCCGCTCTACAACGATGTGGTGGAGTTGTTCAAGGCCTCGGGCACTGTCTCCACCCCGACACTGATCGTGTCGTACGGAGGTCCCTGGATGGAGAACTATTTCTACACCCGGGAAAATCCCCACGAGGATGCCAAGCTCCGCAACTTCACCCCAGCTGACGACTTTGATTCCAAGACTCGCCGGCGCGGGACCGGGGCCGGCGGATCACCGGGGCCGGGCGGCTGGTTCCACGAGGACGAGTACAACTACAAGGAGCACGCCGGTTTCATCCGCGACCTGGTGGCCGCCGGTGGCAAGGCGGGGATCGGCAGCCACGGTCAGTTGCAGGGACTTGGCTATCACTGGGAGCTGTGGGCAGTGCAGGGGGGCGGGATGTCCAATCACGACGCCCTGCGGGTGGCCACCATCATTGGCGCCGAGGCGCTGGGGCTGGAGAAGGACCTGGGGAGCATTGAGGTGGGCAAGCTCGCCGACCTGGTGATTCTCGACGCCAACCCGATCAGTGACATCCGCAACAGCAACTCCGTGCGCCAGGTGATGCAGAACGGCCGGCTGTTCGACGGCAACACCCTCGCCGAAGTCTGGCCCCGCCAGCGTCCGCTGCCGCCGCAGCCGTGGCGGCATGAGGCGCCGAATGTCAGGGCGGGGATACCGCCGACGCCGTAGCGTCCCTGCTACCGGGGCGTTCCCCGGTAGCACCCGACCGTGTACGGATACTCCAGCGTGGCGTGGTAGTGATATCCAAGGGTGCCGTGTTCGTGTCCGTGGCAGGCGTCAAGGTCGCTGTTCTGCATTTCGACGCCGCCCACCCCAAAGTACCCGTAGATCGGAAAGCCATCCCGGATCCAGCCGACGATCCCGGAGTGCCCGTCGGTGCCGCGGTTGTTGTCCAGCCGCTCCGGCACGAAGTGGTAGTGGTAGTCGGTCATTGCCGGGTGGCCGCCGTGGATGTCCACGATTTCATGCGCCATGGCGTCGTTGCCACGGCCGTCGAGCCCGTTGTACAACACCACCCCATTCAATGACACCCCGATGGCACCGAGCGATACACAGCCTGGCGTGGCCGCCGCCGCCGGCTGCAGCGGCAGGCTGAAAGTGTAGCTCTTGGCGGCCGGCACCCCGGGGTTCGGGTCAATGGCCGTCAGCAGGGCATAGGCGCTCATCGGCCAGTTGCCGATCCGACCGTCCACCGGGAGGTTGTTGACCTGGATCGTCCGGGTGTCGGCGCTCAGGTTCATCGTGAAGTTGCCCTGGGTCGGCGCAAAGCTGCCGACCGGGAGCCACGGTTTGATCAGGATGTTCCAGGTGCCGGCGGCATCGTTGATCCAGGTAATCCGTGAGCGGATGCTGCCTGGGGCATTCGGGTTGCCCGCCGTGCAGGAGTAGAGCTTGCCGATGGCAGGTGTGCTCGTGGTCAGGTATGAATCGCCCAGGCGCAGCCTGGTGCAATCGGGGCCGCTGGCGTCGGCGCAGAGGGTGGGGGAGATGAAAAAGCTGGAAAGATCTCCGCCGCCTTGATCCGGTTCAGCCGGGCCAGTCGAGGCGCACGCCACCACGGCCAGGGCAAACAGGGCTCGGGCCGTGCTGCGAGTGGGATGATGCTGCATGGTTGGCTCCAGGTTGGCTGCGGGTCGGCGCAACAGGCGCGTGAATTACATAGACGAGCATCGGCTGCGCCTGTTAACCCCTGCCTGCGGGCCTGGTATCAGCCTGGCGGCGTATCCACCCCTGACCAGAGATCATTGGTGCTCAGATCCTCGCGCCCGCTCGCCTTGAGGTAGAGGAACAGCTGCATCCGGTAGGCCGCCGTGCCGCAGAGGACCCAGGTGGCGATCAGTTTGCCCCGTGGCGTCTGGCTGCCGTCGAAATCGGCCACCTCGCTGCGGAAATCAGCGTCCGACAACCCACCCAGCATCCCGGCATATCGCGCACCATGCCCCGCAATCACTGCGGCGCACTGATCCAGGTCGCGCGCCACCGACGCCTCCTCCGCGGCACCCCAGACCGCCAGGTCTGGCTTCGCGGCGGTGGCGTATTCCATGATGGTCGGGCCCATCATGCTGATGTAGCGGACCACCTCGATGGTGCTGCGCTGGTTCGGTGTGGGCCGATAGTCCAGCCTGGAACGGTCGATCTTGCCGATCAGGTGCAGCACGATCCGGGTATCGTCCTGCAGCGCGGCGATCAATTCGTCCTTGGTCAGAATCATGGCGTTCTCGGGGTCTGGGGGTGAGAATGGCTACTTGCCGCCCTTGCGGGGCAGACGCTGATCGGCCATTGCGGCGTGGTACACATAGGATGCCATGATGGTCGCGTTCTTCATCAGGTCCTGGGGCTGGATCGTGTCGAGGAAGTCCAGGTTGGTGTGGCCACCGGTGCCGGGAATGCGGTCCTGCAGGAACTGGATCCCCGGCAGCCCGATGTCGTCAAACGGTATGTGGTCGGTGCTGCCGACGCTCTGGTTGGACACCACGGTCATGCCGAGGTCGCGGAACGGCTCCATCCAGGCGGTCAGGTGGGCCCGGGCAAACTCGTTCCCCTGAAGGTACACACCCCGGTACTGTCCGGCGCCATAGTCCTGATTGAAGTAGACCGACAGCTTCGCGTATTCCGGCGTCGCGCCGATGGCGGGGTCGTTGGGATTGCCGAAATGGTTCCGTACATACGCCCGCGAACCCCAGAGCCCCTGCTCCTCGCCGCTCCAGAGCGCAATCCGGATCGTCCGGCGGGGCTTGGCACCAACCGCCTTGAGAATCCGCATCGCCTCCAGTGCCACCGCCACGCCGGAGGTGTTGTCGCTGGCGTTCGGGCTGGCATGCCAGGTATCGAGGTGCGCGCCGAGCATCACTACCTCGTCGGCCAGGTCGGATCCTGGAATCTCGGCCACCAGGTTGCTGGCCTGCATCACCGCGTCGCCCATCCGGTTACGGACCTCCACCTCCACGCGCACCCCTATACCGCGCTTCAGGATCCGGTACATCCGGTTGTAGTGCTCAGGGGTAATTGCCACCATCGGCGGGGCCGCCAGGTTGCCGGCCCGCGACCGCTGGTCGTTGCGGGAGCCCGGTCGCGAAAAGCCCCGCACCGCGCCCAGCCAGCCACTCTCGCTCTGAAGCACCACTGCCACCCCCTCCGCCTTGTAGAACTGCATCTTCTCCTCGGCGGAAAGCACCGCCGGGTTCGGGGCGGTGCGCGCCACCAGCGGGCGCGCCGGCACGATCGCGGTCTGCTCCAGTTGCTCCAGTTCGGCCTGGGTGCGTCGCGGTGCTCCATTGGCCAGCGCCACCAGATCGAGCACCACTGGCGGCGTCACCAGCACCGCCTTGCCATGCAGCTTGCCCCGAAATTGATCCAGGTCACTCCGCACCAGCAGCTCCACGATCGTTGCCTCCACCTGCAGCCGGCCGTCAGTGCTCGGGGTGTGGGCAATCGGGTAGCCCACCATCGGGGAGTAGTCGGGCTCCAGCATGTGGAGGGAGACGTACTCGTTGTCCCACGACACGCCGTAGTCCATGAACGGCTCGGCGGCGACGTTGGCCAGCCCCAACGCCTTCATCCGGCCGAGCACCCAAGCCTGGGCGCGAAGCATGTCGCTGGAGTTGGTGAGGCGGGCGCCAAGCACGTCGGCGAGGTAACCCGCGAACTCCATCACCTGCGAACGCTGCAGCCCCTCCTCCCGGATCCTGGCGACCATGACCGGATCCACCGCAGGCGCCGCCTGCCGAGCGGGCAGTGGCGATGGGAGCAGGAGCAACGCGACGGCAATGGCGAAGAACCTGGCTGGCATGGGGAACCTCGGCGATGCGGGCTGCGGATGGGAAGTGACAATATCAGGCGGGTTGGCCCTGAATGCCAACCGCCCCACTTGACTACTCCTCCCAGACTACTCCTCGGTCGATCCCGCCGATCGTGGGGCGGCCCGTGAGCTTCATGGCCAGGTGGAATTCGTCCAGCAGGATCTCCACCACCCTCGCCACGCCGGCCGCGCCGCCCACCGACAGGCCAAAGCAGCAGGGCCGTCCCACCAGGACCGCCCGGGCGCCCAGCGCCAGCGCCTTCAGCACGTCGGTGCCGCGCCGGATGCCACCATCCACCAGCACCGGGAGCCGACCGTCCACCCGCTCCACCACTCCAGGCAGGGCTTCGATGGTCGCAGGCACCGTGTCCAGGTTTCTGGCCCCATGGTTCGAGACAATGATCCCATCTACCCCCGACGCCACCGCGCGCTCGGCGTCGTCCGGGTCCAGGATTCCCTTGAGGAGCACCGGGATCGTGGCGATCGATCGGAGCCATTCGATGTCGGTCCAGGTCAGGGTCACCGCCTCCGGCGTCAGGATTCCCCGCAGCCGCTGCGACACATCGTAGACATGGGGTGCAACGACTCCCGGCGGCAACTCGAACCGGGCCCGCTTCATCCGGTCGCGGACGCCGAGGGTGGGGGTGTCCACCGTCACGCAGAGCGCCTGGCACCCGGCCGCCTCGACCTGGTGCACCAGGTCCTGGGTAAAGGCCCTATCCGACTGGACGTAGAGCTGGAACCAGAGTGGCGCCGTGGCGGCAGCCGCGATCGCAGTGATCGGAGTGGTGGTCGCGGTGCTGACCACCATCGTGGTCCCGCTCGCCCCCGCGCCGGTGACGGTGGCGATTTCCCCCTCGGGATGCATCGCTCGCTGGTAGGCGGTCGGCGCCAGGAGAATCGGGTGGGGAAGGGTGCGGCCGAGCAGGGTGACTGAGGTGTCGAGGGTGGCGACATCGACCAGGACCCGGGGTCGGAGCTTGATCTGGTCGAATGCCGACCGGTTCCAGCGCAGCGAGTGCTCGTCGGCGGCTCCGGAGGCGACATACTCATAAGCCGCCGGCGGCATCGTGCCGCGGGCCAGGGTCTCGAACTCGTCGAGGCTCAGGACCTGCTGCAAGTCGGCCGGCGTCATGGCTTGGTGCGCCCCGCCGCCCGGAGGATCCGCGCCAGCTCCTCCTCCGGGAATCCGTTGTCCCGGGCGCCCTCCAGGATCGTCTCCAGGTACTCGTCGGTCGTCGGCAGCCCCCCTCCCCCCCGGGCCGCGCAGCCCACATACACCGTGGCGGCAAGGCTCTCCCCGTCGACCAGCACCGTCACTTGCTTTCGCTCATAGTGGCCCTGAGCAACCCCCTCCACCACATCCAGATTCCGCATGTCTGCCTCGGTGCAATCATAGAGCACTCCGAGTACATGGTCATCCACCGCCGGGACCACATTGGCATAGGCGTGGTGCTCGTCGTCGTACATTGGCTTGTTGAACGCGAGGGCGTAGCCCCGTAGCCGGGCCACGACACGCGGAGGGAGGCGGCCGAGCCGGTCCAGTGTCTGGGCGATGCTCATGTTGCTGCCATAGGAGAAGTACTTGACGATGCCGCTCACGCGAAGTTGTCCAGCCAGGTCAGGATCGGCTTCATCGCCTTGCAGGTGGCCCGGGCCTGTGCCAAGGGGCACACGGGCAAGAAGGTCGGTGGGGTGGGCATGCGGCGCTTCTCCGAGGGG
>JAWXBA010000212.1:0-6893 GCA_034439775.1 Gemmatimonadota bacterium | reverse complement strand
CGACACCCGACACCCGACACCCGACACCTCATGTCCCCTCGCCACTTCCTTGCCCTGCCGGACCTGACCCGCCTGGAGGTGGAGTCCCTCCTGGACCTCGGGTTGGCCATGAAGGCGGGCCGGTGGACCGGCACCCCGCTGGCGGGCCGGACCGTCGGGCTCCTCTTCGCCAAGAGTTCCACCCGCACCCGGGTCTCGTTCGAGGTGGGGGTGGGCCAGCTGGGCGGCCACTCCCTGTTCCTTTCCCCGCGTGATGTTCAGGTGGGAAGGGGCGAACCGATAAGGGATACCGCCCGGGTCCTGTCGCGCTACCTTGATCTCCTCGTCATCCGCTGGCACGCCCATGAGGGGCTCGAGGAATTTGCCCGTCATGCCACCGTGCCGGTCGTCAATGGCCTGACGGACCTGACCCATCCCTGTCAGCTCCTGGCCGACCTGCTCACCATGCGGGAGGCGTTCGGGACCTTGGAGGGAAGGCGGGTGGCGTGGATCGGCGACGGCAACAACATGGCGAATGCCTGGCTGGACGCCGCCGCCTTGCTGGGTTTTGAGTTGCGCATTGCCTGTCCGGAGGGGTACGAGCCAGACCGCGCCACCTTCGAACGCGCCGCGGCCTCGACCCGGGTCACGGTGACCGAGGACCCGGCGGAAGCGGTCGTGGGGGCCCATGTGGTGTCCACCGATGTCTGGGCCTCCATGGGCCACGAGGAGGAAGCCGAGGCGCGGCGCCTGGCCTTTGTCGGCTACACCGTCGATGATGCCCTGATGCATCTGGCGGACCAATCCGCCATCTTTCTGCATTGCCTCCCCGCCCATCGGGGCGAGGAAGTCACTGCATCCGTGCTCGAAGGACCCCAGTCGCGCATCTGGGACGAGGCCGAGAACCGGCTTCATGCCCAGAAGGCGCTGCTGACCACCTTGATGGGCTGACGCCCGGGAATTCATCATGACGGACACCAGCGCCCTGAAGCTCACCCCGGTCCACCACCTGCATGTCGCGCTTGGCGGCAAGATGGTGCCTTTTGCCGGGTACGAGATGCCCGTGCACTATCCGACCGGCATCATGGCCGAGCATCAGGCGGTGCGGACCGGGCTCGGGGTGTTCGATGTCTCCCACATGGGGGAGTTCGAGGTCACCGGGCCCGATCGGAATGCCTTCGTCAACCGGGTGACAACCAACGACGTGGCCGCGCTGGAGACCGGCGGAGTCCAGTACTCCGCCATCCTCAACAGCGAAGGGACGTTTGTCGACGACTGCACCATCTACCGGTTCGACGACAAGATCATGATCGTCGTCAACGCCGCGAACCGCGCCGCCGCGTGGGAACACATCGTGAACCAGAAGGGTGGCGCCAACATCCGCCTCAAGGACATTTCCGACGATGTCGGGCTGCTGGCTGTCCAGGGGCCGAGGGCCGAGGCCGCCATGCAGCCGCTCTCGTCCATTGCCCTCTCGGGCCTGGGCTATTACCGGGTCAAGAGCGGCAGGATTGCCGGCATGGACTGCTTCATTTCACGCACCGGGTACACCGGCGAGGATGGGTTCGAGGTGTACTGCCGTGCCCGCGACACTGAGGCGCTCTGGAATGCCGTGATCACCGCAGGGGCGGTTCCGATCGGGCTCGGCGCCCGCGACTCGCTGCGCTTGGAGATGGGGTACGCCCTCTACGGGCAGGAGATCGACCAGACGATCACCCCGTACGAGGCCGGCCTGGGCTGGATCGTCAAGCTCGACAAGGGGTGCCCGTTTACCGGCGACAAGGCGCTCCGGGCCCAGAAGGAGCGGGGCGTGGTCCGCAAGTCAGTGGGATTCAAGCTGCTGGGGCGCGGCATTGCGCGGCCGGGCTATCCCGTCTGGATCGACGGCAAGCAGGTCGACGTAGTGCGCAGCGGCGGCCAGAGCCCCTCCCTGGGTATTCCTATCGGCACCACGATGCTGCCGGCTGGCTCGACCGCTCCCGGGACCCAGTTTGAGGTGGAGTGCCGCGGCGAGCGGATCCCGGCCGAAGTGGTGCGCAAGCCGTTCTGGACCCAGGGGTCGGTGAAGAAGGCGTGATGGCGGCTCCGATCCGGGTCGGTATCCTCACCGTGTCCGATGCGGGGTCCCGCGGTGAGCGCGCCGACCAGTCAGGGGACCGGATTGCCGCCTGGACCCGGGACCACGGGGGGGTGGAGATCCGCCGCGCCCTGGTGCCCGACGAGACCGCACGGATCGCCGCCCACCTGGTCGAGTGGAGCGACAGCGGCGAGGTGGACCTTATCCTGACCACGGGTGGGACCGGATTGACGCCGCGGGACCTGACCCCTGAGGCAACCAGGGCGGTGCTGGAACGGGAGGCTCCGGGGCTGGCGGAAGCTCTCCGGGCCGACGCGATCCCCCGCTTCCCCAGGGCGGCGCTTTCTCGCGGGGTGGCGGGCATTCGGGGGCGCACCCTCATCATCAACCTTCCCGGCAGCATCGGGGGAGTATCCGACGGATTGCGCGTCCTGGCAGCGGTTGTCCACCACGCCGTGGACATGGTGCGCGGCGAGCTGACTCGGCACGACTGACATGGCCGCCCAAATCCTCCTGACGCTGGCCGATCTCGAAACCGCGGTGCCGCTCAACGCGGCCCTGGAGAAGGCCGGGCTGACCACCGCCCTGGTGTCTGCCGTCGATGATGCCCGGGCCGCCCTGCGCCGCGAAGCACCGGATGTCGTGGTGCTCTCCGGATCGGTGCATGAGCCGCCGGCGCTGCAGCTGGCCCACCAGGCTCGCGACATGGAGGTCCTGACCCTCGCGCTGCTTGAACCCACCGATCCCGATCCCGACGACACACGAGGCCGGGTCGGGGTGACCATGACCTTGGTCAAGCCGGTGCCAGCCAACGACCTGGTCGAGGCGATCCGCCGATTGGTCGATCGCCGCAGGCTGCAGCAGCACACCGGGATCAGCGGGCAAAGCGCCGCCATTCAGGAAGTCCTCGTCAAGATCGAGCAGATGGCACCGGTGTCCAGCACCGTCCTCATCCAGGGAGAATCCGGCAGCGGCAAGGAGCTGGTTGCCAAGGGGCTGCATGACCTCTCCCCACGGCGCGGCAAGCCGTTCATCGCCATCAATTGCGCAGCGCTTCCCGAGTCCCTGCTCGAGTCCGAGTTGTTCGGGCACGAGAAGGGGGCCTTTACCGGGGCGGCCGAGCGACGGCTGGGGCGCTTTGAGCTGGCCGATGGTGGCACTCTCTTCCTGGACGAGATCGGGGAGGTTGCGTCCAGTATCCAGGTCAAGCTGCTGCGGGTGCTTGAGACCCGGAGCTTCTTCCGGGTTGGCGGCACTCAGGCCATCAAGGTCGATGTCCGGGTGGTGGCCGCCACCAACCGGAACCTGCGAGACCGCGTGGGGCTTGGCGAGTTCCGTGACGACCTGTTCTACCGGCTCAGCGTCCTCAACATTTACCTTCCGCCGCTGCGCGAGCGGCCGGAGGACATCCCGCTGCTGGTGCGCCGGTTTACCCGCGAGATCGCCCGCCAGCACGATCGGCCGTTCCGGGGGATCACCGCCGAGGCGATGCAGCGGCTCGTCAACGCCTCCTGGCCGGGGAACGTCCGGCAGCTCCGCAACCTGGTCGAGTCGATGGTGGTGTTGGCGCCCGGAACCGAGATCCGGGCTTCGGATATCCCCCCGGACATCCTTGCAGGGGCGCCCACCGTGCTCCCGGTGCTTGCCCGGGAGGGTGGCGGCGGTCGCGGGCCGGGGAACCAGGAACTGGAGTTCATCCTTCGGGGTCTGATGGATCTCCGGATGCAGGTCGAGGAACTGCGGCGTCGGCTGGACGATCGGTCCCGGGGCCGCGTCCAGGTCATCGAGGTGCCCGAGTCGAGCGAGATCATCCTGGACCCGATGGCCGATGGGGGGGAGCCCGAACAAACACCGGTTCTCTATCGGTCGGGGATGCGGATGGCCGACGTGGAACGGGCCGCGATCGAGGCAGTGTTGCAGGAGTGCGGCGGCAACCGACGCCACGCCGCCGCAGCCTTGGGGATCGGGGAGCGGACGCTGTATCGCAAGCTCAAGGAGTTCGGCCTCTCTTGACTGTCGCAAAATACGACACTCCTCTGGCACTGATTCTGCTTGACAGTAGCTAAGTCGAAGTCCGATATTGTATTCTCACGTTGGAGCGTCGTGACAGGCACCGTGAAATTTGTGATCGACGCCGAGCGGTGCGTCGCCTGTCTCGCGTGTGTCCGGGTCTGTCCGGTCAACGCGGTGGCAGTGCCACCTGACGGCACGGCGGTTCGGATCGTGGACGAGGCGTGCATCCAGTGCGGCCTCTGCGTTCCGTCCTGCCCGCACGACGCAATCGATGCGGCGGGGGACGTGGTGCGCACCCTCGCCCTGATTTCCGGGGGTACGGCGGCGCTGATCCTGGGGACCGAGTCGGCGGCGCACTTTTTCCCCGCCACGCCGGAGCAGGTGGTCAACGCCTGCTACGCGGCCGGATTCCGGGTGGTCAGTCGCGGGGTCATCGGCGATGAGCTGGTGGCGGCCGAGTACCTGCGCTTGTGGCGCGAGGGTGGCTGGGGAACGCTGATCCGTTCGACCGATCCGGTGGTGGTGGAGACAATCCGGCACCGGTACCCGGAACTTATTCCGTATCTGGCGCCTGTAGCGGTGCCGGCGATTGCCGAAGCCCGGTACCTGCGCAGCCTGCTGGCGATGGAACTGAAGCTGGTTTACGCAGGTGTCGTCCTCCCCGGGGAGCATCCGGAGATCGATGCCGCGATTACCTTCGGGGACCTCCAGGAACTGTTCCGGCTCAAGGGGATCTCGGTCGGCGACCAGCCCGAGTATTTCAACCGGGTGCCGCAGGAGCGGCGGCGACACCTCAGTGCGGCCGGCGGGATGCCGCTGGAACTGCTCCACGAGGCGCCGCATACCTCGGTCCGGTTCCGGAAACTGCGGGGGCTGGACGAGCTTCCGAAGCTGGCGCATGCGGTGGCGGTGGAGCGGCTCGACCTGGGCTTTGTGGACATCCTCTCGTGCGAGGGGAGCCTCGATCATCCGCTGGCCGGCCCGTCTGATCAGGTCTGGTGGCGCCGCCAGGTGGTGCAGAGCTCGGAGCCGCCGCGCAGCCAGCAGCCGGTGGTGGAGTCGGGGGTGGTGGCCAGTGTCGGGGCGGTGTTCCAGATCCGGCCGCTGCCGATTGCGCCCGACCCGATGGCGGTTCAGATTGTGCTCGACGACATCGGACTCGGTCCGAACGGGCGCGCCTGGGACTGCCGGGCCTGTGGCTACGCCACCTGCCGCGATTTTGCGGAGTCGGCGGTGGCTGGCCGCTCCTCCCTGCGGCAGTGCGTGCCGTGGCTGGCGCGCTCGGCGGCGGAGTCGCGGCGGGAGGCGGCGACCGACCTGCTGACCGGGCTGGCCACGTTCCGGGTCATGCAGGACCGGTTGCAGCATGAGATCGAGCGCAGCAAGCGCAGTGGTGAGCGGTTTACGGTGCTGTTCCTGGACCTGGATAAACTCAAGGAGATCAACGACCGGTACGGGCATGAGTCGGGGAACGAAGTCCTCCGCGCCGTGGCCCAGGAAATCCGGAGGGCGGTCCGCGCCTCAGACCTGGCTGCCCGGTATGGCGGTGACGAATTTGTTGTCATCCTGACGCGGACGGAACGGGCCGGCGCCGAACGAGTGGGCGAGGCATTGCGGGCTGGCATCGAGCAGGTGGGCCAGCGGCTCGGCCATCAGGCCGGCATGGTGACGGTGAGCATCGGGATTGCCGAGGATTCGCCGGAATCCCCGACGGAGAGTGACGTGCTGGAGCGCGCCGATCGGGCGCTCTATGCGGCCAAGGCGAGCGGCCGGAACACGGTGATCTGAGCATGCGGGGGACGAACCTCAAGGTAAAGGACCAGGCGACGTGACCGGACCCACGCCCGTGCGCCCGCAGGAGAGCTCCAGCCCCCGCATCAACGGTGGTCACGAAGTGATGCCCGATCCGTGGGGGGTCCGGCGCGCCGAGAACCTGCTGACCTCGCTGGAGGGGATCCTCTCGGCGCGGGTGGTGACCACCCCGCTCGGCGAGGTGAGCGAGATCCATGTGCTGGCCCAGGCCGGGTTGGTGCCCAAGCAACTGGTGCGGAACATCGAGTCGGCGCTGCTGGCCCAGCTGGGCCTCAAGGTCGATCATCGCAAGATCAGCATTGCCCAGACCGCCGACGTCCGGCCGCTGGAAACGCTGGAGAAGTCTGCGGTGCGTGAACGGGCAATGCAGCGCGGGGTGCTCTTTGAGGATTTGACCACGGCGGCGGGCGGCCGGTCGCAGCGGATCGGCATCTCGGTGTCATTGTCCCATGCCGGGCGGCTGGAGTCGGCCACCGAGGAGACTGCCGACACCCCGG
Organism: Gemmatimonadota bacterium; assembly: GCA_034439775.1. Taxonomy (GTDB): domain Bacteria; phylum Gemmatimonadota; class Gemmatimonadetes; order Gemmatimonadales; family GWC2-71-9; genus JAWXBA01. Next base: position 515 of record JAWXBA010000212.1, on the reverse strand, counting down.
TCGGACGGGTCGAGGCGGCGGCGCGGGCGGCGCTGGCAGTGCTCGATCGGCTGCTGACCAAGCACTCGGTGGCGCTCGAGGGTGTCCGGCTCGTGGAGGCCGGCGGCAAGACGGTCGTATTCGTGATGGTGCGCGGCCTGGGCGGTCGCGACTCGATGCTGCTGACGGGGACGGCAGAGGTGCGCGAGAGCGCCGAGCGTGCGGCGGTATTTGCGGTGCTGGACGCCACTAATCGATGGGTCGAAGCGCGGCGCTAGGCGCCGGGCGGGAACGGTGAGGTTGGGGCCGCGCGGGCGCGGTCCTGGCAGCGGGTTCGGGGGGTGGGACTACCCTGATTGAGAGGAAAGGACATTGCGGGAGGGGGCCCCGGTCTTCAGTAGTTTGTAGCGGAGACTGAGCGGCTTACAACAGAGCGGAGCGTCAGGTGAGCCATAGCGGGGCTTGCCACTTCCAGCGGGTATGTTGGACGCGAAGGGAGGTGACGCTCAATGATAGATTGGCTCGCAGCCGCGCTT
>JAWXBA010000211.1:0-10843 GCA_034439775.1 Gemmatimonadota bacterium | reverse complement strand
GTCCCCACCCTCCCCCTCCCACGCGACTCGGCGTTCCTGCAACGCGTCCTCGATCACCTGCAGGATGGGGTCTATTTTGTCGACCGGACCCGGCGGATCACCTACGGGACCTCCGGTGCGGAGCGAATCACCGGGCACCACGGTGACCTGTCACATGTCGCTTGACCTGGGTGCGCCGCCCGACCTCCACGAGGCCGACACCGCTCCCCTCCCCTCGGCGGGCGAGGACACCTACCGGATCCTGTTCGAGGCCAACCCGACTCCGCTCTATGTCTTTGACCGGGATTCCCTGCGATTCCTGGCGGTCAACGGCGCCACGGTCGCGAAGTATGGATACACCCGCGAGGAATTCCTCGCGATGACCCTGCTGGACCTGCGGTCACCTGAGGAGGGGCGGCGGCTGCGTACCTACCTGCGCGGGGAGACCGAGGGCTATGCGGAACCGGGGCCCTGGCGGCACCGGTTGAGGGACGGCCGGATCATCCAGGTGCAAATCGCGACCCATACACTCGAGTTCCAGGGACACCGGGCCGAGATGGTGATGGCCACCGATGTCACCGCGCTGCAGGAGGCCACCGCGGAGTTGCGCCAGAGCGAGGAGCGCTTCCGGCTCCTGTCCCACGCCACCAGCGACGCGATCTGGGATTGGGACCTCGTCACCAGGACGGTCTGGCGGAGTGCCAGCTTCGAAACCCTGTTTGGACTCCGCTCGGGGCCCGGCGAGCCGACGACAACCGATTGGTCAGACCGCCTCCACCCGGACGAGCGGGACGAGGTCGTGGCGGGATTTCAGGCCACCATGGCCGACGGCCGCGAGCGGTGGGACGCAGTGTACCGCTTTGCCCGGATCGACGGCAGCTACGCGACGGTGCGCGACCATGGCTATTTCATCCGCTCGCCCGATGGCAGGCCGGTTCGTGCGATTGGGGGAATGACCGACATCACCGAAAGCCACCGGACCGCCAGACTGCTCGACGCCAGCCGGCAACGGCACGAGGATTTCCATGCGGCGCTCACCTGCCTGACCCGGCGCGCACTCATCGAGGGGCAGGACCTGGACGCGGTCCTCAAGGTGATCACGGCCAAGGCAGCCGAGACCCTCCAGGTGGAGCGGGTCAGCATCTGGCTGTACACCCCGGACCGCACGGCGATCGCCTGCGACGTACTGTTCGAAGCCAGCCCCCGGCGTTACAGCACTGGAATCATGTTGACAGAGCGCCAGTACCCCGGATACTTCGCCGCCCTGGCCACCAGTGAGGTGATTGCGGCCCCGGATGCCCGGACCGACCCGCGTACCGCCGAGTTCACCCCTGATTACCTGGTCCCGCTGGGGATCACCTCGATGCTCGATGCGCCGGTGCGAGTGGGTGGCTCGCTCGTGGGCGTCCTCTGCAACGAACAGGTTGGCGCTCCCCGGGAATGGACGCCCGACGAGCAGTCGTTTGCCGTATCGGTGGCGAACATTGTCGCCCTGGTGATGGGCTGGGCTGGCAGTCGTGAGGACGCGCACCTGCTGCGGCAGCAAGCGTCGCTGCTGGACCAGGCCCAGGACGCCATCATGGTCCGCGATCCGGAAGGAATCATCACCTACTGGAATCACGGCGCCGAGCGGATCTACGGCTGGACGGCGGCAGAGGCGATCGGCCGACCCGTGGGCGAGTTGCTCTGTGCGAACAGTGCCCAGCTGCAGGGCGCCCTCCGTGTGGTGCAGGAGCAGGGCGAGTGGTCCGGCGAGTTGGAAAAGTGCCACCGCTCGGGGGCTCCGATCTCGGTGTTTGCGCGATTGAGCCAGCTGCACGAGGAAGGCGGCAGCCGCCACTCCGTCATGGCCATCGATTCCGACATCACCGAGCGCAAGCGGCTGGAACGGCAGTTCCTGCGGGCCCAGAGACTGGAAAGCATCGGCATCCTGGCGGGAGGGATCGCGCATGACCTCAACAACGTCCTGGCGCCGATCCTCCTCTCGATCGACTTGCTCCGCGCGGGGGAGCGGGACGCCGACCGCCTTGGCGCATTGTCCGATATCGAGTTGAGCGCGCGTCGGGGCGCCGACATGGTCCGCCAGGTCCTTTCCTTTGCGCGCGGGGTCGAGGGGACGCGGGCCGAAGTGTCGTTGGGTCGCCTGTTGGTCGAGATTGGCAAGGTGGTCAACGAGACCTTCCTCAAGCGGATTCAGCTGGAGACCCAGGTGGCGCCCGACCTGTTCGCCGTGACCGGTGACGCCACCCAGTTGCACCAGGTCCTCATGAACCTTTGCGTCAATGCCCGGGATGCCATGCCCGCTGGGGGGACGCTCCGTCTCGCGGCACGGAACACCTGGGTGAACAATATCCCCGCGCCGCGCCGCGGAAAGGTGCCTCCCGGTCCATTCATCCTCGTGGAGGTGGCGGACACTGGCACCGGCATTTCGGCCGACGATCTCGACCGGATCTTCGACCCCTTCTTCTCCACCAAGGAGGTCACCAAGGGCACCGGCCTCGGCCTCTCCACTTCCCTGGCCATCATCGAGAGCCACGGGGGTTTCATCACGGTCGATTCCGTGCCCGGCAAGGGATCCACCTTCCGCGTCTACCTCCCCACCGATGGCGTCGCGTCGGCCATCCCGTCGGAGAGTCACGGCGAGGCGCTGCCGCGCGGCCAAGGGGAGCTGGTGCTGGTGGTGGACGATGAATCCGCGATCCGGCAGATCACCAGCCGGGTGCTGGAGCGCTTCGGATACCGGGTGATCAGTGCCGCGAACGGCGAGGATGCCCTGGAACTGTTCCGGTCCCGCCCCGCCGACATTGCCCTGGTCCTGACCGACATGCGAATGCCGGGAATGGACGGAGCGACCCTGATCCGCCACTTGAGGGACCACAGCCGGGATCTCCGGATCATCGGGGCCAGCGGACTCCAGGCGGAGGGAAACGTGGCGCTCCTGGGAGGGCTGAAGGTCTCGAGCATCCTGACCAAGCCGTTCACTGCCGGGGAACTGCTGACCACGGTCCGGGAGAGCCTCGCCGGACGCGGCGGGCCCGGAGCCCCGGCACCGGCGGCCTGAAGCCTGGCAGTCCCGCCGCACCTCGCCACCCGCAACCGGGCACTGCCCCGACAGGGCACCGCGCTCCCAGGGGGAGGCTCCTGTCCCCGGATCAGGAAGTGGCGCTGAATCTGGGGTGAAGAGCCCGTGAAGGTGCCCGTCCGAACCTCGTTTTCCCCCTGCACGGCGTGGAGATTGCTCCCGTACCCAGGAACGGCGCTCGCCGTAACCCGCAAGGGGAAGCTGATGCCAACCGAGCTTGGTCTTCACCCACCCACTGAAGATTCCACCGACGTCGCCTTTCTCCGCAGCGTGCTCGACCATGTCCGCGATGGGGTCTACTTCGTGGACCGCCACCGCCGCATCACCTACTGGAACAATGGCGCCGAACAGATCAGCGGGTACACCAGCGCTGAGGTGCTCGGCCACTGTTGCGCCGACAACCTCCTGAACCATGTCGACCATGCCGGCTGCCAGCTGTGCGTCAAGGGCTGCCCCCTCACGGCGGCAATTTCCACCGGCACGATCCAGGAGAGTCAGGTCTTCCTGCGGCATCGCGAGGGACACCGGGTGCCGGTGCAGGTCCGGGTCATGGCGGTGCGGGACCAGGACGGGAGCATCGTGGGCGCCGTCGAATCGTTCAGCGACCGGACCCAATCGGTCAGGACTGAGCGACACCTCGCGGAGCTCCAGCGTACCGCCTTGACGGACCCGCTCACCGGGCTTGGCAATCGACGCTACCTGGAGGCCAAGGCTGCCAACTGCCTCAGCGAGCTGGATGCGGGTATCTCGTGTGGAGCGCTGTTCTTCGACATCGACCACTTCAAGCAGGTCAATGACACCTGCGGCCACGCGGTGGGCGATGCGGTCCTGCAGATGCTCGGTCGCACCCTGGCCAGCAATCTCAGGGAGGAGGATGCCGTGGCCCGCGTTGGCGGGGAGGAGTTCATCATCCTGTTGCAGGCTATCGACAGGGCGGCGCTGGCCCAGAAGGCGGAAACCCTCCGGGCCCTGGTGGCCAACTCAAGGTTGCTGCGAGAGGAGGGTGACCTGCAAGTCACGGTTTCCGTCGGCGCCACGATGGGCCACCAGGGCGAGGCGGTCCAAGACTGGCTGGCCAGGGCCGACACCGGCCTGTACCAGTCCAAGCGCGAGGGCCGCAACCGGGTGACGGTCATCGAGTAGCGAAACGAGATTCGCTGAAGGCATCCACCTCCCCCCTCGGGGGGAGCACCAGATTCCCTGAGTACTGACATATTCCTCCACGTGTCGGAGCGCACTCACAGGAAACTGGACCGTGCATGTCACCTCGCGGGGGCAGCGTGGCAGGTTGCCTTGGTAGGCCCCCCCTCGATTGGCAAGTTCCCCAGGAGCCGGGGCAGCCGGGAGGTTGCCGCACCCTGCGGGACACAGTTATCCACAAATGTTGCGTCGCGTGGAGCGAAGCAATGGCTCTTCCGGCGATCCCCAGGATGAGACAAGCCGCAAAGCCAATACAGGTGGTCTCGACTGTGGGAAACCACAAAACATCATATCGTTCATCAGGTTAGCACCTGAGAGGTGAAGCTTTATGCCAATCCAATCACAGCGCGAACGCTTCACTATCCCAGATGGCGTCTCCTACCTGAACTGCGCCTACATGTCTCCTCTCCTGCGGGCCGTGGTGATGGCCGGGGAGGAGGGTGTCCGGCAGAAGCAGCACCCCTGGACGATCCACCCGCGAGATTTTTTTGACGGGCCCGGCACCCTCCGCGGGCTCTTTGGCCAGCTGCTCGGAGCCACCGCCGAGGACATCGCCCTCGTTCCATCGGTGAGCTATGGGGTGGGCACCGCGGTGGCAAACCTGCCCATGGCCCCGGGACAGGAGGTGCTGGTCCTCGACGAAGGATTCCCCTCCATGGTCTACCCCTGGCAGGACGCTGCCAGCCGGGTCGGTGCCACCCTGATCGTCGTTCCCCGCCCAAACGACGATGATTGGACCGGTGCAGTCCAGGAGCGGATAACCGACCGGACTGCGGTGGCCTGCCTGCCCCACTGCCATTGGACCGATGGCGGGCTCCTGGACCTGGTCGCCATCGGGTCCAGGCTCCGGGCCGTAGGTGCCGCCCTGGTCGTGGACGCGACCCAGTCGCTCGGCGCCCTCCCGCTGGACCTGGCGGCGGTGCAACCCGACTACCTCGTGGCCGCCGGTTACAAGTGGCTGATGGGCCCTTACGGGCTTGGCTATCTATATGTGGCCCCGCACCGGCAGGACGGGCGCCCCCTGGAGCAGACATGGATTGGACGCGAAGGATCGGAGGATTTTGCGGGGCTGACGCGGTACGGCACCGGCTACCAGCCCGGCGCACGGCGCTTCGATTCCGGGGAAGCGTGCAACTTTATCCTGGTGCCAATGGCCATCGCGGCGCTGACGCAGTTGCTGGAATGGGGCGTCCCGGCCATCTCGACTACCATCAAGACGCTGACGGAGCAGATCGCCCGCGACACGATGCCACTTGGCCTCGGGACCGTCGCAGCCAACCGGCGCGCCCCACACTACCTCGGGCTTCGTTCGGCGACCCCCCTCCGCCTCGATCTGCTATCCAGGCTGGCCGCCGAACAGGTCTACGTGTCGCAGCGCGGCTCGGCGCTGCGGATTACGCCGCATGTCTACAATGATCGGGCCGACGTCGATCGATTGGTGGCGGCGCTCGAATCGATCCTGCCTCGATGAGGCCGGCTTACAGGGGCCGAATGGATTCGGCGCCTGCAGCTTTGCCACGGCGGGCCGGGCAGGCGGACCGGCCAAGTCCGTGTCCCATCACCCTTCACCATGATGAGACGACTCATGCCAACTGATTGCGGTTGCACCGGTGGCTGCGGCTGCGGGTGCTGCTAAACTGAGGGGGCGGGGGGCAGCTGGGCAGGAACAACTGTCAGGGCTTGTTCAAGCCCTGAGGCCCCCCTCTCCACCACCTCAATTACTCATTCCGCACCGCCGACATGGGATCGATCGCCGAGGGAGGTGTAGGCGGCGGGCGGGGGAACCGCTCTCCGAAGCGGACTCGCCCCCTCTCAGACCTGGGACGGTCAGACACCGGCTAGCCTCGAGCCGAACCTACCGCAACCAGATCATCAGGCAGCTAGCCTGCCCGCGTTGGCTGCCCGTCCGCAAACGTAACACTCCCGGCGAAGTAACCGCTCGCCCCAAAGACACACACGCCGTCCATTCCACCAGTCCGACCTCGTCGACGCTGAACTCGCAGAGCGACCACGCAGAGAGGACCCGGTTTCCGTTCAGGACAACCGTGGCAACGTCTCCCCCAACGACTGCACGGATACGGGCGACATCGCACAGCGGCCGACCAGAGAACGGGCGCAGCTCGTCGATGTCCATCCGCTTCGATGACGGGTACCGAATGAACCGCACCCCGAGATCATGGTAGACCCAATACATCCCCGGCGGGTCGGCGCGGCCGGGCAACGGCGCCCGCATCGTCAAGGACACCTCCCGCGCCCCCTTGCTTGGCACAGTCAGATGAAGAGGAGGGGCCACTAGCCCTGGTGCTGTGGCCACCAGCAGATAGGCACCTGGGCGCGCACCGGGAAACGCGAAGCGCCCCGCACTGTCCGATACCTGGCGTGCCCCGCCGCCGTGGAGATCAAGCCGTACACCGGAAATGGCCTTCATCGTTGAGTCTGACACCACCCCATAGAGCCCCCTCCGAGTCCCCTCCACTATGACGGTTTCCAACTCCTGCATCCGCGGTTCCAACCGAATCTCCAATTCGACCGACGCATCCGCCTGAAGAGAGACGGTCATCCGGTTCGGAACATAGCCGATCATTCTGGCCGTCAGCGCGTAATCCCCGCTGGGAAGGTTTGCAAACTCGAAGGCACCAGACGCATTGGTTACCGCGGTCCGTGCCCCACGCGAAAGGAGGAGCTCAACTCCCGCGAGCGGACGGCCGTCGAGCTCAAGTACCCTCCCGCTAATCGACGGAGCGACTTGCCCCACCGCCTGAGCTGCTCCCGACAGGGTGAGGGCGGCTGAGAGCAGTGAAATGACGCGGCTGCGCACAACACTTCCTATTGCACGGTGCTGGCGAGGCTGGGCCGAAATATCGGAGGCCCTCACGTTCATCTCGGGGTTGCCATACCCGCTAAGGGGACAGCTCCAGAGACGAGTTCCGGCACAAGCGTGGCCCTGACGAGGGCATCGAAACCGTCCTCGTCAGTCCGGACTCCGAAAAGGGCGTCACCTAACACCGCGCGCACGAACAAGTCCCGTGGGGTGCGATAGAGTCCCCGCAGTTCTCCCGCTGGGTCAAACACCCACCAGAGCCCATCGGTGGTCATGAATTGGCGCCCGAATGTGCGCTCAAAGCCTTCCCAGACGTCGGGATAGCGCTGAACCCACAAATCCCCATTCCGCGACACAAGCATCCGAGAGAAAAGGGGCTTCGTTGCGGGGATACTGAAGGCACGTGTGGGGGGGTAATCCGCAGTTCCTTCCGTGCCATAAATCCGTGCAATCTCCGTAATAATCTGATCGTGCCGTATTCGATCGTCCTGGGTGACCGGGTCCGGCTCTGCCTCCCACCGAATTATCCGTACCAACCCAATCCCTCGCCGATAGACCTGCACCTCAGGGGCGGTGCCTGCGCCGACATAGACCAGGTCGCCGAAGGAGGTGATCGATGGCATTCGCCCAAACGGAAGGGGTACCGGAGTTGGACGACCGTACAGCGTAGCCACTCCGAGTTCTGGACCTGGAATCACTGCGACCATCACCGCTGAGTCTGCCGCTCCGGCGTACCAGGACAAGACGTATTCCAACCCGGGCACCCTCATCTGACCTGGCGGTGCGGTAGGGCGGAGATCCACCCTCACGCTCGCAGCACAATCCTGGCTGATTCCTAGAACATCCCCCCGATAACTCGGGCGTTCGAGCATCCGAACGAACCTTCCTTGGGCAGCCAGAAACGACAGCCGGGCACTGTTGCTGTGGACCACGACCGTATCCGTTGCGCAGGCGAAGAGCCCCCGCACCCCGCTATACTCACCCGGTCCATGGCCACCTCGACCGGCTGGCACGCCGCTCTCGCCTCCGGGCCGGATGAGGAGTATGGCGGGCGCCCCCACCTGCGCAATCATGAGCGTGGAGGAATCGAGGGGGAGGACTGCCCGTACGCCCGTCAGCTCACCCGTGGGAAGGACCACTTGGCCGCTGATCGCCGACTTCACGGGGATCTCGATGGTGCCCTCGGGACTATTCTCGACGACCTCAATACCAGCACTATCCCGCGACACGACAGCTGAAGAAGCACCTGGGGAATGGCAGGCTGATATCAGCTGCCCCAAGCAGGCGACCACACTGAGGGTCTGGACTCTGGGACAAGAAGGCTGACGGCAACGTGAGCCTCCAGTGCTGTAGTTCACGAAGGCACCCAACCGTCCGCCCCGCACCAAGGTACACCGCAATATTCTACCCTCCGTCGACGAGGAAGCATGGTTCGACCGCCTGCTGTGGTGCGCATCCTCACCCGGGGTACTCGGAATCCACCTTGCGACGCCGCCGAGCCCGGCTTTGGGAGGTGAGTGACAACACCATCCCGGCCGAAGGAACAACCAACCTCCTACCCGGCACCCGCGGAGTCGCCTCCTGCCTGATCCAGCGAACGGACCTGAACGCGCACCGGCCAACCAGAGCACGGCCTTGGAAGATCCAATGGGTTGACGATAAGTATCTGATTCTCGTATCCAAGGAGCACCAACCCATGACTCCCCTTGGCAAGCCACTTGACGGGTTCAGCGGTGGGAAGAGCGAATCGTTTGAGGAGAACCCCCCGCGGGCTATGGAGTTCAATTGCCTGAGCACTTGGGAACCACTGCCCCCGATCCCTAGGCCCAATCAGCCTGGGTTGCCAAGATGCGCCAAGGTTGGTGACCGTCACCAAAGTACCGTCATCCAAAATAGCACCACTTGCCAGCCGCGCCATGTATTCAAGGTCGATGACATCGCCCCCTTCGTCCACCCACGGGTGCTTCGTTACATGCTCCTTGGGCGTCGGCCACTCGAATGCAGCCGCGAGCGTTGTCTCCCACGCCGGCTCGAGGTAGGGAGGAGCCCAGCCAGATACCCGCGCCTCGATCAACCCGAGAACGATGATCGTATCCCCGATCGCTCCGATCGCAGCGCGTCCATACAACCACTGAAGGAACGCACCGGCATGCCGCCGTTGGGTTCCGACCGGGGTAACCTCCTGACTGTCGGGGTTGTAGAGAATCGCTATCGGCAATGCCGCATCATCACTTGCGGGTGTCGAGCGGATGGGGGTCGCCGGGTCACCAGCTATCAAGATCGCCAAGCCAGAGTCCATCTCGACGAAGGGCCCAGCTAGCCGCTCTCCCCCTATCGCAGGCGGAAGAAGGATGCTGTCCGCAGCGAGTCGCTCGTTGACCACACCAAAATACGGTACCGCGTTCGTCCACAACATCGCGCGACCGCTCCGGGTGATCTCGAGGCGCGACCGCTGGCGTTGGCCTGGCACCACCCCAGACAGACCGTCCACCTCCCCGAGCGCTGACAGGCGCACGATGGTTCCAGCGTCGCCTCCGACCAGCAATACCCGGCAATCGGGGGTTACGGTTGCGCCAGAGGGTCGAAACCCAACGGTCGTTTCGATACGAGACAGGACTGCCAACGGGCGCGCATCCGCGGGGATCGCACTAGTTCCGATGTCCCGTGACTGGCTACATGCACTCGCGACGGTCGCAGCGAGCAGGCATCCAAGTCGACGGCGGCAAGTCATGGCCGCTCTTTGCAGACTCGAGATCCCACCGCCACCGGGGGAAGCAGATCGCCCGCGGTGCCGTACCGAAGTCTCCCGGCGGCGTCAACCAGGTAAGTGATTGGAGTGCCAAAGATCCCGAGCGGGTCAAACCCTGGGCCTACGCGCCTATCGGCGAAAACAGGTTGACTGGGATCCATGTCATACCCTGCCCAAAATGTGCGAATCTCTGCCCACTCGTCTTCAAACATCCAAAAGGAGGCAACCGGCGTGTCGACCGAGTCGGCCCATCCTCGGACGCGACTACCCCAATCCAAGCGCATCGCTCTGCAGTAGGGGCAATCTACGCTGGCCGCCACAACCAACGAGCACCCGCCCGCCCCTGCAAGAAGCGCAGCAAGCTGAACGGGTGCCCCCCCTTCGCCCAGCACCACCGGTACGCTGGGCAACAGCCCACCGGTCACTGGGACCCTCACAAACTGCGACGTGACTCGCTCCCGAAACCACGACGTTGTTTGCAGCCCAAGGAGCACTGTTAGGACGAGGATAGCGCCAGTGCTCCGACTCATTCTCGAATCATCACGAAACCCCGCATCACTGGGTTCTAACTATCCGGGCAGCCTACTCGACGGGACACAGCGCGCCGGCAGTGTCGCAAGGTTTCTCGAAAGGCAGACCGTTGTGGGTGCAATAACCGGTGCCCCAATTGCACTTACAATGCTCGCTCGGATTGTGGGAATCGTTCCTACAAGGCAAGTTGGCTTTCTGTTCCGCTTGTGCTTGCTTAACCCACACGCCAGCTGCCACCATATTGCCCAACACTAGCACCGCCAGAACGGCCCTGCGTATCGCAGACGATTTCATCGGACCCCCCGAAACTGAGATGAAGGAACGCCTCGCATCGAGCAACCATATTCTCGTTGGCACACCAGCGCCGCAACCTCTGATTTCGCCTAGGGAACCTCTGCACAAGACACCATGCAGCCCTTTGGCGTCGGTACCGTGGAAAACTCTGGTGCTTGGCTCGGACTCGCGGCGTTCGACCGCCTCC
>JAWXBA010000210.1:0-30644 GCA_034439775.1 Gemmatimonadota bacterium | reverse complement strand
GAGTCCGGTCAGGACCACTCCCACCACGTTGGCGCCGAAGAGCTGGACCACGCTTCGGAAGAGTGGATCGGCGGCCGGCCGTACCCCGTGCTCCGAGGGCGCCTGGTGGAGGGCAATCCGCGCCGTCTGGCCCGCCGATTCAACTACCATGTGCCAATCGCCCGGGGCAATATAGACCCGGTCATTCAGCAGGGTTTCTCCCGCCGTGGCCTCGGAGACCCGCAAGGCGCTCATGGTGTCGAGCCGCTCCGCCAGACTGCGGGTGAATCCCGGCGGCATGTGCTGCACCACGCAGACCGCGGCCCCGAGGGGGTGCGAGAGGCGAGGAATTACCTCCGCGAGGGCCCGCGGCCCCCCGGTGGAGGCCGCGATCACCACGCACACCCCGGCAGGCTTCCCCACCCCGAGGGATGGCAGCAGCGGCACTCCCGGCCGGACCAGCATCGGCACCCGATCGAGACGGGCCTCGCTGGCGGCGCGCAGCGCCACCAGCAACCGACCGCCGAAGGCGGCGAGCTGTTCCGAACCGCGCCCCTCCTCCTTGGCCACCAGTTCCACCGCGCCAAGTTCCAGGGCACGAATGGCGGCGGCGGTCCCCGAACCGGCGTAGGAGCTGACCACCACAATCGGCCGGGGCAGTTCCGAGCCGAGGTAGCCGATCAGGCCGAGGCCATCGAGCTCCGGCATTTCGAGGTCGGTGGTGATCAGGTCGGGAGGATTGGCGTGGGCCTTGCGCAGGGCATCCATCCCATTGCGTGCGGTGCCCGACACCTGGAACTCCCCGCTTGCCTCGATGATGTCGGACAGCAGCCGTCGAAAGAACGGGCTGTCGTCCACCACCAGGACCCGGGGCCGGTCAGAGCTGTTCTGGGTCATGGGCGTAGGAGGTAATCGTCACCGTACCACCGGGAAGCTGAACTTCGAGACTGCGGCCGTAGTCTCCGCCGGTGGCCTCGCCGGTGATCGGGATGCCGGCCTCTTCGAGGGCCCGGCGGGCGGCGATGAGGTTGCGTTCCCCGATCTGCATGACGCCCTGCCCGGCCAGGGCGGCAAACATCGAAGCACCGCCAATGAGGCGGCCGGTCGTCCGGCTGGGCGAGGCGCCCAGCGCTGCCATCTCGCGCAGCATCGCCGGCACTGCACTGACCACATAGCGCCCTTCGGGCAGCGGTTCGCGCTCATTGCCGGGGGCAGGCAGCATGGCGTGGGCCAGCCCGGCAACACCACTCTCCGCGTCGTGGAGCACCACCGCCACGCAGCTCCCCAGCGCCAGGGTTACCAGTTGTGCCGGCGATTTCCGGACCGTGAACTCACCGAGGCGAACGAGGCATCGTTCCGGGTTCATCGGCGCCGCCGATAGATGCGTTCCCGGCTGTGGACCAGCTCGAGGACGTCGCGGCACGGACCGGAGAGCGTTTCGACCCGGCCGAGCACCAAAAGCCCACCGGGAACCAGGGCATTGGCAAAGATCTCGAACAGGCGTTCCTGGGCCTGGCGCTCAAAGTAGATGATGACGTTGCGGCAAAGGATGAGGTCATACGGGGGCGCGGGCGCCGCCCCCCGCAGGAGATCCCCGGGCCCGAAGTGCACTGCCTCCCGAACGGCCTCCGGCATCGTCACGTGGCCCTTGGACACCACCAGACTCGACGCGAGCGGGTGCGAGCGGAGGACCGCCTCGGCCTGATAGCGGCCCGCCTGGGCGCGTGCCAGCGAGGCGGCGTCAATATCGGTGGCGTCCACGTGCAGATGCCTCGACACCTCGCCAGGCGCTGTTCCAGCCACGAGCAGGGCGAGCGAGAACGGTTCCTCCCCGGAGGCGCAGCCGGCACTCCACGCCCGGAGCATTGCGCCGCCAGGCGTGAGCCGCGGCGCGAGCACCGACGCCAGTCGATCCCAGACCTCGGGGTTCCGGAAGAACTGGGTGACGTTGATCGTCAGCGCCTCCAGCAGCCGCGCAGTCTCCTCCGGTGAATCGGCGAGGAGGGAGGCATAGTCGCTCAGGGTGACGGTCCCGCAGGCCCGCATCCGGACCGCCAACCGCCTGCGCAGGCAGCGATCCTTATAGTCGGCGAGCGGCGGCCCGCCACGCTCCGCCAGGTGACGCGCCACCAGGTCCAGCCCCGGATCGGGCTCCGCCATCAGGTGGCCACAGGAAGGGTATCAAGATTGGCGCGGGCCAGTTGATGCGATGGATTGAGGGCGATGGTGCGGCCCCATCGTTCCCGGGCCCCGACCAGGTCGCCGCGCCGGTAGGCCAGGTTGCCAAGCCGGAAGTAGATCTCGTCCCCGAGGTCAGGGGCCAGCCGCACCGCCCGCTCATACGATTCGGTGGCCTGGTCAAAGCGCCCGCTGCGATAGCAGAGGTCGCCGAGATTGCGGGAGAGCTGTGGCAGGGTGGCGTCTTCCTCGAGGAAGGCGCGAAGAATCCGTTCGGCAGTGGCGGAGTCGCCCGTCAATTCGAGCAGGACGGCCAGGGTGTTGGCCAGCACCGGGTCGTTGGGAAACGCCTGGACCGCCCCGCGCGCAATCGCCACCGCGGTCCCCAGTTGCTCCGCTGCGGCTTCAGCCCGCGCCGCCGCCCAATACCAGAGCGCCGGGATCCGGTCGCCAAAGCGTTCCCGGGCGGCCTGCAGCCGGCGACGCGCCGGCTCGAGGTCCTGGCGCCGGTGAGCCAGGATCGCCCACCCCAGTAGGATCCGGGGGTCCTCCGGCGCCCGCCGGTTGGCCTCGGCCCAGGTCAGGTCGGCCTCTTCCAGCCGGCCCAGGTGCTCGTAGGCCACCGCGAGGTTGTGGAGGATCTGGGGGCGGGGCCCACTGCGGTCCGCGGCTTCGCGCAGGTGGGCCAACCCCTCTTCCCAGAGCCCGCGCCGCCCGGCAATCAAGCCGAGGAAGAACGGCGCTCCTCCCTCGGAGGGGCGCATCTCACGAACCCGCCGGAACTCCCGTTCCGCTTCGTCGAGCATGCCGGTGCGATAGAACGCCACACCCAAATTGCGGTGCTCCGCAATCTGGCTCTCCAGCTCCCGGGCCGGCTCGGCCAGCGTTCGGACGCCGACCTGCCGAATCAGCCCGGCGGTCAACAGGCCGTAAACCGCCTGGCAGGCGGTGAAATCGGCCAGGGCAGTTTCCTCGATGACCTGGCGGAGGTCCCGCTGGCCGTCGAGCAGCGGCAGGATCCGGCGCTGGGTCTCGGTAAAGCCAAGGTCCGCGGCCGGGTCGTGAGCCGGCTCCCGGGCCAGGACGATATCGAACGAGGGGATCTTGCGCTCGATCAGGCTCCACTCATCCACCCGGCGCGCTCCCTCGAGCAGGATCGCTTCGGGGCTGAATCGTCCCGTTCCCTCGTCGACCTCGGGCGTGATCCCCGCCTCGAAGGTGAAGGTGCCGGTGGACCACGTGAAGAGGGCATAGAGCGCCTCCTCGATGTGGGTCCGCATGTACCGGCGCAGGTCGGCCATCGAGAGCGCGCCGCGCGAAACCAGCAGGTCCCCGATCCTGCGGGAGGGCTCGCTTGCCTGCACCGACAGCGCCGCGTCGAGCTCCCCGCCCGACACTGCGCCCGACTTGACCAGAACCTCCCCGAGGCGGTCCCGACGATTGACGATTGCGGCGTGGATGATCCAGCCATCCGCAAACCAGATCGAGGCGTGTCGTTGCTTGTCGGCCAGTGCCAGCCGGCCGGTGCGTCGGCCAAGAAACAGCAGCTGGACGACATCCGGCAGGCTCGCCTCGCGCAGGCTTCCCTGGATGGTCATCAGTCCAGCTCCTCAATCAGCCGGTCGCCGATCCGGGGCCACACGGTCACCATCTTTTCGGGGCCCTGCCCCGTTCGCACCGGCACGGGGGCTCCCCCCGCCGCCGTCCCTCCGGCGGAAGCGGGACGAGTGGCCGGCTCGATCCGGTCGAGGACTTCCCGTGCCAGCGCCGGCGACGGGCCGATCCCCTCGGCTTCGGCCGCGCTGAGGACTCGGCGCACCGCTCCCTGCACCGCGCGCACCGAATCGGCCGGGCGATTCGCCAGCCAGTCGGCCAGGGCGGCGTCTCCTGCGGCCGGCGATGCCGCCAGCAACTGCTTTACCACCAGCAGCCGGATCTCCCGATCGGGGCGCGGCAGTTCCACGACGAGCCCTGCCTCGAGCCGGGAGAGGAGGCGGGGATCGATGTCCTTGAGGGACGAGGGTGGTGCATTCATCGCCACGACAACCTGGCGACCATGGGCCAGCAGGTGGGCAAAGAGCACCAGGAACTCTTCCTGGGCCTCGGGGCGCCCCGCCAGGAGGTGCAGGTCGTCGAGGAGGAAGGCGCCGGCGTGCCGGAACCGCGAGCGCCAGTTGGCCAACCCGCCGGACTCGAGGAGTCGTCGCACATCCCCCGCGAAGGTGGCCGCGGCCAGGCACGCCACTGGCCCGGCGCCGGTGCCGAGCTGATTGCCGATGGCGTGCAGCAGATGGGTCTTGCCGGTGCCGCTGGCCCCCACCACGACCAGCGGATTGTCGCGGGCCCCCGGCTGGTGCAGGACCCCGCGCACGGCTTGCAGGGCCCGGCGATTTCCCGGCCCCTCGCCGAACCGTTCCAGGCTGAACTCCGGGCTCGGCGCCGGGAGCGGGTCGTGCCGGAGGCGGGCCAGGGCCAGGGCTGTTTCGGCGTCGTCGATCCGGTCGGGATCGCGAAACGCGGGCGATCCGGCCAGCTCCGGCGCGAGGGACGCGGCGGTGGACTCCAACGCGCGCAGCCGCATCACGTCGAGCTCGAAGCGGTCGAGGACCTCACCAGGCCGCGCCGGCATCTCCGCCTCGAGTAGTGCCTCCAGACGCCGGGTGAGAAATCCCTCCCCACCGTGCCGGAGGATGGCCTCGCCCACTTGCGCTCGCCAGCGGTCCACCTGGTGGCTGACGCTGGCCACCACCTCGGTCAGGAAGGAGCCGAACTCGTCATCAGCCAGCTCCAGCGGCCGCAGTTCGACTTGACGAGATGCGGGAGCGGGGACCGGAGGTTCATCGTCGTCGGTCCTCGCGGTGGCCCGACCAGTGACCAGCAGCCTGGCCTGGGCAGGGTCCAATGGCCCCGGGCTGACCGACTGGAACGCCACCAGCCGCTGGATCGCCGCCAGCAATTCGCGGACGGAGGTGATCGGCAGACGCGCCACGGCGGCGAGCACATCATCCGGGAGTCCCGGCTTGAACTCGGCGGAACGGAGCCGCAGGATGGCCAGCCGGGTTCCCGAATCGGGGGGGGCGAGGTGGACCGTCGTGCCCTCGCTGAGGAGGGCGGCCAACTCGGCCCCGGCGGACCCGAGGGTCTCCAGCGACTGGGCGCTGGCGAGCACCACCGGCCGGCCCATCGGCGCGCGCGCCAGGAGGAAATCGAGGACGGCGCCCTCGAGGTCGCGGTGCTCGCTGATCCGCTCGAGTTCGTCGAAGAGCACCAACCCTGCCTCATGGAGCGGGGCCAGTCCTCCATGCAAACCCCGGGCACGATCGAGCAGCGAGGCCGCCGTTTCCTGGCAGACCTCAAGCCCCGGTTGGGTGGTCCGAAGTGTGGCGGCGATGGCGCCGAGCAGGTGGGTCTTTCCCACCCCGGCCGGGCCGAGGAGGAGAAGGGATTGGCGGCCCCCACCTGGCTGGCTGGCCACACTCCGTGCCGCCACCGCTGCGGCGCTGTTGGAGGGACCCTCCACGAAGCTCTCGAAGGTGGCCCCCTCGAGGGAGGAGATGCTCATCCTTCCGGTGGGGCCATGGCGAGCCGCTGGAGCACCAGCCCGGAGAGCTGTTTCAAGGTCTCGAAGACCCCGTGGCCGTGGAGGGCATCGGCCGGGAGGCTGGGGACACCACGGAAATTCAGGGCATCGTCGAGCTCAGCCTGGGTCAGGGTGAGACCGTGCGGGAGGTCCTGCTTGTTGTACTGCATGACCAGCGGAAGTTCGCGGATGTCCACCCCGTGGTCGAGGAGGTTTTCCTGGAGATCCTGCAGGCTCTCCACGTTGTCCTCGAATCGCCGGGCCTGGCTGTCGGCCACGAAGACCACGCCATCGGCCCCCTGGAGCACCAGTCGGCGGGTGGCGTTGTAGTACGCCTGGCCCGGCACGGTATAGAGCTGGAAGCGGGTGGTGAATCCCGAGATCTGCCCGAGCTCAAGCGGCAGGAAGTCGAAGAAAAGGGTGCGATCCGCCTGGGTGGCCAGGGAGATCAACCGACCGCGCCGCATTTCGGGAACACGCCCGTGGATGTAGTGCAGGTTGGTGGTCTTGCCGGAGCGACCGGGACCGTAGTACACCAGCTTGCAGGTGATCTCACGCGAGGCAAAGTTGACGAGGCTCATGGTCAGCGGCCGAAGAGGGCGCGAAGGCTGGCGTTCAGGTCGCGCTCGAAGTCCTCGGCCAGGACGGGCCGGGCCAGCTGAGGCTCGGGAGCCGCGACCCGAAGATCAGTCACCATCCGGTCCAGGAAGAGTTGCACCAGCCCGAGGGACGTCTCGGGTCCGTAAACCACCAGGGCGATCCAGCGGCCCAGCGGAGTCATGAACGGCGCGAGCACGATCCCCTGTCGACGGCCTTGATGGGCCTGCGAGCCCAGTCCACTGTCGCCGAGGACCCGCCCGATCTCCTCGGTGCTGGCGACAATGCCGGCACCCAGCGCCGCAGCGGACATGACGTCCATTGATCGAGTGAACCCATGCTGCGCCACGACCTGGCCGGCGCTGGTCATGAGGAGGACCACCCGGGCCGCCGATTCGGCCAGGAAGGTCCGTACCGGGTCCTCGACCCACGGCTCGATCGACCGCATCAGGAGAGGCGCCCGGCCCCGTCGAGGAGCGCCAGGCGCACCTCGCCGGCATTGGCGTCGGCGGTCGTCACCGCCACCAGGAGGAGCCCGCTTTCTCCGATGGCAATGAAGAGCCCACCCTCGGTCGCCTCGAGATGAATGAGCGCGGGGGGGGCTTGCCCGGCGGTCTCGGCCACCTTGAGGAGCCTGCCGGCCAGGCTGGCGGCCAGTGCGGCGACCGGCGCCGCCTCGACCCCATCCATCGCGGCCTCGGCAATGACGAGCCCATCTTCCGCGGCGACCAGGAGGGCTCCGCGAACGCCATCGGCGCGAGTCAGCTGATCGAGAGTCTCGGTCAGGAATTGTCTCATGCCATCCGCTCCAGCCACCGCCGCGCCATCGCCCCGGCGCGGTCGGCAATCAGCGGCAGCCGGCCGACCGGGGTGTCGGCCGGCCGCTGGATGACCAGCACCGTTTCCTTGGCCGGCTCCGTCAGCACGAGCTGCGCCGAACGCCCTTCCACCTGGATCGACTGCCAGTACCCCAAGTCGAGCAGGATAGCTGCCCGGCTCGCCTCCCGGGACACCCCGGTCAATTGGGCCGCGATCGCGTCGGAGCGGTCGTCCCCATCGGGAGAGAGCAGGCTCCCCGCCAGCCGCCGGCCACGGGCATCAAGGAGCATCGTGGCGCCATGCCACCCCTCCGTGCCGAGGAACGGGTCGGCCGGCAGACCGGAGGCCTGTTCCTCCAGTCGGGCTTTGACCCGCGCGATGGCCACGCCGATCGTGGGATCGTCCGGAACGAGGGCGGCGGCAGCTTCGAGTTGGCGGAGCGCGTGGACAAAATCGCCCATCCGATAGCAGAGAAACCCGATCCCCTTCAGCGCTCCGACCATCTCGGGCTTGAGGCGAAGCGCCATCGTCCAGGCGTCGAAGGCGGCATCCCCCTCCCCCCGGTCGGACAGGATGCGGGCCAGGAGGTCGTGGGCGTCGGCCAGTTCGGGATAGCGTTGCGCGCCGCCACGGGCCACGGCCAGGGCGCCATCGAGCAGGCGGCGGCGGCGCAGCGCCTCGCCCAGCTGGAGAAAGACCAGGCTGTCGGGGTCGGCACTGAGCTCGGCCGTCCAGGTTTCGATCGGGTCAGTCACCACTGATCCTCATCAAGTCGGCCAGCACCCGGGCAGCGGCGGCCCCTCCTGCCACCTGGGCACGGCGTCGTTCTTCTGCGATTGGTCGCCGGTCGAGCGCCAGCCAGTCTTCCCAGGCCCGGGCCGCCTCTTCCATCCGTCCTGCCGCAGCAAGGGCCGCGCCGAGCAGCCGGCGAGCCTGGGCATGGTCCGGTTCCATGCGGAGCCCATCGCGCAGGTGTTCCTGGGCATCCAGGGAGCGTCCCTCGATCAGCGCCAGCCGGCCGAGGAAGACCTGCGGGGCCGGCTCGGCGGGATGCCCCGCCAGCGCCGCGCGCGCCAGCGTGCGGGCCGCGTCAAGATCGTGGAGCCGCAGGTGTTCCTCAGCCTGCTGGAGGAGCGCATCGGCCGTCACCCCCGCCGCCGCGGCTACCGAGGCCGCGGCGGCATCGTGCAGGACGATAACACCGGCGGAGGTCAGCCCGAATAGCGCCCGGGCCGTGGCGAATTCCGATGCCGCCACTGCGGTGGCAATGGCGCGGACATCGCGGCTGCCGTCCACGGCCGTCAGGACTCGCCATTCGAAGGGGACCAGCCGGAGGGATCCCGGTCGATCTTCGCCGGCCATCCCGGCCAGCTGCGCCACCACGCCAAGGTGAGGAACCCGGGACTCAATCTCGGACCATTCGTCGATTCGGCGGGCGGCTTCGAGGAGCACCGACTCGGTGGTGATACGGATTTCGGCGTCCCGGGGAATGTCGTCCGGGTCGCCCTCCTCAAAGATGAAGTGCCCTTCGGACCAGCCGAGCAGCGTAAAGACCACATCCTCCACCTGGGTCCGGACCTGTTCCTCCAGCTCACGCGGGGTGATGGCCTGCAACGCCACCAGGATCTCGCCGACCCGCCGGGAGTCTCCCTGCTCCTGCATCGAAAGCGCCCGGGTCAGGTCCTCCTCGCGGAGCTTCCCGGTTCGAAGCAGGATGCCGCCGAGCGGATGGGGGTTGCTGTCGATCGCGGCGGCAACCACCGCGCCCCGTTCAAACCAGATCGTCCCCCGATTCTGGCGTAGTTCCGAGCTGATGCGCAGCGTCCCCGTCTTCCGGCCGAGATCGAGCAATTGAAAGACATCATGCACCCCCAACTCGCGGAGCGGACCCTGGATCGCCACGCCTCAGCGCTCCGTCGGCATGAGGATGGCCTGGAGTTCGCGGGCGCTCCTGGCATGGGCTCGCGCCATGGTGGCCAGGCTCCCCCTGGGCTCGAGGGCCACGGCCCGGTCCCAGTCGGCCATGGCGGCGCGATACTGGCGAAGCGCGGCACGGGCAGCGCCGCGATGGAAATAGGCCTCGGCGCGGTCCGCCTCGAAACGGAGGACCCGATCGAAGGCGCGAACCGCCTCGGCGGGACGGCCGTCCTGATGCAGCGATTGCCCCAGCACCACCAGCGCCTCGAGGGCAAACGGCTCCGCCTGCAGATAGGAGGCGACCAGCGCCACCGCGTCGCTGGCGCGTTCGGTTCGGCACAGCAATCGTGCCAGGGCGAGCACCCCGGCCCGGTGCGCCGGCAGGATCTCGAGGGCGCGTCGGTAGGCCTCGGTGGCCGCCGCAAGATTTCCCCGTGCGGTTTCGATCTCCGCCACGACCAGCCACGCCTGGGCGAGCCCGTCGTCGAGCGCCAGCGCCGCCCGGCAGGCCTGAAGTGCCGCCTCAGGCTCGCCGAGCAGGCGCGACGCTGCCCCCTCGAGGAGGAGGTGCTCGGCGCAACCGGGGTCGAGTCGGCCAGCGACGCGGGCATCCTCGAGCGCGGGACCTGCCAGGCCCAGGCCCAGCCGGATCCGGGCACGCGAGGCCCACGATTCCGCCAGGGTGGGAGCCACCTCCACCAGCAATTCCCCCGCGGGTACCGCCTCGGAGTGACGGTCGAGCGCGAGCAGCGACGCCACGGTGCCGAGCAGGGCGCGAGGATTCTCCGGCTGGCCCTCACGCGCCGCCTGGAATCGTTCCAATGCTTCGCCGTGCAGCCCGCGTCGGGCAAAGACTTCCCCGAGAAGCACATCGGCCTGTTCGCGCGGCGCACCGCGACCGACCGCCCGGTTTGCCTCGGCGGTGGCCAGTTCCAGCAGGCCCTTGCTCAGGTAGTCCCGGGCCAGCGCGAACGGGTCCTCCGCCGGCTTGAGCGGCTCGACGGGCACGCTGGGCGCGATTTCCTCGAAGAGGGAGTCGAGCAAGGCGGGATCGAAGACAAAGTCGCCCCCGGCCGCACCGGGCAGGTCCGCGGCGAGGTCCGGCGCCACCGGGATGACACCTTCCTCGCCGGGAAGATGCAGCGCCAGGGCATAGTTCTGGGCGACGTAGTAGGGCTCCAGTTCCAGCGCCCGGCTGGTCTCCCGCAGCGCCGCCTCGTACTCACCCAGTTGACTCAGCGCGAAAGCCAGGTTGTAGCGGGCGCCGGCGAGGGTGGGGTCGGCATCGACCGCGCGACCGAAGGCGTTCCTGGCGTCGCCGGTGCGGCGGAGTTCCTGGAGCACCAGCCCGACGCCATTCCAGGCCACGGCGCTGCGGGGATGTTCCACCAGCACCGCACGATACTCCTCGAGCGATTCCTGGTAGCGTTGCCGACCGAACTGGAACAGCCCGAGGTTCAGTCGTGCCAGGAGAAATCCGGAACTGACCCGAA
Source organism: Gemmatimonadota bacterium (assembly GCA_034439775.1). GTDB lineage: Bacteria > Gemmatimonadota > Gemmatimonadetes > Gemmatimonadales > GWC2-71-9 > JAWXBA01. The sequence goes on along the minus strand of JAWXBA010000210.1, from coordinate 20,081 downwards.
GCGCGGCGCGGAAGGCCTCCTCTGCCTCGCGGCCCTGCGGATCGGCCGCGGCGATGACCCCGAGATTGTTCCAGGCATGATGGCAGGTCGGGTCGACCTCCACGGCGCGGCGATACGCCGCGCGAGCCTCCGTGCGCCTCCCCGCCTGATGGAAGGTGACGCCGCAGGCGTTCCAGAGCCGGGCCTCGCCGGGCCGTTCTTCGAGCAGCCGGTCGTAGAGATCGAGGGCGGGCGCAAAATCGCGGCGCAGCAGGTGGACTTCCGCCATCGCCTCCTGCACCTCCGCGCGATCTTCCCCGGTCTCCATCGCCAGCCGAAATTCGCGCAGCGCCTCCGCCAGGTAGCCTCGCGCCCGGAACGCCCGACCCAGGGTGGTATGCGGATCGGGGCCGGCCACCGGAGATCGCTGGGTCCCCGGATGGGGCGTCAGTCTTGGCCGACGCCCCGGCGAAATTTCGAGATTCGCCTCGGACCGGGCCAGGCTTGGGTTGAGCACGATGGCGCGGCGGGCCGATTCCCTGGCCGCATCGTGGTCTCCCATGTCGCCATGGACAAAGCCAAGCAGGAAGTGGAGATCGGGATTGTCGGGGCTGCGCTCGCAGGCGGCGTTGAGCGCGGCCAGTGCCGGCTCATTGAGGCCCTGGTTGTAGAGCGCCTCGCCGAGGTACACCCGCGCGACGCCGCTGTCCGGCTCGGCCGCCACCGCTTTTTGAAACCACTCCGTGGCGGCGTCGTGGCGGCCGTCCGCCTGGGCCGCCAGCCCAAGTTGGATCAGGGCGCCAGGATCTCCGGGGCGCTGATCGAGGAGGACCTGGAACTCGGTCGCCGCGCGCCCCGGTTTGCCGAGAGCCAGCCAGGTGCGCCCCAGTTCAAGCCGCAGGTCGGCGCGGCCCGGTTCCCGGACCAGCTGGTCACCGAGCTCACCAATCCGTCGGTCGTAGTATCCCGAGTCCCGGCGCACCTGCTCCAGGTTACGCCGGGCCAGCGTCATGCGGGGATCGAGTTCCAGGGCGCGAATCAAGGCCGCGATAGCCTCGGCGGGCATCCCCTTTTCGTGGCAGAGGACGCCGAGATTGTTCTGGGCCCCGGGATCGGAGGGATCGATCCGGCGACCGAGCGCATGCAGGATGGCACGATCGCGCGGGGAGGGCGCCGGACCCGGCATGCGTCAGTCGAGTCGAATCGCGTCGAAGATGGCGTGGAGGGAAGGCAGGTCCGGCAGGAGCAGGAACTGGCCGTGGAGTGTCTCGGATGCCCCCTCGACCCTGAAGGAGGTGTCGACGCAGAACACGAAGTCCCGCTCGGCTCCAAAGTTCAGGTACGCCGTGGTCAGGACCGCGCCCGCCAGGTCCACGACCAGGCTCGGAACCGAGGGAAGCAGCATCATGCCCATGAAGTCACTGAGGGCATTGAGGTAGGCCGAGCTCAGGATATTGCCGGTTTCCTTGAGGGTGGAGTGTTCCATGGCTGCGTAGCCGGTGGTGGTGCCCACCTTGCGCTGCAGCAGGATATCGCAGAGCACCCGGGCCGATGGGTCCGGCAACAGCACCATGGTCCGCCCGGTCAGGTCTCCCATCATGTGCATCAGGATGGCGGCGATGACCGTGTCGGGGGCGCCAACCAGCTCGGCCACTTCCTCAAGCCGCCGAATCTCGACCTCGGGGACATTGATCATGATCGTGCGCCCGGTCATCTGCGACAACGCGGTGGCGGCGTGGCCCGCCCCGATATTGGCGACTTCACGGAGCGCGTCGCGCTCGAGGTTGTTCAGTGCCCTCACCTCTGCCATACCACCTCCTCCTGGAACAAGCCGGCCGGATCAAGCAGGAAAGTCGGCATCCCGTCCGGCAGCACCGCTGCCCCGGTGATCCATCCCGGTGCACCGAGGGGAAGCTCCACCGCGGCCACCACCAGATCCTGCCGACCCAGTAATGTATCCACTACAATCACCCCACGCCCCTCGCCAACCGCCACGACCAGGAATGGCCGGACCTCTCCACCTGGCGGCGCCGGCTGCCCCACCGCCGCGCGGAGGTCGCGGGCCGGCAGCGGCTCGCCGCGAAAGCGCACCGCCCTGCCCCCGACCGGATTGGTCTCGAGGACGGCCCGACCTGTCTCCTCGACCCGCGAGAGCGGAATGGCGTACCGTTCCGACCCAACCCGCGCCAACAACGCCGGGACGACCGCCATCGTTTCCGGCAGCCGGATCGAGAAGCTGGTCCCTTCGCCAGGGGTGGATCGCAAGGTGATCCCGCCACCGATTTCCCGAATCCTGGTCAGGACCACGTCGATACCCACCCCGCGCCCGCTGACCGAGGTCACTGCCTCGGCGGTGCTGAATCCGGGTCGCGCCAGGACCGCCAGCAACCCGGCATCGTCGAGATCTCCGGCCGCGGCCGCGGCCTCCCCGAGACGCTTGCGCACCCGATCACGGTCCACCCCGCGGCCGTCGTCGGCCACCGTGATCATCACCCCCTCACGCTGGCGCTGGGCCCCGAGCCGCACCAGCCCCTCCGCCGGCTTGCCGGCGGCAGTCCGGGTGGCGGGATCCTCCAGACCATGGTCCACCGCGTTCCGCAGCAAGTGGAGGAGCGGGTCCTGGATCAATTCCAACACCGACCGGTCCAGCTCAACCTCGCGCCCGGTCACCTCGAGCCGAACCTGCTTACCGACCTGGCGAGCCAGGTCCCGGATGGCGCGCGGGAACCGGTCAAACACCTCGGAGACCGGGGCCATGCGGGCCTGCAGGACCCCCTCGTGCACCTGGTCAGTCAGCCGGGAGAGCGCGCCAACCGCCTCCTGGAGGCCCGGATCCCGCCGCTCATCGGCCATTTGAGCCAGCCGGTTCCGTGCCACGACCAGTTCCCCGACCTCACCCATCAGCCGATCCAAGTGCTCCCTGGCGACCCGGACATCCGGTCGAGAGCGAGCCGACAATTCGGCCGGCCGATTCCCGTCGTCCTCCACCGTCACCTCGGCCACGTCGCCAACTCCCATCAGGGCGGCCCGGACGACCTCCATCGGCTCAGCGCTTTCGAGGCGAAACGCCAGCTTGCCCGCAAACTTATCGGGCTCGATTCCGGCGGGGTCCGGGGTGACGGCCGAGACGGTGCCCAGTTCCTCGGCCCGCCGCAACGCCAGCAGGGCGCGAGCCCACCCCATCACCACCCCCGCCCGGATCGTGACCGTGACCCAGGGCCCGGCTCCCGCGCCCGGCTGGGGTTCCGCCAGCGTCCCGCCGCCCGGGGGGGCCACTGGCTTCACGGCTGGCCCGGAGGCCATCTCCGCCACCCGGACCGCGAGGACGGGATCGAGTCGCTGGCCGTCCGCGCCGGCCACGGCGTCGTCGACTCCGGCACCGATGGCGTCGACCACCTCGAACATGAGCGCGACCAAGTCCGCCGACGGGGGCACCCGCCCCGCCCGGACGCTGTCCAGCAGGTGTTCCGCCTGGTGGGTCAGGTCCGTCAGCCGGGCATAGCCCATCGTGGCGGCCATCCCCTTGATGCTGTGCATGGCCCGAAACAGCCCGGCCACTGGTTCGGTCCGGGCGGGGTCACCCTCCCAGGCGAGCAGGAGGGTATCGCATTGCTGGAGATTTTCCCGGCTGTCGGACAGGAAGAGCGCGGCGTACTTGCTGGTGTCCACCGGCCGGGCGTCGGTCAGCTCAAGAGGCGCTGGACGGCCTCGAGCACGCGGGCGGGCTGGAAGGGCTTGACGACGAAGTCCTTGGCGCCGGCCTGGATGGCCTCGACCACCAGGGCCTGCTGCCCCATGGCGCTGCACATGAGAATCTTCGCGTCGGGGTACATCTTGACGATTTCCCGCACCGCGTCAATGCCCCCCATCTCGGGCATGACGATGTCCATCGTCACGAGGTCAGGCTTGAGTTCCTGGTATCGGCGCACGGCTTCGACGCCGCTTTCGGCCTCGCCGACCACCTTGTATCCCGCCTGGGTCAGGATGTCCGCAATCATCGTTCGCATGAAGATCGCATCGTCACAGACCAGCACCGTATGGGCCACGCCGTCCTCCACCGCTTCAGGTCTACCCGGTCGGAACCCCGAACAGGGGGGCGACGAGGGCCTCAATATCGAGCAACAGGAATGGTCGAGCTTCACGAACCAGGGCGATCACACTGCCCTCGGGCAACCCCGCCGAACGGTCGGCGGGCTCCAGCGCCTCGATCGGCACCACCTGGAGGTCCTCGACCTCGTCGACAGCCAGGGCCAAGCGGCGCCCCGCCACCTCCACCACGACCAGGCTGACCAGGTCGCCAGGAGACTGCCCCAGCAGCGCCCGGGTATCGATCGAGACCAGCAGCGCTCCCCGCACGTTCACTATCCCCTGCACCGCAGCCGGGGCACCCGGCACGCGGGCGGCGGGGCTCGCGGGAGCGATCTCCCGGAGGTGTCCCTCGTTGATCGCCCATTCCAGAGCCCCCGACCGGCACCGGAGGACCCGGATCTCGGAACCCTCAGTCGTCATGATCCCCGAAGAAACGAAGATATTGGAGCTGATGCTCCTCTGCAACAGAAATCGTGCCAGCCGATGCCGCCACGAGCAGAGGGCGCAGATCCTGGGGCCATTCGCTCCTGAAAACCACCGGAAGCCCCGTCCCGGGGTGGCGAAATCCGAGTTCAGCCGCATGAAGCGCCTGGCGCGGGGCCAGACGGGCCAGCTGGTCCGCCCCGTGGCGGGCGGCACCGGAAATCCGCCGGCTCCCCCCACCGTGGTAGACAGCATCGCCCACGATGGGGTGACCCACCGACTCAAGGTGGACCCGGATCTGGTGGGTTCGCCCCGTCTGGAGGACCAGTCGCAGGAGTTCCACCGACTCAAACCGGGCCAGGACGGTGGCCTCGGTCCGGGCCGCCCGCCCTTCGGGCAGAATCGCCATCCGCTTCCGGTCGCGGAGATGCCTCCCCACCGGCGCGTCGATCAGCATCGACGGCTCGGCAAGGTGGCCCCAGGCCAGCGCGGCGTACACCCTGGAGACGCGGCGGGCGGCGATCGCGGCGGAGAGTCGTCGGTGGGCCAGATCAGTCTTGGCCACCACCATCAAGCCCGAGGTGTCGCGATCGAGGCGATGGACGATACCCGGCCGCCCGGCCGCCCCGCCGGAGAGTGTCGTTCCCCGCGCCACGAGGGCGTTGACGAGGGTGTCGTCCCAGTGTCCCGGGGCAGGATGCACCACCAGCCCTGCGGGTTTGTCGAGGACCATCAGCTCGTCGTCCTCGTGGATCACAACCAGCGGCAGCGGATTCGGGGTCAGGGTCCGGGGCGGTTCGTGGTCTGGGAAGGTGACCACGACTTCGTCGCCCCGGGCCAGGAGGCGCGAGGCCCGGGCGGTCGCCTCGCCAACCTGAACCCCGCCGGCTGCCACCAGCCGGGCCGCCTGGGTGCGAGAGAGATCCAGCTGGTCCGCCAGGAACCGATCGAGCCGTTCAGTGGTGTCGGCGGTGACCGTCAGGACGATCCGCGCCACGGCCTCGCCTCAGGCGGCCGGCGCGTCGGCGCCGGCCTTGGCGTGGTCCTCTCGCCAGAGCGAGATCGCCAGGAGCACGGCGCCACAGGAAACGCCGATGTCGGCAACGTTGAACGTGGGCCACCGGCTGGCGCCGATGCCAGCATCAATGAAGTCCACCACCCCCTGGGGCCCGCGCACCCGGTCGACCAGGTTGCCGAGCGCCCCACCAGCCACCGCGCCGAGGCAGAGCTGGCGCAGCCAGTCGCCGGGTTTCGCCTCGCGGGACATCCGGAACAGCACCACGAACGCCACCACCGCGATGATCAGGAAGATCCAGCGCGACCACGGGCCCAGGTGCAGGCCGAACGCCGCCCCCGGATTGTAGATCAACCGCCAGCGGAGGAGATCGCCGAGCACGGGAATGGGCTCGTACAGCACCAGTGCATCCACCGCCCACCACTTGGTGACCAGGTCCAGGAGCACCACCACGGCGACGGCACCCCAGAAGAGGCCGCGCCGGTCAGCGGCGCTTGGCATCTTCTTCCTTGGCCTTGCAGGTGATGCACAGCCGGGCGTGGGGCAGCGCGTCGAGCCGGTCAAAGGCAATCTCCTGCCCGCAGCTGTGGCAGGTGCCGAAGGTGGCCGGCGAGCCATAAAGGCGGCGCAGCGCCTCGTTCACGTGCCAGAGGTACCGCCCCTCCTGGGAGGCAAAGAGGAACTGTTTCTCCCGCTCCATGGTGTCGGTGCCCTGGTCGGCCATGTGGAACGAGTAGGAGGAGAGATCGCCATCGGATCCCTGCAGCGTCGAACTGAACGACTCGCCGTAGTAGCCGAGTTCCTTCATGACGCGGGCGCGCTCGGCCAGGAGACGCTGCTCGAGATGGGCCAGTTGCTTCTTGTTCATGACGCTTCCATAGGTTGCGGGTCAAGCAGGGGCGAGGGATCCGGCAGGCGACGTACCGCCAGTCGCAGCGCCAGTCCATCGATGACAATGTCTTCCTGCCGGTCGGCGGTCTCCAGCGCCACCCCGGCAGTCAGCTCGCGGGACAGCGTCTCCCCGCGGATGAATTCTTCATGCTCCCGAACGGCGTCCAAAAGTTCCTCGGCGCCTGCCACTGCCAGCGCGATCCGGTCGGTGAATTGAAAGCCGGCTTCCTTCCGGAGGCGCTGCACCCGGCTCACAATCTCGCGGGCCAATCCCTCACGCCGCAGGTCCGGTGAAATCGCCGGGTCGAGCGCCACCACGAACGGGCCCTGGCTCTGCACCAGCCAGTCACTCACCACCTCCCGGAGGACCTCCACCTCGCCGGGATGGAGTTCTTCCGGCACACCCTCGACCGTGGCCGGCACCGACTCACCGCGTTCCAGCGCCCGGAGCAGCTCCGGCGCCAATGCCTCGGCGGCCTTGGCCACCAGCGGTGTCCGCTTGCCGAATCGCTTTCCCAGGGCGCGAAAGTTGGGCCGACCCACCAGCCGGACCAGTGCCGCATCGCTGGTGACCACCGTGACCTGGCGCACGTTGATCTCCTGGGCCAGGAGCGGCAGCAGTTCCCGGAAGCGGCGAGAATCGGAGCTGGCAGGAACCGCCACCTGCACCTGGCCCAGCGGCTGCCGGACAATGACGCCGGCCTGTTCCCGCGCCGCGCGACCTGCCGTGGCCAGTTTCCGGATGGCGTCCATCGCGGCCTCGAGACCGGCATCCCGCGGCCCGCCCGCCGCCGGGAACGACGCCAGGTGCACCGACGCCCCAGTGGTGGCGCGGTGCAGCCAGTCGCTCACGAACGGAGCCGCCGGCGCGAGGAGTTGGCTGACGGTCGCGAGACAGTGGTGCAGGGTGGCCACCGCCGCCGGATCAGCGTCCTGGTCGGGCGCCCAGAACCGGGCCCGCGACTGACGCACGTACCAGTTGGACAGGTCCTCCACGATGAAGTCCAGGATGGCCCGGACCCCCGTCGTCACATCGTAGCCTTCCCAGGCCTGCACCACCTCGTCCACGGTGGCCTGGAGACGACTCTGGATCCAGTGGTCCAGGATGGTCAGGCCGGACTGCGTGTTGGCCGCCATGGGCAGCCCCGGCCCGGCATACTGCTGGAAGAAGGCGTAGACGTTCCGGAGGGCATTGAGCGACTTCCCCGCGACTTCGGGAATCGCCCGCCCGTCGAACCGCTTCGGCAGCCAGACCTGTCCTGAGGCGAGCAGGAACAGCCGCACGCTGTCGGCGCCGTGCTCGGCGATCACGGCGTTGGGCTCGACCGCATTGCCGCGGGTCTTCGACATTTTCTGGCCGTTGGCATCGAGCACCAGATCGTTGACGATCACGTTGCGATACGGCCCGCGATCGAACGCGGCGGTGGCAATGGCCAGCAGCGAGTAGAACCAGCCCCGCGTCTGGTCCACCCCTTCACAGATGTAGTCGGCCGGAAAGTGCCGCTCGAACATTTCGACATTCTCGAAGGGATAGTGCCATTGGGCATACGGCATCGCCCCGGAATCGAACCAGGTGTCGATCACCTCCGGCGTCCGGCGCATCGTCCCGCCATCGGGAGCCGGCCAGGTGTAATCGTCGATGAACGGCTTGTGCGGATCGAAGTCCGCCGGGAGATCCCGGCCGACCTTTTCCGCCAGTTCGGCAAACGAGCCGACCACCTGCACGCAGGCCGGATCGGTGTCACTCACCCACACGGGAAGCGGCGTGCCCCAGTACCGGTCGCGGGAGAGCGCCCAGTCCACGTTGTTGTGGAGCCACTCGCCAAACCGCCCGGATCCCATTTCCGGCGGGTTCCAGTTGACCTGGGCGTTCAGCTCGAGCATCCGCGCCTTGACCTCTGAGGTCCGGACGAACCAGGAGTCCCGGGCGGTGTAGATCAGGGCACTCCGGCAGCGCCAGCAGTGCGGATAGCTGTGGGCAAGGGGTTGGGTCAGGTGCCAGCGCCCCCCCTGTTTGAGCCGGGAGATGATCAGGTCGTTGGTCTCGCGGGCGGTGACCAGCTTCCCCTCGAGCTCGGGCCAGCTGGTGCCCACAAAGGTGCCGTCGTTGGCTACCGGCCGGACCATCGCCAGGCCATGCCGGATCCCCGCGGCATGGTCATCGGCCCCGAAGGCGGGCGCCATGTGCACCAGCCCCGAGCCATCCCCAGCGGAGACGAACTCCTCCAGCACCACGACCCGCGAGTGCGCATCCAGGGGGAGCTCGACCAGCTCCAGCGGGCGCTGGTAGCGGAGGCCCGCCAGGTCGCGTCCCGACATGACCCTGGCGGCGCCAATCTCGGCGAACGTTGGCGCGCCCTTCTGGGGACCGCTCGGCATGCCGGCGCGGGCGGTGGCAAGAATCATCGTCCCGTCCCCGACCGGGTACTCGCCGTACTCCAGGTCGGGATGCACCGCGACGGCCACGTTGGACAGCAGCGTCCACGGGGTGGTGGTCCAGACCAGCAACTGTCGCTGCGGTTCGTCCTCGAGCGGAAAGGTCACATAGATCGAATTGGTCGAGACGTCCTCGTAGCCCAGCGCCAGCTCGTGGGACGAGAGCACCGTGCCACAGCGCGGGCAGTACGGCAGCACCCGGTGCCCCCGAGTCAGGAGCCCGCGGTCGGACAGCCGGCGCAGCAACCACCAGACGCTCTCGACATACTCCGGCGAGCAGGTGATGTACGGCCGGTCGTAGTCGAGCCAGTATCCAATCCGGTCCGAGAGCTTTTCCCACTCGTCCTTGTAGGTAAAGACACTCTCCCGGCAGAGGGCGTTGAAGGCCTCGACCCCGAACTCCTCGATCGCCTTCTTGCCGGACAGCCCCAGCCGCTTCTCGACTTCGATCTCGACCGGCAGCCCGTGGGTGTCCCATCCGGCAATGCGGGTGACCGAGCGCCCCTGCATGACCCGGAACCGGCAGATCAGGTCCTTGATCGTCCGGGAAAAGACGTGGTGAATCCCCGGTCGGCCGTTCGCCGTGGGCGGGCCCTCGAAGAACACGAACGGCGTGCCGCCGGCGGTGGCCTCCTGGACCTGCTGGAACAGACCTTCGGCCTTCCAGCGCGACAGCAGGTCGCGCTCGAGGCCATCGGCATTGCCAGCGGGCCACGGGGTCCAGGTCATCTGCTGGCGTCGCCCCGGTCGCGGTGTTTCTCGAGCGCCGCCACCTCGGCCAGCTGCCGTTCGAGCAACGACCGATAGCTGGAGAGATAGGCGGAGTACTGCCGGACCGACGACTCCATGGCGGAGCGCAGCCGCTCATCCTCGGCGCGGGCCTGCTCCACCAGGCGGGCGCCCTCGCGGCGGGCCTCCTCCACGATCGTCTCGGCCTCGTGCCGGGCCTCCTTGAGGACGATCTCGGCCTCGCGCTCCGACGAGGCCTGGGAGTCCACCCGGAGCTGCTGGGCCATCACCACACCATCATTGAGCGCCCGCTCCCGTTCCCGGAACGACCGCAGCTGCTCCATCATCCCCTTGAGCCGCTCGTCCAGGCCCACCCGGTGCCGCAGGATCCGATCGAGTTCCTCAGCCATCCGGGTCTTGAAATCCTCGACCTGCACCGGGTCGTAGCCCCGGAGCACCTTCTGGAATTCCTGGGCCCGCACATCATGCGGGGTCAGTTGGAATGTGTCATCGCTCATGGTTCCCGTTCTCCAAACAGCACGGTTCCAAGCCTCAGCATGGTGGCACCCTCTGCCACCGCCGCGGGATAATCGCCCGACATGCCCATCGACAGCTCCGGCAGCGCCCGGTCGGATCGGACACAGCGGTCCCGAAGCTGGTACAGCCGGGCGAAGCAGGTGCGCTGTACCGAGACATCTGCGGTGAACGGCGCCATCGTCATCAGGCCCTGCAGGTCCAGCGCCGGGTGCTGGTCCAGGTGCGCCAGGAACGCGTCCAGACCCGCCGGGGCCACGCCACCCTTCTGCGATTCTCCGGCGCAGTTCACCTCCACCAGGATGGCCTGCCGCTGGCCCTCGGGAACCCGACGCGCCAGCTCGTCGGCCAGCTCCACCCGATCCACCGAATGAATCAGCGCGAATCGTCCCACCGCCTGCCGGGCCTTGTTGCGCTGCAGGCTCCCGATCAGATGCCAGGCCACCGGCAAGTCGGGGAGCGCCTCCTGCTTCCGGAGTGCTTCCTGGACCCGGTTCTCGCCAACCATCGACAGTCCCGCCGCCAGCGCCGCCAGGACGGCGTCAGGACCATGGCTCTTGGTCACTGCCACGATCCGGACCTCGTGCGTCAGTCCAGCCCGCACCTGCTGGTCGGCGATTTCCTCTCGCACGGCGGCAAGGCGGCTGGAAAGACCCTCGAAAGCCATAACCCTTGAATTTAGCGGATCTTATCGGCCAGATGAAGGGAGGCGGATTCGGGCCGAATCGATCGCCTGGGCCAGCCGGCTGTTGCCGGAGAGCCGATAGGCGGGCTCCAGCCACCGGATCATCGCCGCGAGGTCGCCTCTCTGCTCGGCGGAGCTGGCCATCTGGGTAAAGGGGACCGCCAGGGTGGCGGCGATCGAGCGGGCGGTGGGCTCCAGCACTGCCGGCCCCCGTTCGAGCAGCGCGGCGTATCGATACGTCTCCAGGAGGAGTCGCTCGGTAATGGCCCGGTCCACCGGCGCGCCATACCCGGCCGTGAAGTCGAGGTTGCTGTCGGTCGAGTCGGGGGCGAGGCTGTCGACCCAGACAGTCAGACCCCGCTGCACCATCAGCGGATCGAGTCCATGGTACTCGCCGCCGGCCGTCAAAGACCAGGCGATCGGGCGGCGCCCAAAGTTCTGCTGGAGGATGCGGACCGTGACGAAGTCCTTGCCATAGAACGGCGTCTGGGCCGGGACCCGAACCCGGTAGGGGCCATAGGCAATGTCGACATCGGCGGCAATCAACTGCGGGATGGCAGCCTCGATATCGGCATCGGTCATGGTGTGCAGCGGCCAGTCGGGCTTGGTGGCTGCCCTTCCCTGCCAGATCGCCGGCGCCGCCGCCTCGTCGAACTCACGGATCGGATTGTCGCGCAACTGGCGCATGTACCAGGGCGTCTCCGCCAGCGCCAGGCAGACGATGGTCACATCCCGGCGGACCCCTTCGACTTCCTGGGCCCACCAGAGGGGAAAGGTGTCGTTGTCCCCATAGGTGAAGAGGATGCCGTACGGGGGAACGCTGTTGAGGAGGTTTCGGGCAAAGTCCGAAGCCAGGGTGGCATCGGGGTTGTGTCGTCGCGAGGCCGGCCAGAAATTGAGGGTGGCCGGGATCAGGGCCAGCAGCAGCACTGCGGCTGCCAAGGGGCGACTCGGCGGGCGGAGGCGGGTCCAGGCCCGTGCGGCCAGCGTGGCGATGCCCAACCCTGCCCAGACTCCCCAAGTCACGAAACTCGCCACGAAGAAATAGTCGCGCTCCCGCACCTCGTGATTGGACGGGTCGGGGAACCGGTCAAAGCCGATGCTGAATCCCGGCTTGAAGTTCATGTATGCCACCAGGCCCAGGCCAGTCACCAGCCAGATCCCGGCGATCAACCAGAACGCCTCCCGATCGGAGCGGTACTGGGTGCGGGCGCCAGTCATGCCGAGCCAGACGAACAGCAACGAGACCAGGGTGCGCAGCGGGAAGTCACCGATCTGGGTGGCCACCGAGCGGGCCCATTGCCAATCGAAATACTGCCAGTAGTTCAGGAGCTGCAGCCGGACCAGTTCCAGACTCCGGCCGGTGTTTTCGGGCCCGTGCATCTGGGTCGGATTGTCGAACGGGGTGCGGATCGGGTACTGCGCCCGCCGGATCACATCGAGCAGTGCGTTCCAGGTGGACGGATCCGCCTCATTGATGAAGGGCCCCTGCCCCGCCCGGATGTACAGGAACAGGTACGGGGTCACCCCCACCAGCGCGATGGCAAGAGTAAAGAGGGCGAATCCACCGACCCGGCCGCGAACCGCCAGGAACAGCGCGCCAAGGAATCCCGCCCCGCCAACCAGGATGATCCCGGTATTGCCGAGCCCCAGCCCGATCAGCAGCGCCCAGACACCCGCAACCACCGCCACCTCGGCGATTTCGCGCTGGCGCTGCTCGGGAGTGGCCGCCGGGTGATTCCTCAATTCCGCAACCAGGAACGCCACCAGCCCCGGGCCGGCCAGGAGGGCCAGCAGGTGGTTGCCGATCGAGATGCCCGCCAGGTAGACGATCAGCAGCAGGATCTTGGTGGCACGCGGCGTTCCCCGGTGGGCGCGCCAGCGCAGGGCCAGCCAGGCCGCCGCCGCGATCGTCAGCGTGGCGACCATGTAGACTTCGGTTTCGTTCGAGTTCTGCCAGGTCGTGAAGGCAAACCCCGCCACCAGCGCGGAGGCGGCTGCGCCGCCCAGTGAGAGCCAGCGCACCGACGCGGATTCGCCGCCGCGGAGGGCGCGTCGCAATGTTTCGTGTGCCACCAGGAACCAGAAGGCGGAGCCGGCGGCACTCAGGATGGCGCTGAAGAGATTGGTGCGCCAGGCATACTCGCCGAACGGAAAGAGGGTGCCCCAGACGTGGGTCAGGATGACGAAGAGCGGCGTCCCCGGCGGGTGCGGAATCCCCAGCGTCCGCGAGGCGGCAATGAACTCCCCGGCATCCCAGAAGGTGACCGTTGGTGCCAGGGTCCAGATGTATCCCGCCAGGACGGTGAGCCCGACCAGGAACGCCGGGAGGTACGGCGGGCGTTCAGGGTCCAGCGGGTCAGCCATCGACCGGTTCCTCTTCCTGTCGGAGGGCCTCGGCCAGCGCCAGTGCGAGCTCCGAAAGAGCCGGAGGGACGGTCCAGGGCCTGGCGAGCGCGGTCAGCCGGGACCGCGCGCCGGAGAGCAGGAACCAGTCGTCCCCGGTCACCACTTCCAGGCCGAGCCGGCCGGCGGTGACCACCAAGGCCTGGAGCACTTCGGAGCCAAGCCCCTGTCCGTGGAACGCGGCAGATTCCATCCCGGTCGCAGTTTCCAGGGCACGTGTTTCCTCCCACCCATGGCAGAGGAGGACCGCACGGAGCGTCAGGGCCGAGCGACTGCCAGCCAGCGGCGCAACCTTCACGCTCCGGCTGGCTCCGCCGGTGGGGCTCCGAGTATCGGGGCCCGCACCGATCCGGACGAAGCCTTGGGGGCCGGGGCGCTGGCCGGTTGGGGTTGAACCGGGGCGGCGACGGTGCGCGGCGGCAACGGCTCATCACGGACCAGGAGATCGAGGTCTTCCCGATCGATCGTTTCACGATCGAGCAGCGCGGCGGTGATCCGCTCGAGCAGGTCGCGATGCTCGGTAATCAGGTGCCGGGCCTGGGCCATTGCCTCGTGGACCAGGCGCTTGACCTCGGCATCCACGGCCTGGGCGGTCTCCTCCGACACCTCGCGCCGCGACCCGAACTCGCGGCCCAGGAAGACCTCCTGCTCGCGATCGCCGATGGCGATGGCCCCGATGCGGTCGCTCATGCCGAATTGGGTCACCATCCGACGCGCCAGGGCGGTGGCCCGTTCGATATCGTTGCCGGCACCGGTGGTGACCTTGTCGGGGCCGAAGACGATCTCCTCGGCCACGCGACCGCCGTAGAACATGGCCAGGCTGCCGATCAACCAATCTTTGGAGTAGTTGTGCCGGTCCACCTCGGGAAGCGACGCGGTCAACCCCAGCGCCCGGCCGCGCGGAATGATCGTGACCTTGTGCACCGGATCGCTGCCCGGCGTCTTGAGGGCCACCACGGCGTGCCCAGCCTCGTGGTAGGCGGTCAACTTGCGGTCGGCCTCGGTCAGCACCAGGCTGCGCCGTTCCACGCCGAGCATCACCTTGTCCTTGGCGTCCTCGAAGTCGCCCATGTCCACGAGGGTCTTGTTGCGCCGGGCCGCCAGGACCGCGGCCTCATTGACCAGGTTGGCCAGGTCGGCCCCGGCCATGCCCGGGGTGCCCTTGGCCAGGATGGTGATGTTCACGTCCGAAGCGAGCGGAATCTTTCGGGTGTGGACCCGGAGGATCCCTTCGCGACCCCGGGCATCGGGAGGATCGACCACGATCTGGCGGTCGAACCGGCCCGGGCGCAGCAACGCCGGATCGAGCACGTCCGGCCGATTGGTGGCGGCAATGAGAATCACGCCATCGTTGGACTCGAACCCGTCCATCTCCACCAGCAGCTGGTTGAGGGTCTGTTCGCGCTCGTCATGCCCGCCACCGAGGCCGGCCCCGCGGTGCCGTCCCACGGCGTCGATCTCATCGATGAAGATGATGCATGGCGCGCTTGCCTTGCCCTGCTCGAAGAGATCGCGGACCCGGCTGGCCCCGACACCGACGAACATCTCCACGAAGTCGGAGCCCGACATCGAGAAGAAGGGGCGGCCAGCCTCGCCGGCCACTGCCTTGGCCAGCAGCGTCTTGCCGGTGCCCGGCGGACCCACCAGGAGTGCTCCCTTGGGGAGCCGGCCACCGAGCCGGGTGAACTTCTGGGGGTCCTTGAGGAACTCGATGATTTCCTGGAGCTCCACCTTGGCCTCGTCGGCCCCGGCCACGTCGGCAAAGGTGATTTTCGGGGTGTCCCCGGAGAGGAGCTTGGCCTTGGACTTCCCGAAGGAAAAGGCCTTGTTGCCGCCCGACTGGAGCTGGCGCATGAAGAACAGCCAGATCCCGATCATCAGGATCCAGGGGAGGGCGCCGATCAGGACCTGGGTAAAGCCCGGCCGGTTCTGGCGGAACTCGATTTCCGCGCCGGAATCGCGCAGCCGGTCGGCCACGGCGCTGTACGGCGAACTGGCCGCCGGCGGCATGGTGACGGTGAACTCCCGCACCGGTGCCCCGCCCTTGTGGATCACCGGGGAGCGGAACTCGCCCCGGGCACCCACTCCGTCGGTGATGATGATCTTGGAAATGTTGCCGGCGTCGAGCTGTTTCTCGAAGTCGGTAAAGACAAAATCCTGGGCGGCCCGGTCCTGGCGCCCCATGACCTGGAACAACGCCAGGCCAATCAGGGTGACCAGCGCCAGCAGTGCCAGGTTCTTGCTCAGGCCACCATAGTTGGGGCCGGGCGGAGGATTCGGGGGTCGCTGTGCCATCTAAGCCAGATCCGCAATAAAGGGGAGATGCCGAAACTGCTCGGCGTAGTCGAGTCCATACCCGATCAGGAACGCCGGCGGCGCCTCGAAGCCCACGAACTTGAGCTCCTCGAACGGGGAGTGCATCTGGGCCTTGTCGAGCAGCGCGCACACCGACAGACTGGCCGGACGGCGGCTGATCAGCAGGGCCAGCAGGCGGCGCAGGGTGTTGCCCGAGTCCACGATGTCCTCCACCAACACCACGTGGCGGCCGGCCAGGTCGGTGGCCGGGTCGTAGAGCAGGCGGACGTTGCCGCTGGAGATGGTGGAGTCGCCATAGCTGCTGGCGACCATGAAATCCACCACCACGGGGCGCTCCACATGGCGCACCAGGTCCGCCATGAACAGAAAGCTTCCCTTGAGCAGCCCGATCAGCAGAAGATCGCCGTCGGGATATGCCCGGGTCAGTTCGGCGCCGAGCTCGGCCACCCGCTGCTGAATCTGCTCGGCGGTAAACACGATGGCCTTGACCTCGCGTCCACCGGTCCGTCGCAGCACGTCATCCTGGGTCAACGTCAATTCGCAATGCCTCCGAACCGGGCGGGGGAACGGCATCCTCCGCCCGGCAAATTCCGGGAATCCACAACAGCGGGCCGACCTCGGGCGCCAGCAGCACGGGCCAGTCCAGACGATCAGCCCGTGGCACCAGGGCGTCCTGCATGCAGTGCACCACCAGCCGCCTGCCCACCCCACCGCGGGGCCGAATCCGGTCGCCGGCGTGCCACGCTCGCACGGTGCACCCCCCGGGGATGAACCACGACGTCCAGCCGTCGCGGGGGACACGGTCGGGGGCGGGTTCATGGCGCCATGCCAGGTTCCAGCGCCCCCATCTCACCGCCCCCGGGCTGGCCACCCCCAGACCGGTCTGGGATAATGGCAACCGGCCTTCCCGCCTGATGATGCGCAGCCGACCGAAATCGAGTTCCGCGCGCCAGGCTCCTCCCAGCGGCACCCAGGCCCCACTGCGACCGGAGGCTACCAGCATGCGGACCCGCTCGGCCACCTTGGGCCCCACGACGGCACCAGCGCGACGTCCGGCGGCCTGAATCAGGGTCCGGGCCAGCCCGGAATCATACCCCAGCAGGGGGGCAGCAGCAACGGAAACGCCTCCCGATTCGACTGCAACCCCGAGGGCCGGCAATTGTTCCAGCACCGTGTCCCACGCTCGACGGTTCTCCCCCGCCTGATCGGCGACCCGGACCAGGAGGTCTGCGACCGATGGCTCCCGGCCGGCCAGCAGTGGCAGCACCGCGACGCGCAGCCAGCTTCGGGTATGCCGAGGGTCGGCGTTGGCCGGATCCTGCCAGCACCGCCACCCTGCCTCGGCCAGGTACCCGGCCAACTCCTCCCGGGTAAAGTTCAGGAGCGGCCGCACCACGGTGCCCTGCACCGCCATCATCGCCGCCAGGCCGGCCGGCCCCGACCCCGCCAGGACCCGCATCAGCACCGTCTCGACCTGGTCGTCGCGCTGGTGACCGAGGATCAGGAAGGCACAGCCCTGCTCCACCCGCACCTGATCGAGCCAGGCACGCCGTGCGTCGCGGGACGCGGACTCGCTCGCGCCAGGCGGAAGGTTCAGCCGACCGACCACGGCGGGCAGCGACAACGAGGCCGCGTACCGGGACACCAGGTTGGCCACCTGATCGCTGTCCGGATGCAGCCCATGATCGGCATGGGCCACGACAAGCTCGAACCCCATGGGGAGGGCCACCGTATGCATCAGGTGCAGCAGGGCCAATGAATCGGCACCACCGCTCACGCCCAGCAGCACCCGGCCGACGGGCAGGCCAAGGCCGCCGAAATACTCGGCGAACCTCGACGCAATCTGGTGCACTGGCAACGGCCCCATCAGGGGGAGGACGTCGGACACGACCAAAACCGCACCGCTGGGGGCCGCTCCAAGCCGGCTACTCCGTCGGTGGTCTGCGGAGGGGGAGGTGCCGGTCGAACAACTCCAGGATGCGCCGGTACTCGTCGGTCCAGGAATCGGGGCGGACAAAACCGTGGTCCTCCACCGGGTAGACCGCCATTTCCCAGCCGGTCTTGCCGAGCTCGATGAGCCGTTGTGCCAGGCGCACGACGTCCTGGAAGTGGACGTTCACGTCCACCATCCCGTGGGCAATCAGGAGCGGATCGTCGAGCCCTTCCGCAAAGTAGATCGGGGACGAGCGCCGGTAGGCCACCGAGTCGGCCTGGGGTTCATTCAGGATGCTGGCGGTGTAGCCATGGTTGTAGTGGGCCCAGTCGGTGACGGAGCGAAGCGCGGCACCGGCGCCGAAATACTGGCCCTGGGTAAACAGGGCCATCAGGGTGATGAACCCGCCATAGCTGCCGCCGTAGATCCCGACCCGCTCCGGCGCGATGCCGAACTCCCGCTGGAGATACCGCGCCCCGTCCACCTGGTCCATCAGGTCGCGGCCACCCATGTGACGATAGATCGCGGTGCGCCAGTCCCGGCCGTATCCCGCCGAGCCGCGGTAATCGATATCGAGGACCACATATCCGCGCGAGGCGAGGAGGTGGTGGAACATGTACTCGCGGTAGTAGCTCGACCAGTAGTTGTGGACATTGTGCAGGTAGCCCGCGCCGTGGACAAAGATCACGGCGGCGCCGTTGGCCTCGACCCCCATGTCTTCCGGCCGGTAGATCCGGGCCGGCACCGGCACCCCGTCCTCGGCGGGAATGGTCACGATCGCCGGAACGATCCATGGGCCGGCCATCCACTCCGTGGTTGGCGATGTGGTAACCTGCTGCATGGTCGCATTGGCGCGAGGCGGCTGGAGGAACAACTCGGGGGGACGGTTAGCCTCGGAGTAGACGTTGGCCAGCATCCGGCCATCCGGCGATGGCACCACCGTGTGGCCACCTACGGGACCGGTAAGCCTGGTCATGCTGCCACCCCGGACCGGGGCGAGGTACGCATGACGCTCGTACACCGAGGGCTCACTGGTATGGAGCAGCCACTCCCGTCGATCAGGCACCAGCTGCGCCGACATGACCTCAAAGGAACCCCGGGTCCGCTGGACCCTGCCGCTGCCATCGGCCGCCATGGTGTACAGGTGGGCCCAGCCATCGGCCTCGGACACAAACCAGACCCCCTGGTCCTCCGGCAACCAGCCGCCGCATCCGAAGCAGGGGCCGCTGACCCAGGCCGGGTCGCGGAGGTGGTCCACCGTGGTCGCGCTGGCCGACACCGCATCGATGCGCACCAGGCGGCGCTCCTCGTAGTCGGCGGTGGTCACCGCCACCAGCGCCGAGGTGCCGGCATCGTTCCAGCCCAGCGATCGGACCCCGCCAAAGTATCCGGTGCTGTCGTCGGGAATCGGACGGAGCCAGGACATCGTTCCGGTGGCCACCTCCAGCAGGCCGATCCGCTGGCGCCCCTGGGCATCGCCCACCTTGGTGCGGGCGTTGAGCGACTCGGTGAATCCAGAGGTGGAGACGTAATTCGGGACGATCGTGTTCTGGGCGTCTGCGACGGGCGTAACCGTCGTCACCAGGACGTGGCGGCCATCGGGTGAGGCAAGGAGCTGGCCGGCCGACTCCCTCGGAGCGAGATACAGCGGCCTGGCCTCCGCCGCCTCCCGGAGCTCGCGCTCGGCGCGATTGACGCTGTCGCGGGTGACGCGGTCGTCGATGACGGACAGCAGGCGGCGCTCCTCGCCGGCCAACCACCCGCGCTGGCCGGTGAGCGGGCGCGGATTGGTCGGGGCGGGGCCGGTGCGGATGTCGGTGAGCTGCCGCACCACCCCGGTCGCGAGCTCCAGCTCGAACAGGTTGGCGCCGCGCCGAAAGAAGATCTTGCGACCATCACGATTGAATGCCCCGGCCGACTCCGACTCGGTGGTGCTGGTGAGCTGGCGCAGGTTGCCGGACGGCAACTCCACCAGCCAGAGGTCGCCGCGCACCGAGGTCACCTTCCGCCTGCGATCGGGGCTGAGATCGCCATCGGCGAGGATCGGCGCCATTGAATCCGCGTGCGCCCGGTTCACCAGCTCCGGCGTCGCGTTCGACCCGACCCGGGTGCGATACGGCTGCGTCGACTCGCTCCACTTGGCGCCCGGCGCCAACCATTGGAAGTAGACATAGCGGCTGTCCGGCGACCACTGGACGTTGCCGGGTTCCCTGCCAACCAGCTCCGGGCCGCGCATGATGCTGGCGACGCTGAGGTCGAACTGGGTTCGCTGGGCGGCGGCTGCCGGTGCCAGAGCGGCCAGCCCGAGGAGCACGAAGGTCGAGCGCCGCAGTGCGGACGCGGGGTGCATCAAGTCGATCATGGTGACAATCTCTCTCGAATCCAGGCGCCGGAATCGGCGCGTCGATAGGCAATCCTGTCATGGAACCGGCCGGGCCGACCCTGCCAGAATTCGAAGTGGTCGGGGCGGAGGCGAAAGCCACCCCAGTGGGGCGGGAGCGGAACCGGTTGATCCGCGAAGCGCCGCTCGTTTTCCTGCCAGGCGGCGTCGAGCGCTTCCCGGCCCGGCACCACCGCACTCTGGATCGAGGTCCAGGCACTGAGCTGGCTCTCCCTCGGGCGAACGGCAAAGTAGGCGGCGCTCT
>JAWXBA010000209.1:0-22216 GCA_034439775.1 Gemmatimonadota bacterium | reverse complement strand
CTCCAACCGGGACCGCCTGCGTTGCCGCTGCGTCGAGCCGGGCCGTCAGGTAGAGTTGCTGTCCCGATGCGATACAGGATACTCGCCCCATGGTCCCGGCCGTCATCGGCACCACCACCCGGGCAAAGGTCCCCTCGAGGTCCTGATCGCTGAAGACATCCACTGCGCTGTCAGTGCGCCGCAGCCAGGTGAACACCCCGTGCACCAGCAGCATCGCGGAGGCACCCACGCCGCCGGCCAGGACGAGGGTGGTGCCGCTCGCGGTACCGAGCCAGGTGCCAAGCAGGCCGGTGATGCCGAATCCGGCCATCAGGAAAGTCAGGTTGCGAAACCGGAACAACCCCAGCAGCAGCTCGCCGGCGGCGCTCCCGTGCATCCCGGGTCCGGTGTTGGTGCCCTGGCTGTCCAGGCCCTCGCCCACCCCCGCATCGGCGTCATCGCCGCCCAGCAGGGAGAGCAGCACCAGGCCGCCGCCCAGCACCGCGCAGAACAGATAGACTCCGAACATCGGCCCTCCTGCGGAATATCCGGTTGGTGACGACCTTGGCTGGCCGAATCTGCCGCCCGCAGCGGGGCGGCGCAACCGGCATTTGTGCGGGCCCCCCGGACGAGTGCCTTGGGGGATGCGGTTTCAGACGATGCGAGGTGGAACGTGGCGGGGTGGGATCGACCCTTCAGTCGCAGCTCATGGGGCACCCGCAGCCCCTCCTCGGGGCGCCGCTCAGGGTAACCACCGTGCGGCAACATCCGCCGCCAGCGCCCGCCTGGCCCGGGACCTGATCGCCTGCTGGAACGGTGTGCTCCAGCCGAGCAGCACCCCCGGGAGCCCCAGCGCCTGGCGGGCCCAGGCGTAGAGATCGAACCTGTCGCGGTGATCGCGAATCAGGCCGCCCTCGAGGTAGAACGAGGCCCGGATGCGATTGTGGACCGGCCGCCGGGTGGCGCTGTAGCTGTATCGTGCCTCCCAGTCTACCAGCAGGCGGCCCCCCTCCGCCTCCCGGACTGGCCCCGCCGCCACCCGGAGATCGGTGCCGCGTTCGCAGAGCATCCGCCACATCTCCCCGATCTCATGGCCCTGGAGCGCCGGAAAGACGGGATCGGAGAACCGTGCGGCAGGGCCGTAACACGCCGCCATGGTGGTGTGGTCGCGCCGGTCAAACGCGGCATACAGTCGTTCGACCACCTCGACGGCGTCGGTGCTCATGGCACCCCCACCAGCGCCACCACTTCACTCCGTACTGTCCGGAAGGCGGCGATCCCCCCCGGCAGGGCGGCGTTCATTGGCCGGCCACCCGACCCGGTGTGAAATATCCGAGGGTACCGATCGCCGTCGCTCCGGCCACCAGGGCAAACAGGTTGCCACTCAGCAGCCAACCCACCAGCCCGAGGATTGCCCCCTGCTCCAGCGCCATCCAGAGCCCCATGGCGCGACCGAAGGCTTGCGGGTCGGCCCAATACTCCTCCCGGGACTGACCGGACGCCCGAGCGATAATCCGCGAACGCAGCAGGGTCACGCCCAGGACCGTGGCGCTCAGCGAAGGCGCCGCCAGCAGGTAGCCAACGAGAACACCATCCTCCAGCAACGGGCCGGTCTGAAACAGCACCAGGTAGACGAGGATCAGGGCAAAGATCGAGGCACCCGCGAGGAGCATGCGGTGAATCAGGACAGGGTTATGGGGTCCCGCCGCAACTTGGGGGCCGAGCATGGGGGCTCCGGAAACAGGGTTCGAGAACCGTCATGACCACGCCTTCAGGTTAGCGTCCGGCTTCCCACCCCGCCATCCCCAGGCCCCGGTTGTCCCTCGTGCCAGTCGGCGCCATCCTTACCCGAGGCCGCCGACTGTCCTCCCGCTGGGAGCGCCCCCCTGAGCGATCTGCTTTCCCCGCTCGAGCTGACCGAGGCAATGGTCCAGATCAACTCCGTGGCTCCGCACGAGGGGGAGTTGGCCGATTTCATTGGCAACCAGATCCGCTCGCTGGGCATTGAACCGGTCTGGCAGGAAGTGGCCCCGGGGCGCCCCAATGTGTACTGCTCCGTTCGGGTCGGGCCGGCCGACAGCTTCATCACCTTTACCGGCCACCTCGACACCGTTGCCCCGGCCTCCGGGTGGGCCACCGAACCATTCACCCCCACCCGTCGCGCCGGCCGGCTATACGGCCTGGGCGCGCTCGACATGAAGGCCGGTCTCGCCTGTGCGCTGACGGCGTTTGCGCACCTCCTGGCGGACACCGACTGCCACCCGACGCTCGGCCGGATCGGCTTTGCCGCCACCGTGGACGAGGAGGGCTTCGGCACCGGCGCCCGTGCCCTGCTCAGCACCGAGCTGGGAGAGAGCACCCTGATCCTGCTGCCGGAGCCGTTTGCCGGCACCAGCGCCGACGACCCTGTCCCGACCGCCCAGCCGGGCAAGATCCTCTATCGCATCCTGGTGCAGGGGCGGAGCACCCATGCCCTCCTCAACCCGGATCATGGCATCAACGCCATTGACGACGCCGCCCGCATTGTCGCCGCGCTCCAGCAGCTGCCGCTCGGCAGCCATCCCCTCCTGGGTCAGGCCACCTTGAGCACCCTCAAGATCGAGGGCGGATATCGGGAGTACGCAGTGGTGGTGCCCGAGCACTGCGAGGTGATCGTGACGCGGATGCTGGTCCCCGGCGAGACCCGGGACCTGGCGGTGGAGCAGTTGCGCGCCATCATCGACGCCCTCGGGCTCGCCTCCACCGTGACCATCGAAACCCCTCCCCCATCCTACCTGCCGTTCACGATGGACATGGCGGACCCTGCCGTCGTGGCGTTTCAGACCGCCTATGCCAGGGTTCATGGAAGGCCGCCCGCCCTCGGCGGCCTGATGGGAATTGCCGACAACAACATCTACGTGGCCGAAGGCGGCATTCCGACCATTGCCCACGGGCCCACCGGCACGGGGCTCCACGAGGCCGACGAGTACGTCGAGATAAGCTCGCTGGAGCCCTGCGTGGAGGTGCTGGTGGCCACGGCGCGGGAATTGGCCCGGCAGGCGGGGTGACCTCCAGCACGGGCGCCCTATAGGGCGCCCCTGCGGGCTCCGGTGTCGGGCCGGCACGGGCGCCCTATAGGGCGCCCCTGCGGGCTCCGGTGTCGGGCCCCGGTACGGGCGCCCTATAGGGCGCCCCTAACGGCCCCCCCGCCCACCACCGGGGCTGGCCTCCACCCGAAAACCGGGCCAGATTGACTGTTCCGGCGTTACCTGTGCCGCCGGCTCAATAGCCTCCGCCTCAACTTGAGGACATACCATGCGGCAAATCCTCCGCCCGCTCGGGCTGAGTGTGCTCGGCGTGCTGGCGATGGCCGAGTTCTCGACGGCCCAGATGAGCGCCCCCAACCCCTATCAGGGCGCCGCCTGGGGCGAGCTGCCATCCGGCCGCACCTGGGGATCGACCAGCGGCGTCTGGACCGCCCAGGACGGGCGCCAGGTCTGGGTGGCCGAACGGTGCGGTGTCAACCTCTGTGCCGGCAGCCCCCTCGACCCGATCCTGCTCTTTGACCCTTCGGGCCGCCTGGTCCGGAGCTTTGGTGCGGGGATGTTTGCCTGGCCCCATGGGTTGAATGTCGATCGGGCCGGCAATGTCTGGGTGACCGACGCCGTGGGCTACGGCCCACAGCCGGCCGGCATGGGGCACGTCATCTACAAGTTCAGCCCGACCGGTACCCTGCTGATGACCCTCGGCCAGAAGGGCGTGGCCGGTCAGGGCCCCAACACCTTCCGGAAGCCGTCCGCCACCCTGGTGGCCCCCGACGGATCAATCTTCATTGCCGATGGCCACGACGCCGACGGTAACAACCGGATCGTCAAGCTCCGCGCCGATGGCAGCTTCCTCAAGGAGTGGGGCGCCACCGGTCAGGCCGACGGCCAGTTCCGCGATCCCCACGCCCTGGCAATGGACTCCCAGGGCCGGCTCTTTGTGGCCGACCGGGGCAACAGTCGGATCCAGATTTTTGACCAGGAAGGGACCCACATGGCCACCTGGACCCAGTTCGGCCGGCCCAGCGGAATCTTCATCGATGCCAACGACGTCCTCTACGCCGCCGACTCCGAGTCCAACACTCGGCGGAATCCCGGCTGGAAGCGCGGGATGTACATTGGCAGCGCCCGGACCGGCTGGGTGACGGCGTTCATTCCCGATCCGGAGCCCAACCCCGATGCGGCGGGCACCAGCTTTGCCGAGGGGGTCGCGGTCGATGCCCAGGGCAACATCTTCGGCGCGGAAGTCGGTTCCAAGTCGCTGCGTCGCTACGTCAGGAGGAATCCGTGAGCCGCTTGAGGCAGGGTTGGATCGCCGGTGGGCTGGGATTGTTCGCGGTACTGGCCACGCCGGCCAGCTCCGGCGCCCAGGCTCCGGGTGCCGCGCAATGGCAGGCGTGGGGCGGCAATGCGGCCAGCACGCGGTATTCGCCGCTGGACCAGATCACGGCGGAAAACTTCAAGGATCTCGAGGTGGCCTGGTTGTGGCGGGCGGATAACTACAGCCCCGATGCGGAGTCGCTGCTGCGGGCCACCCCGATCTACGCCGAGGGCAAGCTGTTCAGCGTGGCGGGGAGTCGGCGCACCGTGGTGGCGATTGACCCGGCCACCGGCGAGACACTCTGGATGTTTCGCGAGCCCGAGACCAAGCGCTGGCACGATTCCATGCGCAAGGATTATGGCAAGGGAGTCGCCTATGATGTGGTGGATGGACGCGGGCGCATCTATGTGGTGACCCCGGCCTTCTTCCTCCACGCCCTCGACGCCGAGACTGGACGGCCGATCGCGAATTTCGGCACCAACGGTACCGTGGACCTGCTGGACAACCTCGGCCCTTGGCCCCACGATCGCGAGGACGGCTACCCCCCTGAGGTCGGCTACATCACCAATTCGTCTCCGCCCATCGTGGTGAATGGAGTGGTGGTGATCGGCAACTCACACGAGCAGGGGTACTACCAGACCCGCCAGGAAAACGTCCCCGGCAACGTGCTCGCGTACGACGGCCGCAGCGGCAAGCACCTCTGGACCTTCAACGTGATCCCCAAGCCGGGCGAATTCGGGCACGACACCTGGAAAACGGACGCCTGGAAGCACACCGGCAACATCTCCGCCTGGGCGCCGCTCTCCGCCGACCTCGAGCGCGGCATCGTCTACGTGCCCACCGACCCGCCAACGATCGACTACTTCGGCGGCTTCCGCGCCGGCGACAACCTCTTTGCCACCAGCATCCTGGCACTGGATGCCAAGACCGGCCGACGGGTGTGGCACTTCCAGACGGTACACCACGACATCTGGAACTACGACAACCCGCACGCCCCCCAGCTGGTGGACATCACTGTTGCCGGTCGGCTGATCCCGGCGCTGGTCCAGGTCACCAAGCAGGGATGGGCGTTTGTGTTCAACCGGGTTACCGGCGAGCCGGTCTGGCCGATCGAGGAGCGGGCGGTGCCGCAGTCGGATGTGCCCGGCGAGCATACCTCTCCAACTCAGCCGTTCCCGACCCGCCCCGCCCCGTTCGAGTTGCAGGGCATCACCACCGACGACCTGGTGGACTACACCCCGGCGCTCCGTGCCCGGGCCCTCCAGGTGGTGTCGCGGTTCCGGCTCGGTCCGCTCTTCAACCCACCGGCGGTCCAGGGTGCCAACGGGCTCGAGGCGGCAATCCATTGCCCCGGCGCCAACGGCGGGGCCAACATCCCCGGCGGATCGGCGATCGACCCGGAGTCGGGCATCCTCTATGTGGCCTCGACCAAGGCGTGCAGCGCACCGCGCCTGGTGCCTGGCACCAGCATCGATTCACTCTCGAATGTGCAATGGGTCTCGGTGGGCCCCGGCGGGGTAGGGGGCGTCGATGGCCTGCCGCTCCTCAAGCCCCCGTACGGCCGGATCACCGCCATCGACCTGAACACCGGGGAGCACCTCTGGTGGATCCCGAATGGGGACACCCCGGAGTCGATCAAGAACAATCCCGGACTGGCCGGAGTGGCGCTGCCACGTACCGGCGCCGGAGCACACGCCACCGCGATGGTCACCCGTACCCTGCTGATCTATGGCGAGGGCCGCGGCGGCCGTCCCCTGCTGCACGCGGTGGACAAGCGCACCGGCGCCGAACTGGCCACCGTCGAGATCCCGGGCCAGACCATGACCGCCCCGATGACCTTCTTCCACGAAGGATCGCAATACATCCTCAGCGCCATCGGTGGCGGCGACGTCCGCGGCGCCCTCGTGGCCCTCCGGTTGCCGAAGTGATCTGCCGATGAGGCTCGTCCCTGTCCTGCTCCTGGGCTTCGGTACGGCGCTGGCCCATCCCGCCGCGGCCCAGGGGGGCAATCCCGACAGCACCGTTGCGCCCGCCGGGCCGGCGGCGCTGTACAGTGCCAGCCAGGCCCGCCGTGGACAGTCCACGTACCAGCGCAACTGCATCAACTGCCACACCGCCGTCGCCTATTCGGGGGCCGTGTTTCGCCGGGTCTGGGCCGGCAAGAGTCCGTACGACCTGTGGGAGCAGATCCGGACCTCGATGCCCCAGGACAACCCGGGGCGGCTCAAGCCGGGAGAATACGCCGACATCGTGGCCTACCTGCTCAAGCTGAACGGGTATCCCGCCGGCGAGGCCGAGCTTCCGCCCGACGCCGAGCAGCTCCAGATGCTCCGCATTCCGCCCACACCAGGGCCGGGAGACCGCTGATGGATCGACGAACCTTCGTGACCCTCACCGCTGCGGAACTGGCGGCACTCGCCACCGTCAGTTGTGGCGGCACCCCGGCCCGCCTGCCCCTGGTGTTCCCGCCACCGAGCCCTGCGCCGCCGCCGTCCGGCAAGACCGAGCACTTTGATATCGCGGTCATCGGGGCGGGCGCCTTCGGGGGCTGGACCGCCCTGCACCTGCGGCAGCAGGGGGCGCGGGTGGTCATGGTGGACCAGTACGGCCCCGGAAACTCGAGGGCCACGTCGGGAGACGAGACCCGCGGGGTGCGCAGTTCCTACGGCGACCGGACCCACGGCCAGCAGTGGATGCGCTGGGCCCGCACCGCCATGACCCGTTGGCAGGAGTTCGACGAGGAGTGGCAGGACACCATCGGTGGCCAGCTCTTCTTCCGCACCGGCGACCTGATCATGCGCGAGGAGCCGCAGCAATTCACCACCCGAACCCTCGAGTGGTGGCAGGCGGAGAAGATTCCCCACGAGGTCGTGGACGTGGACGAGGCGCGCCGGCGCTATCCAGTCATCAACTTCGACCAGATCACCCTGGTGCTGTACGAGCCCGATGCCGGCGTCGTCCGGGCCCGCCGGGCCTGCGAGGCGGTCGGCGTGGTGTTCCGCAAGCTGGGCGGCGAGATCCGAATCGGCCACGCCCGCTTGGCCGAGCAGCAGGGACGCCGGCTCGGCGCCATCGCCCTGGCCAACGGCGACCGGATTACCGCCGACACCTTCTGCTTTGCCTGCGGCCCCTGGTTGCCCAAGGTCTTCCCGGATGTCATTGGCCCGCTGATGAACCTCCCGGTGGGACATGTCTGCTACTTCGGCACCCCTCCCGGCGACCAGCGCTTTACCATCCCCAACCTGCCAAGCTGGAATTTCCCGGGGGTAACCGGGTGGCCGGCGCTGCTGCCCGACAACCGTGGCTTCCGGGTGCGGACCAGCGGCGAGCAGGCGTTCGACCCGGACTTGAGCCAGCGGATCGTGCCCCAGGCCAGTATCGACCGGAATCGCGCGGTGCTGGCGGCGCGGTTCCCGGACCTGGCACGCGCCCCGCTGAGTGAAACCCGCGCCTGTCACTACGAGTCGAGCGCCACCCGCAACTTTCTGATTGACCACCACCCCGGCTACGACAATGTCTGGATTGCGGGGGGCGGATCGGCCGAGGGATTCAAGTTCGGGCCGGTGGTGGGCGAGTACATCGCGGGGCGCGTGCTGGGCCGCGAGGGCGACCCTGAGTTGGCCGAGTCGTTCAGCATCCCGGTCGAGGAACCCACGCCCGACGACGATGGCATGTACACCGACTGACCAGCTTCATCCACTCATGGAGATTGTATCGATGATTCGCCGCTATTCCACCTCTGTCGCCACGCTGGCTGCCGCACTCCTGTTCGGTGCCGCTCCCCTCGCCGGCCAAGCCAGCCGTGAGATCCTGCCCCAGGCCCCGCGCCCCGGCTCCAACCTGAGTTCGATCGTCAAGGTGGGGGACATGCTCTACCTCTCCGGGCAGCTGGGGTTTGCCCCGGGTCAGGGCCTGGTGCCGGGCGGAATCGGGCCTGAAACAAAGCAGGCAATGGAAAACATCAGGACGCTGCTGGAGTCGGTGGGAAGCGGAATGAACCGGGCGGTGAAGTGCACCGTCTACCTGGCCGACATCGCGGAGTTCCAGGCCATGAACGCCGAGTATCGGGCGTTCTTCCCGACCGAGCCCCCCGCCCGCACCACGGTGGCCGTTTCGGGACTGGTGTCGAATGCCCGCATCGAAGTCACCTGTCTGGCGCTGGCGGGTCGCTGAACAAAAAAAGAGGCGGGGGGCCATCTGGCCCCCCGCCCCTGAACGTCGACAACCGCTCGGGCTGTTACTTCTTGCGCTTCTTGGCCACCATGCCGGCCACGACCGCTGCACCAGCCACGGCCGCCACAGCAGCACCCACGCGCACCTTCTTGTTCTTGCTGGCCTTCTTGGCCGCACTGGCGGTCTTGGCGCCAGCCTTCTTGATCGCGCTGCCGGCCTTGGAGGCCGCGGCCTTGATCCGGCTGGCGGCGCTGCTGGTCTTCTTGGCAACAGCCTGCTTCACTGCCTTGGCTGTCTTCTTCGCATTTTTCTTCGCTGTGGCCATCGAAACGCTCCTGATGCTGGTTGTTGTCGACGTGAGACTTCCCTAAGCATAACAGGGATAGGCGCTTCCGTCGACCCACCTGGTCACGGTTCGCCGCTGGCATGCTTCTCCACCAACAGGGTATAGCTCCCTGCCAGCGCCGCGATGGCGCCCAGCGCCACCATCACCGGAAGCAGCACCGCTCCCACTAGGCCCACCGTAAGCGGAATTTCCAGGATGGAGCGGCCCTCATCATTCTTGACAATGATCCGCCGGATGTTGCCCTGATGGATCAATTCCTTCACCTTGGCCACCAGCCCCTCGCCGGAGACTCGGTGTTCCTCGGTGGCTCCGTCATGTTCCGTCATGCTGACCTCCTCGTGGAATGCGCGGGCGCCCAGATTGGGCGCCCCTACAGCGATGGTTCACGGTCGGGAGCGGGCGCCCAGATTGGGCGCCCCTACGGTGATTCCGGCCGGACCACGTTGATCCGGATCGCGCCGGCTGGAACATTGGCCTTCATCGCGGTGTCGGCCAGCGATCGCAGGTCCTCGAACACCTCGACCGAAAACCCGCGCGCCAGCGCCGCTTCGGCTTCCCGCTTGGCGGCTGGGTATTCGCCGAGATTGAGCAAACCCAGCACCAGGTAATTCCAGGTCTCCTGCTCGCCGGGGGTCTGCTCACGGCTGGCCAGCAGTTGCTGGACCGCCAACGCGCTGGCACCCTCCTCGAAGTGCCGGCGCGCCAGGTCATTGCGCACCCGCCACGCCTCTCCCGGCGGGGCGTACTGCAACGCCCGGCCATAGGCCGCCATCCCCTCGTCCCGCTTGCCGTCCTGGAACAGTACCTCGCCGTAGGCCCGCTGGGCACGAAAGCTCCTGGGTGCGTCCTGCGCGGTCCGCGCAACGTAGGCCGTTTCATTGCGCCAGACCGACCATCGCTCGACGCTGCGTCCCAGGCCCAGCGCCAGGCCCAGCACGCCAGCGGCGAGCACCCCGGCTCGGGCAATCGCCGTGCGGCGCCCCTCCAGGCGCCAGGCCAGGTCCATCAAGCCGCCCACGGCAATCACCGCCCCGACCGTGGCCAGAAAGAGCGTGCGCTCGGCAATGAGGATGCTGGTCGGAACCAGCACATTGCTCACGGGGAAGAGCGCAATCGCCACCCACAGGAGACCAAAGGTGGTGACCGGCGCGCCCCGTCGACACCGCCATGTCACCGCGACAGCCAGCCCCAGCAGCGCGAGGCCAAGGGCTTCCGGACCGCCAAATCCGGTCGACGCCTCGAGTTCTGCCGGCGCATAGTCGGCCCGCAGATGGGCTGGCCACGCCAGCAGCCGGAACCAGTGGGTGGCGACGGCGAGCATCGTCAGCGCCCGGCCCCCGAGCGCGACGCCGTCGAGCGCCTCGGAAGGATAGCTGCCTACCAGGTCCCCGCCGAGCACCAGCGCCCGCAACTGGATGGCCAGCACTGCCACCGCCGCAAGGACCACGAAACCCGGCCACGACTGGCGAATTCGGGCACGGACCAGCCCCGGGACCAGGGTAAGCTCCGCCGCGACCAGAAGGCCGGGCAGGACAAGGCCGTGCTCCTTCGTCAGCGCCGCGGCCAGGTACAGCACCACCAGCAGCAACCAATCCCGGACGCGGAGCCAGCCTTGGCCGGTTCGACGGCAACGCAGATACCAGGCGGTCATCACTACGGCCAGCAGGGCCACGATCAATTCGGCCTGACCAACGGCCAGTGCCACCGCCTCGACGTGAAGGGGGTGGACGGCAAAGAGCAGCGCGGCCGCAACCGCCGCCGGAGGCACCAGAAACCGTAGCGCAAGCAGGAGGACTGCCCCGGAAAGCACGGCGTAAAGGAGAAGGCTCACGATCCGGAACAGCAGCGGCTCACCACCACCGAGTTGAAACTGGACCGCGAGGGCCAGGGAGGTCATGGGTCGCCAGTGATCCTCGGTCCACGGCGGCGGCCAGTAGGGCTGGGTCAACAGATCGCGCCAGTTGTCGAGCGATTGCATCCGGGGGTTCTGGACCACGATCACCAGGTCGTCCTGCACAAACTCGTTGCCGACGCCGGCTACGCTGGCGGCCACCGCCACCGCGACGACCAGGGCGACCCACCCCCATGGGGCGTCAGCCCGGTCGAGCGGCCGTTCCATCAGGCGCCCCTGCCCTCGTCCGCGCTCAGAACGCCAGCGGCACGAGCTTGATGGTGTTGTCCTGGAACAGGGGAATCAACAGCCGGTGTTGGAACGGATCGTGCCCGATATCCGCCGGCGCGGGAACTCCGGAGAGCGCCTCGACCAGATCGCCACCGAGGGTGCCGCGAAAGATCGAGCTGCCTTCCCAGCTGGAGATGAACACCATGCGGCCAAAGATCACCAGGCCGTCCAGGGTGCCCTTGGGCAGCTTGACCACGTCCACCATGGCGCCGTTCTCGAGCCGATAGAACTCACCCGACCCGAAGGTCACGACATACAGGCTGTCACCCGAGAGCGCCAGGCCATTGGGATGACCAAGCTGTTCGCCGCGGGCCAGGGTGTCGAGGCTCATGTCGGGGTTGAGGCGATAGATGGCATCGGTACCGGCCGGTTCAAACCCGCCCGCCCCGGCTCGCATCCCGGTGTCACTGACGTACACCCCGCCGTCCGGATGCGCCACCACATCATTCAGGAAGGTGGCGCCGGGAATCTCGAGCTGCCCCTTGGGCTCCCCGGTGCTCCGGTCAAACCAGCGCAAGGTGTTGATGTCCGCCACATAGAGGTTGTCGCCCAGGGTGGCCATCCCCTTCGGGGCGTTCAGGGTGACACCCGGGGTGGCACCGTCGATCCACTTGAGCTGCAGGTCCCCCATCGGCGAGACCCGGGAAATGAAGCCGTTGCCATCGGCCTCGAGGGGAGCCCCGTTGATGTTGGAGATGATGTACAGGTCGGCAATGTTGTCGTGCAGGACTGATTCGGGAGTGGCGAAGCCGACATCCGCCATGGTGACGGTGTTGTCCGGCAGCGGCACCGGCCCCCCGGCATCCGGCTCGGCTGGGGTGCAACTGGCGGCCAGCAGAATCAGGGAGAGGGCTGGAAGGACAACGCGGGTAGCTTCGGGCATGGGGCCGCTCGGGCAAAGGGAACAGGTCCGGGTACCAGTTGGCCGATGAGTCGGACAACCCACGGCCCGGGGAACCCCCAAATCTATCAGGGTCGAACCACGACCTCGACCGCCCCCGCTGGCACCGCGGTCCTCGACACGGCACCGCCGGGCCAGCGGACCCACACCGCCGTCGGAGGGGTCGGGGCACCCAGCACCTGCACCGCCCCGTTCTGGGACCAGTAGCCTGAACCGGCCTGGACCTCGCGAACCGGTCCCATCCGGTCCCCGACGACCAGACGCACCTGGGCCCCGATGCCATCGGGGTTGGCGGCGGGGCCGGCCAGCCGGACCCGAATCCCCGGCGCGGCGGCCTGGTTCCGGAACAGCCGCGTGGCCCCGGCGTTCTCGGTCACCACCAGGTCCAGCCGGCCATCGCCATCGAAATCGGCATGGGCCGCACCACGCTGGTCGCCGAGCACCATGATTCCTGATTGCACCGCGGACATGGGGGTCAACCCGCCGCTGCCATCTCCACGGAGCAACAGGCCGCGACCGGCGTCATAGCGGGGCGCCCCGACCTGGGTCGGGAAGAAGTTCTGGCTCAGGAACAGGTCCTCGAAACCGTCCCCGTCAAAATCGGCGATGCTGGCATGCGATGCCGGCGCAAACTGGGCTTCCAGCGGCAGCGCTGCCGCCTCGAAATGATCGCCCCGATTCAGGAAGACCATCTGGTCCATCGTGTTGGCGGTGAGCTGCTCGGTGCTGGCCACGACCGGGCCCAGGACCTGGCCAAGGGTGGCGTCGGCATAGGCGCCAAAACTCCGGATCCGGTTGGCCAGGTCGGGAAACCCTACCCGAACCCGGGCGTAGCTTGAGAGCGGTGCCAGCCCCCCAATTCGCGGATCATTGCGCGCGGGGACCATCTCGATCTGGCCAGAACGCCCGAAGCGACCGTAGGCCATTACCAGCGGGGAGAGGGTGTCGGCGGCCAGCACCACGTTCCGCCCCCAGCTGGTGGCCACCAGGTCCAGTCGACCGTCGCCATCGAGATCGCCGGTGGCCACCCCGTTCCAGCGGCTGGACCACCGTGCCAATCCCCAACTGTCCGGCGCGAGGGCATAGCGTCCGCCGGTGTTGAGCAGCAGAACGAGCGAGCCCCATTCACGGGACAGCACCAGGTCGGCATCGCCGTCGCCATCGATATCCGCAAAGACGGCGCCCGTCACCATCCCGATCCCGGCCAGTGCGGGCGCGGATGCGGAATCCGGTACGAACGTCCCGTCCTGCCCGCGGAAGAGCATTGAGGAGGCTGCCGCCGGATAGCGGCCCGGCACAACCCGTCCCCCGACGAACAGGTCCAGCTGTCCATCGCCGGAGTAGTCTCCCAGCGCCATCGGCCCGGTGGCCGATGGCAGGGGCGGCAGCAACGGTTCGGCGGTGGCGGCCAGGCGAGCGCCGGAGACGGCCACGGCAAGCGCCGCAGGGGGCACCAGGACCAGCTCGGGTGACGCCGCCTCCCAATTGGAGAGCCCGGCCAGCACCTTCGACCCGGCCGGGGTGGCCATCCCCAGGATCGTGGTCAGGTCGGCAGGGGCCAGCGGGCCCGCACCGGACTGGGGTACCAACCGCCCGCCCTGGTTCAGGAACGCTGCCAGCCGACCACCCTGGCCGGCGCCCACGATCAGGTCCTCGTCGCCATCGCGGTCCAGGTCAAACCAGGCCACTCCAGGCCCCCCTTGGGACAGGGCGTTGGGCAGCAGGAACTGGCGCTCCCAGTCGTCGTAGGGCGCCTCGGTGTGCCGGTGGCCCCCCAGCATGGCGGAGGCATCGGCAAAGAGCGGCATCGGAGTGGCAACGATCGAATCCGCCGGAAGGACCGCAGTGGCGGTGGAGATCTCGTAGAGCCGGTTGGGACGTGCCCCCTCGATGACGGTGCGCCGACCATCGCGCCAATCCACGACGATCGACACGCTGTCCGACGATCCGGTGGCAAAGCTGGCCAGATAATCGCTGTGCGACAGATACAGCCCCCCAGCGGTGACCTCGCGTCGCTGCACCGGGCTGGCGCCGCCCCGCACGGTAATCCGGGCCCCGACCGCCCGCGTGTTGGGGGCATCTCCCACCAGGCGGACCGCCAGGCGCGGCGCGCTGGCGTTGTTGCGCAGCACCAGCGCCGGGGCACCGAGCCGGTTGATCACCACATCGAGATCGCCGTCGCCATCGAGGTCCCCGGCGGCAACCGCGTGCGAAATGTCAGGTTCGGTGCCGAACCCCCAGCGGGCCCCGACGTCCTCGAAGGTCAGGTCGCCGCGATTGCGGAAGGCACGGTTGGGCAGCGGCAGCGCAGGATATTCCCAGCGCTGCCGCTGCCAGGGGATGTCAGTCAACCGATTCTGCAGCCGCTCCTGGGTATCGGCGTCCATCACGTCCCAGGGGTGCCCGGTGGCAATGAGCAGGTCCTGCCAGCCGTCCAGGTCCACGTCCATGAACATCGTGCCCCACGACCAGCCGGTCGCCTCCACCCCGGCCAGCTCGGAGAGTTCGGTAAAGCTCCCGTCGCCGCGGTTCAGGAACAGGGTGTTCCGCTGCAACTGGAGCTGGGACTCGGCGTCCCCGGGGCGCTTCGGTTGCGGGCTGTGGGTGGGCATCTGGGTCTTGAGCCGACGGCTGTCGTCGCCGAGCATGTCGGTCATGAACAGATCGGGCAGGCCGTCGGCGTTGATGTCGCCGACATCAGTGCCCATCGTCGAGTTGCTCATCTGTCGCTGGACGGTCCAGTCGGCCAGCCGGAAACCGCCGGCGCCGTCGCCCAGCCAGAAGAGGTCCGGGTCCTCGAAATCGTTGGCCACGTACAGGTCGGGGGCGCCGTCGCCGTTGAGGTCGGCAAACCGGGCGCCCAGCGCAAACGATTCCGGCACGGTCTCGAGGGGACGGCCGTCGGCGGCCAGGAACCGCTCTGACGGCAGCACCACGGGGGTGAACCGTCCCCCCTCGTTGAGGTAGAACGCATCCCGCTCGGCGCGCATCGTCAGGTTGAGCCCCCCCATGTCGGGGCGCATTACGAGCTTGAAGTCCTGCTGGTGCTCGGGAACCACCTCGTAGCGGTCGGGGACGGTCTGGCGGACGATCTGGTTCGGCGCCCGCTGCTGCGGCGAGATGATGTCCACCGGGCTGTACGGCTTGTAGTTGGCCGTGTACAGGTCCAGCGTCCCATTGCCATCGACATCGGCCAGGGCAATCGTGGTGCCGCCGCGGCCGGTCACGTCGAGGCCCAGCTCGGCGCCGTGCTCGGTAAAGACGCCGGTGCCATCGTTGAGGAAGATGGCGTTGGGACCGAGGGTGGCCAGGAGGATCAGATCCAGATCGCCATCGCCCTCCAGGTCGGCCAGGGCGCATCCGCTGGAGAACCGATCGGCGGCGGCCACCCCGGCCCGCGTGGCGATCTCCTCGAACTTCCAGCCGCCGAGGTTGCGAAAGAGTGCGTTGGCACCCTCGGTGCGCGCCAGGAACAGGTCGGTCAGCCCGTCGCCGTCCACGTCGCCGAGGCAGGTACCCGCGCCCTGGGCCAGCATCCGATTGCCGATCAGGATCGAGTCATCCACCGTGTTCTGGAAGGTGACCCCGATCCGCGACCCGGACATCGCCGTGAAGCCAGCCGCTCCGCTGGGCACCTGGAGCTCCTGCCAGCGGTAGCCCGCTTCTTCGTGCCATGCCGCCTGCTCCGGTGCGCTGCAGCCCAGGATCAGGCCCATCCCCAGGAGCAGCGGAGCTGGGATACGGCCCATCATCGTGGTGCGTCCAGCCCCGGAAACCGGTCCACCACCAGCCCCCCGATGCAGCGGCCCAGCACTCCGCCCGCTGCATTGCCCATGGGAAAGTGGATGCCCCCGTACAGCCGTGAAGTGGCGGCCTCGTCTGCGGCCTCCATGAAGGATTTGAAGTGACGCACCTGGTGCCCGATGGCCACGCTGGTGCTGTCCGCAAAGGGGCCGTCCCCCAGCAACCGGACAACGATGGTGGCACCCGCCGCCGACTGCGAGGAATGGCCGGCAGGGTACTCGGGAAACGGCGGGGTCGGGATCTGGGGTTCCCAGGCGGGATCAATCACCCGCCGAATGTAGGTCCGTGGGCGAATCAGGTTGTACTGGAACTTGTACCCCCACCCGGCAATGAAGGCATCTGCCACGGCCATGGAGGTGGCCGCGAAGAGCCGCGCCGCCTCCGGGGCGGGCAGTTGCCGCTCACTGATCATCTGGCTGGCGATCGCCACCCAGCGCCCGGCGGGCGTTGCCGTTTCACCCGGGTTGTCAGCCCAGTAGAGGGCCGTGACCCGTTCGTCCTCGGTCAGTGCCAGCTGGGCAGCCACCACCGCCCGGGCCTGCTGGTACAGCACCGACGCTGTATCGGTCGAGTAGGGCGGAGGATCGGCGATCTGGCACTCGTTCCAGGTCCGCAGCATGAACGGACGAACCTCGTTCCAGAACGGCTCGGTGACCCCGGCAATGTTCAGCGCCGGGAGTTCAGCATTGCCTGCCTTGGGGCGGTCCAGCACCAGGCCCCGATCGCTCGCCGCCCCCGGACGCAGGGTGTTGGCCGGATTGTCGAGACCCACGAAATCGGTGATTCC
This sequence comes from Gemmatimonadota bacterium, assembly GCA_034439775.1. Lineage (GTDB taxonomy): Bacteria > Gemmatimonadota > Gemmatimonadetes > Gemmatimonadales > GWC2-71-9 > JAWXBA01. The sequence continues at coordinate 5,700 of JAWXBA010000209.1, read as the reverse complement.
CGACACATTCTGGGCCGTGAACACCGCCCCGGGTGAGTCGTTGTACCAGAGGCCCGGCCCAGAGGGAGGCGTGTACGGCCGACCGCGCGTCCCGGCGAAGCCGTCGGACCGCGAGGCTGCCACGACCGCATTGCCGATCTGACGGCCCAATGCCAGCGAGCGCTCCACGACAGCGGGGTCGAGCCCGAGGCTGGTCCGCGCCGCAATCAGGGAGTCGGCCAGGCCGCCCAGCGTGGCCCTGGTGGAGGGCAGTGCGGCAACCATCAGGGAGTCGAGCGCCGCCCGCTCTGCTGCCACCGCCACCAGCGTGGCGTCGTACCGCTCGCCTGGCTCCGCAGTTGGCAGCGGCCCGAGTCCGTTGACGGTCCCGGCCAGGGTGGGCATCTCCGGGGTCGCGGCCGCCATCCCCTCGTACAGGGCAATCGAGAGATAGGCCAACAACCGCGACGCCACCGGCGGCCCGATCCGCTCGCTGCGCACCACCCCGTACAGGGTGTGCATCCACTCCGACACCATCCGGGGGTCGGTCTCCGGGGCGCGGGCACAGCCACCCGCGACGGCACCGAGCAGCAGGGCCAGGATCGAACGGAATCGGTGGGACATACGTGACTCACTGAGGGGAGGGAGAACGCGAAACCAACCCTGCCAATTTACCACCCCATTCCGGACCCGGAAGGAGGCTATCGGGTTTCTTCGTCCAGATTTCATCGTGGCTTCATCCGGGCAGCTTCTTGGCCACCTGGTGCCCGGGCCAGATGTGGGTGAATCTGATCCGCAGACTACGCCGATGACGCAGATTTGTCGCGTTGCGAACCGGCGGCGTTGGCAACAGGCGCCAGATGCGCAAACAGCTCCCGGCGCACCTCCGGATTGCTGATCTTCCAGACCACGCCATCGGTGAAGTAGTGATGGATGTTGATGATGTACAACACCAGCACCGGCACCAGGGTGTCCCGCCCCGCACCAAGTAGATCGGCCACCACGCTCATCGCCGGGCCGGGCACGACCAGCATCGCCGCGACCGCCGCCAGCACCAGGACCACGACGTAGGCCGCCATCCGGCCGGCGGCCCGACCGGGGGCGCCGCGCGCCGCGCGGTTCAGCTCCACCCGCACTGGAAACTCCAGGTACTGGAGGGCATGAAACGCCTGCACCAGGAACAGCGCTGGCAGCCCCCAGCGCGCCAGGGCGGCGTACCAGACAAAGATGGCCAGCCACGGCACCAGGACCCGCCCTGGCGGAGTCCGGCCGGTACGGATCTTGAGCTGCCACAGCCCGACGAGCCCGAGGCCAAGTGCCAGGACCGCTCCGGCGCTGACCACCGGATAGAGCGCCTCGATCGGCCCGGGATCCTGCAAGGCGGTCTTCAGGAACCAGAGGACATGCCAGGCCAGCAGGATCCGCAGCCCGGTCCGGATCAGCAGCCGCTCGCCGCGCGCAAAGGGCACCCCTTCCAGGTGCGCGTACGACGCCATCATTCCCCAGACCTGCCCGGTGTAGTGCCACGCCAGGTAGCCGCTTGCCACCGCGAAGAAGAGCGTCAGCAGCAGCCGCCCTCCACCCTGCGCCTCCATCAGCGCCGCCACCATGAACCCGATCAGGATCAGGGGCACCCCGATCGACGCCCACCTGTGGCGCAGGATCATTTCCCGGCTGCGATACACGATCCGGTAGGAGGCCATGAAGTGGGTGTAGTTGAGCAGCGCCTGCCCCCAGGCCAGCACGCCGATGGCGATGAATCCGAGGCTGTCAATCCCGCTCAAGAGGAGGGGAACCAGCACCAGGAGGGAAAGACCCCCGACGCAGAGCAGGTCTATGACGGGCGTCAGGATAGCCGGGGTGGCTCGGGGCGGCACATCGATTGTCGTGGCGGGCATGGAGCGGAATTAACCTCTACCAGAAAGGCGCGGCAACTGCGCCCCGCCCCGCCAGATGCCTCGCTATCCCGCCAAGTTGGTCACGGCGGGGTTGGTGGTGGCCCCCGGTACTTCTTGACGAGGATTGCCCCGCCATTGTGGGTGATGCCGTACATATCCTGCGCCTTGCCCGGTTCGAGGTAGCGGACCTCCTCGGCGTCGATCGTCGGGATAAGGATCAACGACTCCACCTCCGCCTGCCGGATGCCATCCACGTACAGCTGGATCGCGTTGGGTGGGGGGCCGGTCATGCTGCGCACACCCGGCGGGGGGCGCAGAAAGTGGGCCCGCAGGCTCTTGACCGCCTTGAGGAGATCCTGATTCTTCTGGGCCGACTCCACCAACTCCGCCCGGGTTATGACATCCCGGTCCCGGGCCTGCCGACGGGGTTCCGCCTGCGCATTTGCCACCCCGGCTCCCCCGACCAGGGTCATCACCGCCAAGGCCCAGGAAGCTCGCAGTCCCTTCATCTGACCTCCTTCCCCGGGCCATGCCCGGCCTGGCTGTTTCCGACTTCGTCGCACCAATATCAGTATAGACGCGCCAGCGCCGGGAATCGTTTCGGGACGACGCAAACCGGGCCGCCAGGCAATTGCCCGACGGCCCGGCTGGTCCATCCACTGCCTACCGCGACCCTAGCAGAGCGCGCAGGTCCGCGGCGGACGGCGATCCCACACCCAGAACATGCCGGGGGTGGTGAAGCTGGTGGCCCGGCTGCCCGCCACCGACCGCGGGAAGACAAAACCGGTCAGCGCAGTCCCAGCCCGCGTGGTGCCGGGGGTCCCGTCGATGTCGATGGTCTCCGCAATGCCGGCCGGGAGCGTCGGATCAGTCAGCAGCGCGGTGGCGCTGCCAACCAGCCGAACGTTCGACTTGACCGCTCCAGCTGCCGTGTTGATGTAGGTGGACGCGGTCAGCTCGGCAATGCTGGGCCAGTTGGCCGCTGCGGGAGCTGTACCGGTGCCGGGATAGAAGCGGCCTTCAATGGCGCCGAGGCCCGCGGCGGCATTGACGATCCGCAGGGCAATCTGGCTGCCCGGATCGGCCGGGTTGTCCTCGAGTACCGTCACCCGCTTGGCCGGGGTGGAGCCTGGGCGCATGTAACCCCAGATGATCACCGTGTAGTTCTTGCCGGCTTCGAGCGTCAGGTTGACTTCATCCACCACCGTGGCGGCAATCGCCTGCTGGGTGGCGGAGGGGGCGTTGAGGTCCGGGTTGGACAGGAAGATCTTGAACTGCCTGGCTCCAGCCCTGGCGTTCTTGTAGTACAGCAGGGTGGTGGAACGGAAGTTCACCGAGAAGAAGTGGGTGTTCTCCACGATGTCCACCGGGCGGAAGTCCAGGCCGAAGGTGTCGGGCACCGCGTTCACAAAGCGGATGCCCGCCGTCGGGATGTCTTCCGTCTGGATGATGGTCTCAGGCCGGCAGGCGGCTGATGCAGCCACCGCCATGGCCAGAGCCGAGAGTCGAAAAATGCGTCGCATTACGCACTCCATTGAAGTGGAAAGGCCAGTGCCGTATTCACGGCCGACCAAGTCTAAGTGTGACGGTGTCGCCGCCGCCGCCCGGGGGGTCTTCGTTCCCCCCCCCGAGGAGGTTGGTTGACAGCATCAGTGCAGTGAAGCCGCCGAGAGTAACCACGCCCAGGGCAATGCTCCGCCCGGGAGAATGGCGTTTGACGTATGCCGAACCGAGATACTCGGGCTTCAGGGTTACCGATTCCCCGCGCCACAGTTGCTCGCCGCCTCGCAGCAGCCGAATGGCAGAGACGGCCAGCCGGAACTCCGAGTCGGTGTGCTCAAGGAGCAGTCCTTCGACCTGTGCGATCTCCGGACCCATTGCCCCCCCGAGCGCGACGCGGCCTGCGTCGTTGATATCGAAGGCTACCTGCTCGCCGACCGCCGGGATGACCCCGTAGGTGGGGTGCAGCGTGTAGCACCCTCCCAGGGCAAGGGTCAGTGCCACCAGGGCACTCCGGCGGACAGCGGCAGCGCTGATCACCAGCCGTACGTCCCCTTGGCCGCGCTGGACGGCAAGCCGCCACCGAGGCTGTACACCGCATCCTTGGCATAGCCGCGGGCCAGCAGGTCCTCGTAGGGCGGGGCCCACTGGGTCGGGGTTCCCTCGGGCAGGTCACCCCACCCGCGGCTGTCAAAGTAACCCCCGCCAAAGTGCGTGTAGGCGGTTTCGATCCGCTTTTCCCACTTCATTGCTTCCAGCATGTTGCCGCAGGCCACCGCGCTGCCGGTGGAGTTCGGGACCCGCGGCACGCAGTTGGCGCCACCGGGAACCGGCGAGGTGTTGTTGAAGGCGGTGATGGCCGGCAACCCGCCGTTGCCAACCCGGGTGTTGTTGATCAGGGCGGCCGCAGCAGCAAAGCTCCCGGTCCGAATCAGGCCCTCAGCCTGGAGCATGTCGATTTCGGCCTTGGTCATGAACGGGAAGGGGCCGGTCAGGTTCGTTGCTCCGACTTCGGAGCCGGCGAACCGCCAGGCGTAATGCCGGGTGTGGTCATAGTTCGAGTAGCCCCAGGTCGGACCGGAGGCCTGGTCGTTGCCGGTCGGCCGGTTGCGGAAATACCGCTTGCAGACCGAGGCCACCGACGAGCAGGAGGTAACGGCAAAGTCGGCCTGCTGATCGGCCCGGGTGGCACCCTGCGGGAAGCGCAGGTCTGGCGTGACCATGAAGAAGGCACCGTTGGCACCCTTGTCATTGAGCGGGGTGGCAATGTACGTCTCGTAGGCACCCGAGACATCGCCCATGCCGATGATGAACGGCACCATCTGGTGCCAGGTGGTGTAGTCGTACCACTGGGACACCCAGCTGTTGCTCAGCGTGGCGGTGGTGGTGGCGGTGCGCAGGTCCAGGTTTGCCGTGATGCCGTTCTGGGCATCGGCAATGACCGCTGCCCAGTTGACCACGGCCCGTTCGGCCGGCGTCCGGGCATTGCCAGCCCGGTAGCGGGCTTTGTAGCTGCGGATGATCTTGACGAATTCCGCCGCGCTGACCGGGGGGCCCACGCGCTCGAGCCAGCTGCCCGGCAGCGGGAAGCCGCCGGTACCGGTGCCGGGCGCTTGGGCGGCGGTGATCGCGTCGTCAAACGAGGCCAGGGCCGCCGCCATGACATCGGCGTAGCCGGACAGGACCCCCGGGTCCTCGGTGCCGGTCTCGGGGGTGATGATCGCCGCGGAGTCGTACACCATGGCCAGCGAGGCCAGGGCCAAGCCGCGGGTAAAGTTGGCGTAGGACCGGGCCCGCTGGTCCTGCGCAGTGGAGCCGAGGCTGAATCCGGCGGTGTTGAGCTTGGCCAGGATGTTGGAGCTTACCCGGACCACTTCGCCGTCGATGTAGTAAATCCGGCGCTGCTCCGAGGCGCAGCCGTTGCCGACGGCGTTGTCATTGCCGGCGCGCGGAATGCCCACGCGCTGGCCCTGGCAGTTGTTGGACAGGCTGCTGAAGTTCTCGTGCGACATGACGTTCATCATGCCCCACACATTGCCGGTGCTGCCGTAGAGCGACGAGTGGTGGCGGAGGAACTGGCCGCCCAGGAGTGCTTCAACGTCGGCTGGCGTGGCCAGCACCTTTGAAGTGTCCGGGGAGGTTCGGTTCTCGACCGCGAGGTCGCAGGCCCCGAGCATGACGGCTCCGGCCAGCGCCCCGCATCGAATAAAGGATCGCATCATTATGGACGACTCCTAGAAGCGCGTGGAAACAGAGAAGGTGAACGACCGCAGCGGCGGCATGTTGAAGGCGTCAGTCTGGTTGATCAGTCCGGAGCCTGTTT
>JAWXBA010000208.1:0-2828 GCA_034439775.1 Gemmatimonadota bacterium | reverse complement strand
GGCGGTCTCCTCCGGGGCGACCTGTTCTACCGGCTCCGGGTGGTGCCGATTACCCTCCCGCCGCTCCGCAAGCGGCAGGAGGACATCCCGCTGCTGGCGAATCATTTCCTGTCCCTCTACTGGCACCGGCATCGCCAGAGCGCCGACCGAACCCCGCGGCTGTCGGATGAAAGCATCCAGTTTCTCCGGTCCCGCCCATGGCATGGCAATGTGCGAGAGCTCCAGAACGTGATCGAGCATGTGGCGGTACTGGTCGAGCCGGACATGACGATCCGCCCGGACGACATTCCCCTGTATGACGATCCAGCAACCACCCAGGGGCACGCCGAACGGGCGCTGGCCCTGGCGGTTCCCGACGAGCCCTATCATTCGGCCAAGGACCGGATCGTGGCCCAGTTTGAGAAAGATTACTTGAGCCGGCTGGTCAATCGTGCCGGCGGCAACATGTCGAAGGCGGCGAGGCTGGCCGGAGTCGATCGCACCACGCTGTACCGCCTGATGGACAAGCACCAGGTCCTGCGTGATGAGGGAGCGGGGGATGGTGCGTGACATTCCCAGCGACACCTGATCCCCGACTGCTCGAGGCCCTGAGCACCGTTGCCCTTCGGGTGGCCGGCGAGTGGGGTGGCACTCTGCGGGTCGATGCCGCGTCGGTGGAGGAGGTGACCCGTCACGCCGCCGGCCTGGAAGCCACCATTCGCGCCAGCTTCCTCACGGGAGAGGAGCCGGGCGAGCCGACTGCCACCCACCTGACCCGACGCCTGCTGCGCCGGATCCATGCCACCCTGCTGGACGAACTGACCCGGCTCGACCCGCCGCCTGACGGCCCCTCGCTCCTGCGCCTGATGCGCAGTGTCGAGGACATCACCAGGGCGATGGAGCCGCGCTGGGACCAGCGGTTCACCGATCGACTCTCCGGCCCCGATGGGCTGGAGCTGGTCGTGGAGGTGGCGCATGACCTCCGCTCGCCGCTGACGTCCATCCTGTTCCTGGCCGAGACCCTGCAGCGGGGCAGGAGTGGTCCGGTCACCCCGCTCCAGGAGCGGCAGCTGGGGCTGATCTACAGTGCGGCGTTCGGACTGAGTTCGGTGGCCAGCGACGTCATCGAGCTGGCCCGTGGCGGCGACCGGCTGGTGGACATGGAACCGCTGCCGTTCTCGCTCAGCGATGTCCTGCTCTCGGTGCGTGACATCGTCCAGCCCATTGCGGAAGAAAAGGGCCTCGAAGTGCGGCTGGTCGCCCCTGATGGCCTGATCCGGATCGGGCATTCGGTGGCGATTTCCCGGGTGCTCCTCAACCTCACGACCAATGCCCTCAAGTTCAGTGACACCGGCTTTGTCGAGATCCGGGTCAGCGAAGGCCCCGACGACCGGGTCGACTTCGTGGTGCGTGACACCGGGCGGGGGATTCCCCTCGAGGCGATGGAGATGCTCTTCGAACCGTTCCGACGCCGCCAGAAGGAGCGCGACTATGCCTTCAGCGGCTCGGGCCTGGGCCTTTCCATCTGCCGCAAGCTGGTGGAGGCGATGGGTGGCCAGATGCAGGTGACTACGGCGCCCGGCGAGGGCACCCAATTCCATTTCAGCCTGGCGCTGCCACCGATCGCCGCCGGGTTCGAATAACGGTTCGACCCGGTCCCCGGGCGGTTCCCGGAGCTGCAGGCATGGCACGACGATCCATCCTTACTGGCGGACAGCAATGAAGCTTCTCCACGTGGTCGGCGCCCGCCCCAATTTCATGAAGGCCGCCCCGGTCATTCGGGCCGGCCGCGCCAAGCCCGGCCTGGAGCAGGTGCTGGTGCACACCGGTCAGCACTATGACCGGGCGATGTCCGACACCTTCTTTGCCGACCTTGAGCTCCCCGAGGCAGACGAAAACCTCGGCGTCGGGTCGGGCAGCCATGCCGAGCAGACTGCCCGGGTCATGCTCGGTTTCGAACCGGTCCTCGACGCCCACCGCCCTGATTGGGTCGTGGTCTATGGCGACGTGAACTCCACGGTGGCCTGCGCGCTGGTGGCGGTCAAGAAAGGGATCCAGGTGGCCCATGTCGAGGCCGGGCTGCGGAGTCGTGACCGGGCGATGCCGGAGGAGGTCAATCGCCTGCTCACCGACCAGATGGCCCACCTCCTCCTCACCCCGAGCCGCGATGGTGATGCCAACCTGCTGGCCGAGGGGATTCCAGCCCACCGGGTGCGCTTCGTGGGGAATGTCATGGTGGACACCCTGCTCCACCTCCGGGCCCGGGCCCGGGAGCGGCGCATGGCCAGCGCCCTCGGCGTGGAGGGGCGGGAGTACGCCTTTGTCACCTTGCACCGTCCCTCCAATGTCGATGAATCCCAGCCGCTGCGGGAATTGCTCGGTTCGCTGGACGACCTGGCGAAGCGGATGCCGGTGCTCTTCGCGGTGCATCCGCGCACCCGGAAGCGGATCACGGAGTTCGGGATGGACGGCCTGCTGGAGCGGGTGCAGCTCCTGGCGCCGTTGGGATACCTCGAGACCATCTCCCTCCTCGACACCGCCACCCTGGTGCTGACCGACTCCGGCGGCCTCCAGGAAGAAACCACCGTGCTCGGGGTGCCCTGCCTGACGGCCCGACCCAATACCGAGCGCCCGGTCACCATCACCGAGGGGACCAACCGGCTGGTGCCGAGCCATCGCGCGGCGATCGGCCAGGCGATCGAATCGGTACTGGCCGCGCGACAGGCCGGTGGGTTCCGGCCAGGGCAGCCGGAGGGGTGGGATGGCCGGGCCGCTGAACGGATCATCACCGCCCTGACGGACCCGATGTGACGGCAGGGGGAACCTGGGGGGGGGCCCGCTGGTGGGGC
>JAWXBA010000207.1:0-10108 GCA_034439775.1 Gemmatimonadota bacterium | reverse complement strand
GGTGGGCCGCCAGGGCGGATGCCGGCGCATGCCCACCCGACCCATGCCCCGCTGGTCGTCACAACGGACAGGCCCATCCGTGGGGGTGGGCCGCCCCTACCGCATCCGAAGCCCGATCCGATGCGCCACCGCCCCGCCCCGCTGCGGATCGATCGCATAGTCCAAGGAGAACCTGTCAAGCGAGATCCCGATCCCACCAGTGTACGGTCGGTTGCCCAGCTCGCCGACCCGTTCGGTGGTGCGAAAACCCGCCCGCAGCGCGACCGCCAACCATCCAGCGGCACCCAGATCAGCTCGCCACCGCCGGCCACCCCGATCTCTCCATCGCGATCGACCGTCAGCTCGGCGGTGGCCCCGGCATCGAAGAACACCGCGATCGGCCTTGGCCGCATCATGGCGCCCAGGGCAAAGCGCATCGGCGGCTGGTAGGGTGTTGCTCCCAGCAATCGGCTCGGCCCGATGTCCCGCACCGACAAGCCGAACCCGAACGAGCCAATATCCCGGCCCAATCCGGCATCGATCGTCACGAACCCGTCCCGATCGCCGGGGAGCCGCTCCTCTACATACTTGGCGGCCACGCCGATTCGGACCTTCTTGTACTCGCGAGCCAATCCGATCGTGGCCGCCAGGCTCGAGCCGAGCAGCGGACCCCGGGTGTGCAGCTGGGCGGGATGAATGACTCCGTCGGTGCTGGCCCCGTAGTCGAGGTACCGTACCCCAACCCCGATCCCCCAGCCGTTGGAGATCACGGTGTGCGAAAGGTTGGCCGCCGTCGAGGCGCCGCCCCACCGTTGCACCGACACCGCCGCACCGGTGGCCAGGGTAATGGCCGACGGATTGTAGAACACCACGTCACTGGTCCAGCGGGCCGCCGCACCGGCGTCGCCCAGGGCCAGCGCCCAGGGGCTGGCGGGCAGCCGGAGCACCACCGGGGCGTATCGCTGCTGGGCCGCGAGCGGGGCGGCCAGCACCAGGAGGGCGGCGACGATGCGCCTGATCGGTCGGATCATCGGGCACCTCCGGATGTTGGCGCGAGGAAGGCAGGACGGAGATTCGAGAGGCCGATGTCGCTTACCATCACCGTTCCAGCCACCGTGCGGTCAAAGACCAGCCCCACCGACACCAGGCGCGCTGGATCGAAACGCGCATCCTGCGATCGCGCGTCGGCCAGCGGGATGGTGAAGGTCTGCAGCACCGATTCGTACCGGGTGGCGAATTGCGCCTTGTCGCGCCCCTCCCGCCGCCGGACCATCATTTCCGGTGGACGCCGCACCGGTCCATACCGATTGAGCGGAACCAGCACCCGGACCCCAGCGGCGTCCACAAATTCCACCGACAGCTCCACCGTGGTGGTGTCCTTGGCGGGAGTCTTGGCTCGAGGCGTCGCCGGCCGTCGCGGAGCCGGCGGCTTGGCGGTCGAATCAGCCTTGGCCGTCGTGTCAGTCGCCGCCTTTCGGGGTCCCGGCTTGGCCTCCTGCGCCAGCAGTGACAGTTCGAGCGCAGTGCCGGCGCCCACCCGCCACGCCGTGCGCACCGAGTCGGTCAGCCGGACCCGCCAGGCCGCCGGGCGGCCCCTCTTGGTGGTGTCATCGCCGGCAATCCGGTTGTTCCAGCCCAGCCAGACCGCGTTGTGCCCGATGTCGTTGGTGCCATTGTTCCGGAGCCGCATCATCCCCTCCCGCCAGGTGCTGAGACTGTCCCCCTCAATCCGGACCCCGGGCGCCGTTCCCGTCGTCAGGTCCACATCCTCCATGAATCCTGCCAGGGGCCGGAAACCGGCATCCTGGAACCGGGTCAGGTAGATCGTCTTGGGCAGCCACCCGCCCGCAGTGCGGTGGTCCTGGAACATCGGCAGGTACTGCTGCTGGTCCTTGAGTGTGGCGTCCAGAAACGCCGAGATGGTCACTTCGGCAAAGCGCATCTGCTCGGCCAGCGGCAGCAAACCACGCAAGTCCAGGTGGCGCGCGCTGGTGCGGCCGTTGTCCAGGTTGCGCCAGTTGGTATTCCACTGGCCGTGATTGGCGCGGTACATCCAGATCGCCGACTTGAAGCGCGGCTTGCCGTCGGTGAACTGCACCCGCTGGTACTGCCTCAGCCCGGCGAATGAGGACACGTCGCCATCGTGCGACCCGTGGAACACCAGGTAGTTGACGTTCGACACCGGTGTGGGCCGGTCGGCCGGGGTGTACTGGCCATCGACCGGGGCAATAGCGACGATCGACTCGATGTTGAAATTGAAATCGAACTTGAGGTTGAAGTCGTCGGGGTAGTGCGACAGCCGATTGAAGGAGGCCGCTACCGCCACCGCTTCCCCGCCGCGTGAATGCCCCATCAGGGCAATGCGGCTCATGTCGACTCGGCCCTGAAACGGACTGCCGGTCGAATCGTTGAACCGGGTCCATGCCTTGAGGTGCTGCAGCAGCATCCAGCCCCGGGCGTCGTTCTCGCCCCGCAGGTTGCCGTTGAGGAAATTTTCGTCCACCGACACCAGGATGTACCCGCGGCTCGCGAGGAGCTCACCGAGGTACTGGTATCCCGGATCGGAAAAGTCCTTCATGTCGTGGTTGCCGTGGACGATCAGCACCAGCGGGAACGGCCCGTTCCCCTCCGGATACCAGACCCGGCCGTTCACCGGCATCTTGTCGAGCCCGAACCCCCAGTACTTCTTCCGCGGCGCCAGCACCGCCGGCGTTCCTCCCGCCAGCTTGCTGCCATCCACAGTGCCGGTCTTGAGGGTGACGGAGTCGCGGTATTCCGGCCGGCGAATATCGGTGCCGCTGCCGTAGTACATCGTCCGCACCGTGAACGTTCCGCGCAACGCGGGGCTTGGTCCCGGGATGCGTTGTTCCGCAAGGACTACGGGAGAATCATCGTGTGCCAGCTGCAGCGGCTGAACGCAGGCGGCCAGAGAGAGCTGCGTCAGGGCAAGACCGGCAGAGAAAAGGCGAGGCGTCGGCGGCATGCGCGTCCTTGGTGCGGGAAAGGCAGGGTTGGGAGCGACTCGGATTCTAATGCTACGGCGCCGGGAAGCCGACCGTTTCAACACCGACGGATATGGCCGCCCGGCTACTTCCCTTCCACCACCCGATAGGCGACCACATGGCTGACGCCGGTATCGACGTGCTCTTCGGCAAAGAGGACCACCGAATCACCGACAAACCCAAGTGGCGGGCCCTTGCCGGTCATCGTACCCAGGTAGCGCCCCTCGGCGTCGAAAAGATCCACCAGGTCGGGTTCGTCGGCAAAGGTATAGCGCTCCACCCAGAGGCGGCCCTGCGGGTCCAGCACGATCCCCCGAAGGAGTGGGAGCGAAGCCGCGACGCCCTGTTTCTCCGTCAGTTCGTCCGCCGGAACGGTGCAACTGCGCCCCTCGCCGAAGCTGATTTTCATGCCCTCTGGATAGAGACGTGCCACATGCACCACGGTGGCGGCCTCGGCCGGGATCGCACGGCGCACGCTGCGCACCAGACGGGTGCCCTCGTGGATGTCAATCCGGTACGGTACCTGGTGCGTCGTGGCGGTGACTCGACCGGTGGTGCTCAGCACGACGGAAGGGGAGAAAAGCGGCGGAAGGTTGAGCCCCACGCAGGAAAACCGGATCATGCCGGAGGTCGGGCTCTCTAGCCCAGGGAGATCCGTGGTATCGCCCGCCACCACGATCCGCACCCGTGCTCCGCGCTGATTCTCGGCGTAGGACTCCTGCACGAATATCGCCGTATCCCCACTTAACCAGATTGGGCTGGCGGGGAAGAAGCCGTCGATCCGGATTTCCGGCAGCAGCTCCCCGCTGGCATCCCAGCGCACCAGGCTGCGCTTCGAGAAATCGAAGACGCTCGCTACGCCTGAAGGGTGTACGGTCAGGAATTCCGCAAAGTCGAGTTCCCCTGGACCTCCGCCCTTCCTGCCCTGGAACCGAAGGGGTGCCCCATCTGGATCGAACACCTCGACCCGAAGCTCACGACCGTCCAGAACATAGATTCGGCCGGCCGCATCGGTCCCGACCGACTGCGGGCTTGCACTGGTGAAGCTGCCCGGCCCCTCGTCGGCGCCACCCAGCCGGAACAGCTCCGTCAGCGTCCACGGCAGCGGGCGGTCCTCGTTGGGGCCGGTGGCGATCGTCACCCCGGCGGAATCGGCGAACGTAGTCCCCGAATCGGCGGCATCGCCGCTGGAACAAGCCACTATGACCACGCCAAGAAGGGACTGAGCAACGCTGGACCAACGGGGCATTCGGCTATCTCCGATTTGAATGGGGGGGGCTCGATCCATGAGACGCCCCATCAGCGCGAACGGTTGCCTCACCCTTGCCGCCGATGAACCACATACCGCCCCGCCAAAGTCGCCACCAGCTGACCCGACAGGTCATGGACCTCCACATCGAGCGCCACCCGGGCCCGACCCTTCCGCTGCAACATGGCCACGGCACGATCGAGGAGCGCCGGATCCGGGCCAGCGCAACGAGCGCGTACGTCGCTGGTGGCAGGCTCCAGGTACCGGATCGTGGCATCCTGGATTACCACGTGCGCATCGATGGTGCGCTCCTGCAGCTCGACCCAGAGCCGGCTCCAGCCGGCCAGCGTGGCCACCGCATTCAGGCTCCCGGCAAAGACCGTCCCCTTGTGGTTCCGGTTGGCCAGCAGCGGCAGGGTCAGGACCACCGCGTCGGTGCCCGCTTCCGCCACGCCGATCCCCAGCGACTGGGTAATCGGCAGTTCGGCAGCCAGGACGCCGGCCAGCGCTTCGGCAAGAATCAGGTTTCCCATTCCCTCAGATATGCCTCCGAAAACCGCGGCCCACACCCGATCTCGTTGATGGAACCGCTGGCGACGCTGAACCGGCTCTTCCCTCTTGCCTCGTACTTCTCGCTTCTCACTTCTTGCTTCTTCCTTCCAAGTACCGCCCCACCGCACCCAAGAGCCGCTCCACCCGGGCCTCGGTTACGTCCCGGTCCAGCGGCAACCGCTCCCCAGCCAACTGCCACTCGATATCCTGCCAGCGGCCAATCAAGTTGGCCCCCGACTCCGGGGCGGCGTCGATCCACAGCGATTGCTCCGTCTCTTCCCAGACCAGCCGCAACCGGAGACCTGGGCGCCAATACTCGGCGTAGGCATGTCCCGATTCGTACGCGAGTGCACCGAGGCGAAAACGATGGGAGGTCAGCAGCGGCACCAGCTGCTCGCGGGCGAACTCGAAGAGTGAAGTGGTCTCGGTCATGCCCGCAAGCTAGCGCAGGTGCTCCGGCCAGAGCTGTGCCGCCTGCCAGAGGTGTCGGTGCTGATGACGGGCCACGATGCCAAAGCAGGCAAAGAGGTTGTACTTCACCTTGCGGTTGAACGGCGAGGCGACCCGCACCCGGCCCAGGGGCAGGCCATCCGACTGGTGCAGCGCGGCCATCTGGGCATTCTGGAGTCGCTCGAACTCCGCCACCAGCGGGCCCTGATCGGCCGCCGCCGCCGGAATGAACGAAGGGATGGTCCGGGTGCGGATTCGGACCGGCGGCCCCATCGTGGCCCAGAGCAGCCAGCCGGCGGGGTCGCGGCGATAGCGGGCCGGCGCCGAGCCTCCAAGGGCACGGGCTTCCTCGACGGCGGCCTGGAGCAGTGGCAGGTACGCGACGGAGGTCAGGTTGAGGTGGGCGACGCATTCCGCCACTGACCAGCCCTGGGGATCCCGGCGCCTGGTCCAATCGGCGGCCGGCACCAGCTCCACCAGCAGGTGGAGCTGGTCCAGGGCTCGCATGAATTCCTCCTCGAGGACGGAGAGCTGGGCGTGCATCACCGGCCACTCCACTCGTTCAGAGATGGTCGCAAAGTGACTCTCAGGGATCCCCGGTCGGCTTCACGATTCGGGCGCGCACGATATAGGGAACCCCCATCTCGTCCTGGGTCACCGCCACCAGGTGGTCGCCGAGCAGCCGCGGAGCGGGGCTGGACTGCATCGGGAACGGCAGCCGCAAGCGCCCGAGGTAGCGTCCCTCAGGGTCGAAGATCTCGAACACCCGGCCGAGGGTCGTGGTGTCGGCCAGGATCGGGGAAACCCAGAGGTATCCGTCCTCCGCCACCAGGAATCCCTGAGCTGCTGGCTTCACGTCCGGGATCCGGCTGCGATCGACCTTGCCACCCTGGTCGGTAAACCACTTGAGCCCCGCAATTGCTGAATCCTTCTCCTCGCCGCTCACCCCCGCAGGGGTGAACGGTTTGGTCACCAGCCGGAGCGTGTCGCCATTGCCCGCTTGACGCACCAGCGTGTAGCTGTCGGTCCGGATGCTCCAGAAATCGCCGTCCTGGGTCAGCTGCCAGCGGAGCGACGGCGCATGGGGAATCGAAGCGCTCATCGAACCACCATCGGTACGATGGGTAAAGTTGAGGCCGGAATTCCAGCGCGGAGGCAGGATGGTGTCAGTTGGGGTCATCGTGCTGTCGTACCGTACCATCGCCACCTGGAAGTCTTCCCCCCGTGAGTAGGGAATGACGTTGTACAGCCGGCCGGCTCGATCCACCCGGCCGGGCCACGGATAGGTCTGAAACCCGCCGGAGATCGGGTAGCCCTCGAGGTAGGTGCCAGCGGTGTCGAAGCGCGAAATCCGGGCGCCGCTCATGTCCACCACCAGGACCTGGTCGCGGCCCTGGAGTGCCGCACCGGCCGCCTGCCGCATCTCCCCTGGCCCCCCGCCCTTTCGGCCGACGGTCCGAATGAACCGGCCGGTCGCGTCGAACACCTTGAACTGCTGTTCGGTGGACTCCAAAGCCCAGATCCGCCCTCCCGCATCCTCCAGCAGAACCCCAATCCGGCCGAACACCTCCGGTCCCTCGCCATCCTCGGCGCCGATCCGAAGCTCTTCCACCACCTGCCAGGGGAGGGTGTCGCTCCAGACCCCGGTCTCCGGATTGGTCACCACCACCTGGCCGCCGGGAAGAGTGTCGATGGTACCGGCCCATTCGGGGCCGGCCTCGCCGGCACAGGCGGCGAGCAGGCCGACCAGAGCCCAGAACCCAGTACGCACCCGCATCAACTCTCCGATCTTGAGACGACCGCCCTGGGCGCCCCGATGGGCCGCCGAGAGGGATGTCCCGCAGTATGGGGATATTCTCACGATACGTTGGGCGCCGCCGCTCCGTTTCAGTTGAGCGCCTCGCCCCCGACCCAACTTCTCACTTCTCCCTTCTACCTTCTACCTTCCTTGGATGTCCCGACTCCTTGTTTTGGTTGCCCTGTTGGCCGCGTGTGCCCGAACCCCGACACCGGCCACCCTCCCCGCCCCAGCCGCCGATCAGCTGGTTCGGGTCACCCTGCTGCATATCAACGATGTCTACGAGATCACCCCGGTGGAGGGGGGCCGGTCCGGGGGACTTGCCCGCGTCGCCGCACTCCGCCACCGGCTGATCGCCGGAAACCCCAACATCTTCTTTACCCTCGGTGGGGATTTTTTCAGCCCCTCCGCGTTGGGAACCGCCGTGGTGGACGGCGAGCGGCTCGGCGGTCGGCAGATGGTGGCGGTGCTCAACACCGCCGGGCTGGACCTGGCGGTATTCGGCAATCATGAGTTCGACATCCGGGGCTCGGAGTTCCTCAGCCGGCTGGGCGAGTCCCGCTTCGGCTACCTGGCCACCAACGTCACCGATTCCACCGGCCAGCGCTTCCCCCGGACTGCCAGCCATTACATTGTGACTTTCCGTAACCCTTCCGGGCAGTCGGTCCGAATCGGCTTTATCGGTTCGGTGATTGCTTCCAACCCGCAACCGTACGTGCGGTACACCCCGTGGCTCGAACGCATGCGGGAGGAGGCACTGCTTCTGCGTGACAGCGTCGACGTCCTGATCGGGCTGACCCACCTCGGCATCGGCCAGGATATTCGGCTGGCCGAGGAGATTCCGGAGCTCGACTTGATCCTCGGGGGACACGAGCACGAGAACTGGATGCTCCGGCGTGGCACCGACCTGACCCCCATCCTCAAGGCCGACGCCAACGTCCGGACGGTCGGGGTGATCGAACTGACCTGGGATCCTGCCACTCGGCGGGTCCGTGTCGACCCGCAGATCGTGGCAATCGGGGACACGCTGCCCGAGGATCCGATCGTCGCCGCCGAAGTCCACCGCTGGACGGAACGGGGGTATGCTGGATTCCGCGCCATCGGCTTCGAGCCGGGTCGGGTGGTCGCGATCAGTCCCGAGGCGTTGGAGGGCCGGGAGTCATTTTCAAGGAACCAGCCTTCCAACCTGACCTCGCTGATCGCTGCTGCGTTCTTTGCCGAGGCCGGTGATGCCGACCTGGCGCTGTTCAACACCGGATCGGTGCGGGTCGATGATGTGATTCACGCCGGCCCGGTCACCGAGTACGACCTGATCCGGATCCTGCCGTTTGGTGGCAACGCCGTGCTGGTGTCGATCACCGGGACGGTGCTGCAACAGGTGCTCGACCAAGGTGAGGCCAACCGTGGTTCCGGCGGGTACCTCGCGCACTTCAGGGTCCGCCAAGCCGTACGAGGCGGTTGGCTGATCGGGGAGCAGCCTCTCGATCCGACCCGCAGCTATCGGGTGGCCATGACCGATTTCCTGGTGAGCGGTCGCGAGCGGGGATTGGGATTCCTCAACCTGCAGAATCCGGCGGTGCAGATGGTGCGCGAGATGCGCGACGTGCGATTGGCGCTCAAGGACGAGATGGTGCGAAGGTGGGGGCGGTAGAAGGGAGAAGCAAGAAGGGAGAAGCGAGAAGTCGTCTCCGGGGGCAGGGTGATTCCCGATACCCCCGCGGACCGTTCTTCTCGCTTCTCCCTTCTTGCTTCCCGCTTCCCTAGAACTTCACATCAAACGTCCCGTTGGTGACCGCCTTGGTGCCGGTCGCAGCGGACGTCCGTTAGAGTCTCAGCTTGAATGTTCCGTTGGTCACCACCTTCGCTTCGCCCGCCCCCCCGGCCAGGACACCGGTAAAGGTGAAGGTCCCTTGAAGATCCCCGGCCGCCAGGGAGGTGATGGTGACGGTGCCGCTGCCGCCTTCGAGGGCCGTCGTGTAAAGGACCACGGGGGAGTTGGCGGTGATGATGGTGGCCACGTTGCCGGTATGCTCCGGCCCCAGCGGATAGCTCCCCGGCGCGGCGACGCCCGCCAGCACGATTTGAACTTGAAACCGGCCGGCTCCACGCCCCCCCAACCCCGTCACCACCAGCAGCAACTCGGCATAGGTCCCTTCGATCCCCTGGTCGGAACTCCAGGCGACACCGTCGATCGTGGCGATCATGTTCCCGAGGCCGTCGCCCGGACTGTTGAAGTCGTCCGGGGAGCACCCCAGCACCAGAGCGAACGCCAGCCCGAGACGGGCGGCACGGAAAGTCAGCGACATATGCGGCTCCTGCGATCGGGGGGGTAGGCTACGGCAGTCGCCGAATCTTCATGTTCCGAAACGCCACCACCGAACCGTGTTCCTGCAGCCCGATATGCCCGGTGTGCGCCTTGGCGTACAGCGGCCAGTCCTTGAACTTGCTCGCCTCCACCCGGGCCTTCCAATCGGGACTGTCGAGCTCAAAATCCACCACCTTGGCGCCGTTGAACCAGTGCTCGACATGGTTGCCGTTGACGATGATGCGGACACTGTTCCATTCCCCGACCGGCCGTGTGTGGCTGTGCGGTACTCCGTACAGCGCGTAGTTGGCCCCGGACGAGGTCAACTCTGACCGCCCGTCGCCGTGGCGGTCGTTGTCCAGGATCTGCATCTCGGCGGCGCCCATGTAGATCACCCGCGGTTCCTCCGAGGCCCGGTAGAAGACGCCGCTGTTCCCGGCGGGGCCGTCGGGATTGAGCTGCCACTCGAGGGTCAATTCGAAGTTGGTGAATTGCTCCGTGGAAATGATGTCCCCACCCCAACGGACCCGGGTCAGGGTCCCGTCCACGGCCTGCCATCCCGAACTCAGGGTCTCGGCCTGGTAGTTGCGCCACCCCTTGGTGGTGGTGCCATCGAAGAGCAGGGTCCATCCCGCCGCCCGTTCCGCCGCGGTCAGGGTGTTGGCCGCACTCTGGGCCGCTGCTGGCACTGCCAGAAGGGCCCCGAGCATCATCACGGTCATGGTGCGCATCAGATCTTCCATCCTGTCCGGTACTCGCGGGTCAGCGCGGCG
>JAWXBA010000206.1:0-2828 GCA_034439775.1 Gemmatimonadota bacterium | reverse complement strand
CTCGTCGGCCAGCACCACGTTGGCAAAGACCGGCCCGTGCACGAACCGGAACGAGCGGCGCCCGGTGGCCGGGTCCTCCTCCACCAGCTCGGTGCCGGTGATATCTCCCGGCATCAGATCGGGGGTGAACTGGATCCGGTTGAACGAGAGCGCCAGCGCCTCGGCCACCGTGGAGACCATCAGCGTCTTGGCCAGTCCGGGGACGCCGACCAGGAGGGCATGCCCGCCGGCCAGGATCGCGGTCACAATGCCCTCGACCACCTCGTCCTGGCCCACGATCCGGCGCCCCACCTGCTGGCGCAGCGAACTCACGGCGGAGGCGAGGCGCTCCAGTTGATGCAGGTCGTCGGTCGGTGGGGCGGAGGCGGTCATGAATCCGAAGCCGGGAATGGGGAAGAGGGAATGGAGATCTGGGGACTGGAAAAAGCGCCGCCGGTCGCTGGCAACACCCCCTCCCGGACGATTCGATGCGCTGGCCCAATATAGACATACGCGGCAGGATAAGGCGAAGTTCCCTTGCTTGCGAAATATTTCACAAGCGGGTACTTTTGGCCCGAAATGACACCCCGAAACCAGCCGAATTCCGGGTTTGGACTGGGCCACAAGTACCTCGGCATGGGGCTGCGGTTCGCCGGAGGGATCATCCTCTTCATGCTGGTCGGCCTGGGCCTCGACCGCTGGCTGGGGTCGATGCCGGTCGGCACGATCGTCGGGACGCTGGCTGGGGCGGTCCTGAGCTTCCTGAGCGTGTATCGGGAGCTGATGGACGACGAGGCCAAGGCGCGGCGCCGGAAGGGCGGGGGGGAGTGAAGCGCACCCTGCTGGTCGGATCGGCGCTCACCGGTTTGCTCGCCGCCACCCTCGGCGCCGGGTTCGGCCGTATCGGCGTGGTACCTGGTCTGGTGTTTGGCGCCCTGGCCACCGCCATCCAGGCTGGCGCCGGCCACGCGATGCGCGGGGCGGCGGAGTTGCCCTACAGTGCGTTTCTGAAGCGGTACGGAATCGGGATGGGGCTCCGGCTGGGTGGAGTAGGGGTACTGATGGCGGCGATCGTCATGGAGCCGGCGCTTTTTCCGCCGTTGCCGAGCGCGATCGGATTTCTGGGGGTGCTGATTCCCCTGCTTTTCTTCGAGACGAGAATGGCGCGATGATGGCGGCACAGACTGAAGGCCCCCTCGATATCGGTGAGATGGTGCTCCATCACACCGCCGATGCCTATGGCATCGGGATGGAGCCGTTCTGGCACGTGACCTGGCCCAGCGACCTGCTGGTGGTCCATGTCGGCAGCCTGGCCATCAACCTGACACCCACCAAGCACGTCATCTTCATGGTGATCACCGCGGTGCTGGTCTTCCTGTCGCTCAAGATGGCGGGCAACGCCCTGACCCGTCAGCGCGGCCCCGGCAAGGCGCCCAAGGGGTTCGCCAACGCCATGGAGGCACTGGTTCTCTTTGTGCGGAACGACATTGCCATCGCCAACATCGGCCACGACGGTACCAAGTTTGTTCCCCTGATCCTGACGCTCTTCTTCTTCATTCTGTACGCCAACATCATCGGGCTGATGCCGTGGGGCTCGGCGGCCACCGGCAACCTCGCGGTGACCGGCGCGCTGGCCCTGATGGTCTTCGTGGTCATCGAGGTCGGCGGGATGCGCAAGCTCGGTTTCAAGGGGTACATGGGGACGATCTTTCCGCATGTGCCGGGGATTACTGGCGTCGGTGGCACGATCATGACCATCGCCATGGCCCCGATCGAGATCCTCGGCAAGCTGGTCAAGCCGTTCGCACTCGCCGTCCGTCTCTTCGGCAACATGACCGCCGGCCACTTCGTGATCCTGTCGCTGTTCGGGATCATCTTCCTGTTTGGCAGCCTGCCGGTCTGGAACTACGCCATCGGGATCACCACCGCGGCATTGGTCGTCGGGATCATGCTGTTGGAATTGATCGTCGCCTTCCTGCAGGCGTACGTGTTTGCGCTGCTCAGCGCGGTCTTCATCGGGTTGATGCAGCACGAACACTAGGAACGAGAAGTGGGAAGGTTCGGTAAGAGGTAAGAGGTATAAGGATGCGGGGTTGGGGTGGAGAATCGCGCCAGCTGGGATCGGAGTTGCTTCTCCCTTCCCACTTCTCGCTTCTCCCTTGCAGTACGGTGTCCGGGCATGCGACCAATCCCGGAGCACCGCGTACCTGGCCGAATGGCCGGGGATGTCCGCCGGCCCCCGGGCCACAGGCGGATTGCCGATCGGGCGCCGTTCCGGAAGAGACGGCCGATCCGTCGGGTGGCGCACCATGAACACGGATCTTCCACGCAGACACAAGGGAATCACCCATGATTGACATGCTCGCGCTGCTCCAGACCGCAGTCCCCGAGGCGGTCCAGGTGGCCAAGAACACCAACGCCCTGCTCGGTGCCGGCATCGGCATCGGCCTTGCGATCCTCGGCGCCGGCATCGGCCTGGGCCGGATCGGTGGCCAGGCCGCCGAGGCGATTGCCCGTCAGCCTGAGGCTGCCGGCGAGATCCGTGGCGCGGCGCTGCTCATCGCGGTGCTCCTCGAAGGCGCCACGATCATCGCGCTGGTCTTTGCCCTGCTGTTCAAGCTGATCGCGTAACCGATGGGTGCGATGAGCCTGCCGGTGCTGGCCATCCTGCGTGCCGCCGAGGGCGGCCCGGTCTCCCCCTTCGAGGTGGAGTTCGGGCTGTTCTTCTGGACCTGGCTGGTCTTCGGGGTGCTGCTGTATGCGCTGTACAAGTATGCGTATCCGGCCATCCTGGGCGCCACCGAGGAGCGCGAGAAGCGCATTGCCGGCCAGCTGGCCGACGCCGAGCG
>JAWXBA010000205.1:0-13306 GCA_034439775.1 Gemmatimonadota bacterium | reverse complement strand
GCCCTCAAGGAACTTCAGAACTGGGCGGGTGGGCAGGCGGGTGGAGGGTTCCTAGTCCAGCTCGGGGTGCGCGGCAAGAAACGCTGCGACGACCTTGGGATCAAACTGCCGCCCCGCCCAGTTCTGAAGTTCCTTGAGGGCATGGGCCCGGGTGTGCGAGGCACGGTAGGCCCGGGTAGTGGTCATGGCATCATACGCATCCACCACACAGACGATCCGGGCGGCTTCGGGGATGGCCTCCCCGGACAGGCCATCCGGAAAGCCAGTGCCATCGAGCCGTTCATGGTGCGACCGGACAATCTGGAGAACGATCGGATGCTCGCGCCGGATCGGCTCCAGAATCTCCTCCCCGGCCACCGTGTGCTGCTTGATCTCCTCGAATTCCTCGCGGTCGAGCGGACCCGGCTTGTTCAGGACCGCGTCCCGGGTGCCGATCTTGCCGATGTCGTGGAGCTCGCCCCCAAGCTGGAACTCATCCAGCATGGTGCCGGTATAGCCCATCCGGGCGGCGGTCTTGACGGCGTAGGAGGCCACCCGGCTCGAATGGCCCCGGGTATAGACGTCCTTCTTTTCCAGCATCCGCACCGCCATCTGGATCTGGCCGACGAACTGCTCCTTGCCGCGCCGGTCCAGCTCGCGGACCTGCGCCTCGAGCCGCTCCTGGTAGCTCTGCTGGAGAATGCGATTCTCGATGATCAGGCCGCGGCGGTCGAGCGCCTGCTGGGCGCGGGCGCGGAGTTCCTCCATG
Organism: Gemmatimonadota bacterium; assembly: GCA_034439775.1. Taxonomy (GTDB): domain Bacteria; phylum Gemmatimonadota; class Gemmatimonadetes; order Gemmatimonadales; family GWC2-71-9; genus JAWXBA01. Next base: position 12,558 of record JAWXBA010000205.1, on the reverse strand, counting down.
AGCACCGGCTTGGAGAGGTAGTCCACCGCGCCCTGGCGCAGGCTCTCCACCGCGCTGGTCACGTCCGTGACCCCGGTCAGCATGATGACGGCGGAGTCGGTGTACCGGCGGCGCACCTCCCGGAGGAAGGCGATCCCGTCCATCTCCGGCATCTGGATGTCGCTGACGATCAGCGCCGCCTCGCCGTGTTCCTCAAGGCAGGCGAGGGCCTCGACGCCCGAGCCCGCCTCGCGACAGGAAAGCCCCAGCGACCCCAGAATACGCACCAAGTGCTGTCGCACCAGAGGATCGTCATCGACGATCAGGCACGAGGAACCCGAACCGGGCGGCTGGGAGGAGCGGAGGCTGGGTATGGCCACGATCTTCAAGGTACGTGGGCAGATGTGTTTCCTCAATCCACTGGCGGATGTTCCGGCTTGCCGCCGCCCGCTGTCCCGCCTAACCTTCGGCCTTCACTCCCCAACCGATGGAACCGATGACCCGTATCCTGCCGACCGATCTCGACCACGCACTGGCCACCCGGGCCGTCCACGCGGGCCAGGTGCCCGACCCGCTGTCGGGAGCCATCATGCCCCCGATCTACCAGACCAGCACCTACCGGCAGATCGGCTTGAATGAGCCGCACAACGGCTATGAATATGCCCGGACCCGCAATCCGACCCGGGAGGCCCTGGAGCGGAACGTCGCCGCCCTGGAGGGGGCGCAGCACGGGTTTGCTTTCGGCTCCGGGCTGGCGGCGCTCGACACCGTGCTCAAATTGCTCAAGGTGGGCGATCATGTCGTCTGTGGCGACAACATGTATGGCGGCAGCCACCGGATGATGGAGCGGATCTACCGCCCGCTGGGGTTGGACTTCTCCTACGTCGACATGCGGGACCCGGCCAACGTCGCGGCCGCCGTTACCCCGGCCACCCGGATGCTGTACGGCGAGACCCCCACCAATCCGATGATGTTCCTGGTGGATCTCGCTGCGATCGGCGACATCGCCGCTGCCCGGGGACTGCTGACCGTGGTGGACAACACCTTTGCCACCCCGGTCTTCCAACGGCCGCTGGAGTTCGGTGCCGACATCGTCCTCCACAGCACCACCAAGTTCCTCAACGGCCACAGCGACATGGTGGGAGGCATGCTGGTGACCAGCCGGGATGACCTGGCCGAGCGGCTGGGCTTTCTTCAGAACGCGGCCGGCGGGGTGCCGGGGCCGATGGATTGCTTCCTGGCGCTGCGCGGCACCAAGACCCTCCACCTGCGGATGCGTCAGCACGATGCCACGGGGCGCAAGGTGGCCGAGTGGCTCACCACCCGGTCTGATGTTCCCAAGCTCTACTACCCCGGCCTGCCCTCCCATCCGCAGCACGCCCTGGCGGCCAGGCAGATGAGCGGATTCGGCGGCATGCTCTCGTTCGACGTGGGCAATGTCCCCCGTGCCAAGCAGGTCATCGAGCGATTCAAGATTTTCGCCCTGGCCGAATCGCTGGGCGGCGTGGAAAGCCTGGTGGGGCACCCGGCATCGATGACCCATGCCTCGGTCCCGGTCCCGATGCGCCAGGCGATGGGACTGACCGATTCGCTGATCCGGCTGAGCTGCGGGGTGGAAGAGGCGGATGACCTGATTGGGGATCTGGAGCAGGCGTTGGGGTAGGTGTCGGGTGTCGGGTATCGGGTATCGGGTATCGAGTATCGAGTATCGGGTATCGAGTTCTGCACGATGGGAAACTGAAAGAGCTGGCATGCCGCGAGCCATCCGGGGACCTCAACCCCCAATGCCCCGATACCTGGTACCCGATACCTTCCTCCCCTCCCGCCTCCCGTTCCTTCCTGAAACAACCCCCTCCCCATTACCGTACAGGCCACATCCCCAGCCCATGAGCCCGCCATGACGACCTCAGTTCCCGCACCCCGCCTCCGGACCGCATTTCCCCAGATCGATGCCGTCTCGTGGGAGCACCCGGCCGACCGCGCCGCCCTGCAGGCGCTACGGGCCGTCCCGGGATTCGACACGGTGGTCCGGAAGGTCATCGCCTTCCTCGGCGGTGAGCGGGGGATCCGGCTCCTGTTCCAGGGCAATGCCGTCCGGTGCGGCCCCCAGCAGTTTGCCCGCTGCCACCAGATCCATGTCGAGGTCTGCTCCACCTTCGACTGGCCCACGATCCCTGAGCTCTACGTATCCCAGACCCCGGTGTTCAACGCCGGCGCGTATGGAGTCGACGATCCGTTCATCGTCCTCCATTCCGCCGCCGTGGAGTTGCTCGACGATGCCGAATTGCGGGTGCTGATTGCCCACGAGATGGGACATGTGGTCAGCGGCCATTCGCTCTACCGCACCATCGCCGAGATCCTGCTCAATGTGAGCCTCGGCACCCTGCCGTTCCTGGCCGGGATTGCATTGCTGCCGATCAAGCTGGCGGTCCTCGAATGGTCCCGGAAGAGCGAGCTCTCCTCCGACCGCGCCGGACTGCTCGGCAGCCAGGACGTGCTCGGCAGCCAGCAGCTCTTCATGAAGATGGCCGGCGCCTATCCGGGTGCACTCGAGAGCGGGCAGATGTCGCTCGACCCGTTCATGGCGCAGGCCGCGGAGTACGCCGGGAGCCATGAGGGATTCGACATCGTCTACAAGATCCTCAACACCCTGGCGCTAACCCACCCGATGCACACGGTGCGGGCCGCCGAGCTGCAGAAGTGGATCGCCGCTGGCGACTACGATCGCATCCTGCGCGGTGAGTACGTCCACCGCGGCGCCGAGGCCAAGTCGCGGCCGCTGGGCCAGGAGTTCAGCGCGGCCAAGGATCACTACGCCAGTGAGTTCCGTGAGGCCGCCAGCTCGGTCGCGAACGCTGCACGCCAGGCTGCTGAACGGGCCCGCAACGCGTTTCGGGACGCCCAGGCCAAGTGAAGCTGCTGGTAGTCGGCGGCGGAGGCCGCGAGCACGCCATCTGTGCCGCGCTCCGCCGCGAAAACCCCGACGCCGAGATCTTCTGCGCGCCGGGGAATCCCGGTACCGAATCGTTCGTCACCAATCTCCCCATCGCCGCCGACGACATCGAGGCCCTGGTCCGCGCAGCAGCGCAGCACGACATCGATCTGACCATTGTGGGGCCGGAACAGCCGCTGGCCCTGGGACTGGCCGACCGTCTCCAGGCGGACGGCCGCCGGGTGTTCGGACCCACCGCCGCCGCCGCGCAGATTGAGGCCTCCAAGGCATTCGCCAAGGATGTGATGGCGGCCGCCTGGGTCCCCACCGCGGCCAGCCGGACCTTTCAGGCCGTCGCCGACGCTCTGGCATATGTGGCAACCCACGCGGAACCGCTGGTGGTGAAGGCCTCCGGGCTGGCGGCCGGCAAGGGTGCGGTAGTCTGTGCCACCCGGTCCGAAGCCGCCGACGCCGTCCGGGCCATGTTCAGCGGTTCACTTGGCGAGGCCGGGCACGAGGTGCTGGTGGAGTCGTTTCTGGAGGGCGAGGAGCTGTCGGTCTTTGCCATCTGCAACGGCCACGACGTGGCGCTGCTGCCCTCGGCGCAGGACCACAAGCGAATCTTCGAGGGGGACAATGGCCCCAATACTGGGGGCATGGGCGCCTACTCCCCGGTATCGCTCGCCACCGCGGCGCTCCTTGGGCGGGCCACCCGCGAGGTGCTGCTTCCCACCTTGGCCGAAATGGAACGGCGCGGTGCGGCGTTCCGGGGCATCCTCTACGCCGGCCTCATGATCGCGCCGGACGGCTCCCTCAGCGTGGTTGAATTCAACTGCCGGCTCGGCGACCCCGAAACGCAGGTGGTACTGCCACTCGTCTCGGACGGGTTTACCGCAGCGTGCTGGGCCGCTGCCGAGGGCGCCGCGCTCCCGGACGTCTCCGTCGCCAGGGATTCGGCGGTTACCACGGTCCTGGCGGCACACGGGTATCCGGACACTCCGAAAAAGGGCGCGGCAATCACCATTCCCGACGACCTCGATTCGCGGGTAACCGTGTACCACGCCGGCACCCGACGGGATGCCGATGGTACGCTGCAGGTCAATGGCGGAAGAGTGCTGGCTGTAACCGCGATGGCACCGACCTTTTCAGAGGCCCAGAGGCTCAGTCGGGAGGCAGCGGAGCAAATCAGCTTCGAGGGGAAGCAGTTTCGGCGGGATATCGGCTGGCGCGAAGCGGCTCGGCTCGACGGAGTTTGATCCGCAGATTACGCAGATTAGAGGGATTGTCCGCCCGAGGTCGGAACAATCTGCGGCATCTGCGTAATCTGCCGATTCTCCTTAGTTTTCCCTCGTGCCCGAGCTCCCCGAAGTCGAGACCATGGTCCGCCAGCTCCGGCCCCAGTTGGTCGGCCAGACCATCGTCTCCGCCACCCTGAGCCACGACAATCTCCTCGACGGGGTCTCGAAACGGGTCCTGCTTCGGGACCTGACCGGCCGCCGGATCGTGGCCGCAGACCGCCGGGCCAAGCACGCCCTGATCCATACCGACACCCGTATCCTGGATATCCAGCCGGGGATGACCGGGTCGCTGCAGGTACACCGCCGCCAGCTGACCGGGGCCGACGCCAAGTACGCCGTGCTCCAGTGCCGCCTCGACGACGGCGCCCTCCTGGTCTATCACGACGTGAGACGGATCGGGACCCTCCGCTGGCTCACCCCAACGGGCTGGGAGGGCTACCAGTCCCGCCTGGGGCCGGAGCCACTCGACCCGGACCTGACGGCCGATGCCTTCGCGGCGCGCCTCGGCGCCTCGCGTGCGGCGATCAAGAAGGTCCTGATGGACCAGAAGTACGTGGTGGGGGTGGGGAACATCTACGCCAACGAGGCACTCTTTCTGGCCAGGATCGACCCTTCCAAGGAGGCACGCCGGGTATCGAGGGAGCAGTACCAGTCCCTGTGGACGGAAGTTCGCAGGGTACTGGCTGCCGCGATTGAGGCTGAGGGCACCACCTTTCGGGACTATCGCACCAGCACGGGGGAACCCGGTAACTTCCAGCTGGAACTGCAGGTGTACGGTCGAGAGGGTGAGCCGTGCCGCCGCTGCGGCACGACCCTGGCCGGCACCCATGCCATCGATGCCCGGATCACCGTTTTCTGCCATCGCTGCCAGGCCTGATGCCCACTGCTGCCCTGCTCCTGCCGATGACCGATCTCGCCGCGCTGCGGGATCGGGTCCGGGCATTGGCCGAGGACCGCCCAGGGGTGTATCGGATGCTGGACCAGTCCGGGCGGGTGCTGTACGTGGGGAAGGCCAAGAAGCTTCGCACCCGCCTCCTCTCGTATTTCCGGGCCAACTATCCCGGGGACAAGGGCGCCCGGATTCTCCACGCCGCCAGCGACATTGCCTGGGATGTCGTCCCCAGTGAGTTTGCCGCCCACCTGACCGAGCTCCGCCAGATCCGCCAGTCCCGCCCCGCCTACAATGTCCAGATGAACCGCCGCCGCAATGTGGCGTTTGCGGTGGTCTCCTCGGGCGCCGCCCCGAAGATCGGGGTCGGGGCCGGGAGCGACCAGGAGGATGTTCGCTGCTACGGCCCCATGCTCTCCCCGGGACGCCTCCGCGCGGCGCTCCGGGTCCTCAACGACCTGCTCGGCCTCCGCGACTGCGCCGCCCGGATGCCGATGGTCTTTGCCGGGCAGGGGGACCTCTTCGGCGAACCGATGGGCGCTGCCTGCATGCGCCACGACTTTGGTACCTGCAGCGGTCCGTGTGCCGGCTTCGTGACCGAGGAGGAGTATCGCCGACAGGTTGAAGCGGGGGTGGCGTTCCTGGAAGGGCGCGCCATTGCACCAGTGGATCGGGTGATTGCCGCGATGGCACATCAGGCCGAGCAAGGGGAGTTCGAGGCCGCCACCCGGTGGCGCGAAAAGTTTGAGCACCTGGAATGGCTGCTCGGCGCCACCACACGGGCCAGGGCGGGTATTGAGCTGCTCACGTTCGTGTACCGCGACCCGGGGAGCCACGGCGACGATCGGGCATATCTGATTCGGAATGGAACGGTACGCGCCGCTTTCCCCTGGCCCGCCACCCCGATCGAGCGGGAGGCCTTTCAGGGGGTGGTGGCCGAGGAACTGGCTCGGCCGGCCACCGTGGCGGGCCCGGTCCCCGCAGCACAGATCGATGAGATGCTGCTGATCATGTCGTGGTTCCGGCGGCACCCGGAGGCGTTGCGAAGAACGACGACGCTGGAAAGTTGGGTTGCGGCATCGGGATCTGATTGAAGGGGCTCACGCGGAGGCGCGGTGTAGGGGCGCACCCCTGTGCGCCCCAGCGGCAACCAACGCACTGGGCTCACGCGGAGGCGCGGAGAACAGCAGGAGGCGCGGAGGACGATCGGATCGGAGCGGATCCGTCCCTCCGATTCCACCGCTGGGCCAGGTGATTTGAGGGTGCCACCCCACCCCCCAACAACCAATCTCCGTGCTCGCACACGGCGGATCGCCCTGCGAATGACTCCGCGTCTCTTGTCGTTCTCCGCGCCTCCGCGTGACACTCCGCACGAGCTGGAGGAAGCGATCAGCGCCGGAGCCGCACGCCCACCAGCACGGTGGATTCCACCCCCAGCCCCAGCAGTGGCAAAGGCCGCCCGGCCGCGCTCCCCCCCTGAGTCCCAGGACCGATCATGGTGGTGACCCCACCGCCTGCTCGGGACGCAGGCAGTTCCGGCCGGCGCAGGATCGCAGGAATCCACCGAGGAGCCGGGTTCAGCGCGATCACAAAGAGCCCGACCATGCCGCCGAGAACCGCGCCCCTTGCCGGACTGGTCTGACAGTAGCCGTCGCAGGCGCCGTCAAACACGAGAGCCAACATGGCACCGATCCCACCCCCAAGCAACAGGCCCCGTCCGATTCTGACCTGGCGACCTCTGCGCAGCTCCACCACTCTCGCCTCAGAAAGCGCCAGGGCAGTTCGGCCACCACCGCGGCGCACCACCACCACCGAGTCTACTGAGAAGGAATCCAACTCTCCCTCCACGAGCCAAAACGGCTTGGTGCGCGCGATCCGGATCGTGTCGCCCGGCACCACGACCCGCTGGGCACCCGCCTGGGGTACCAGGACGGCAATGAATAACGCTGAGATCAACAGGGTCCTGGACATGGTTCACTCTCCGTTGCCAAGGTGGGCTTGCAACGGAAAGTCTGTGGCGGGGCAGTCAAGCGGGGGTCAAGCGGCTCCTACTCCTCATCCATCGCCGTCAGCGGCACCAACCGAGCCCGGGGCGGAATTCCCGGTTCCAGCTCCATGATCCCGACCGAAGCAGGCAGGTCAAACCGCCGCGCCCCTGCCCCGCCGGGGTTCATGACTGTCACCACAATGTCCACCGTCTCCAGCAGCGGCATGTGGGTGTGGCCATAAATGATAACCTCGGCCTTGGGGTAGGCGGCGACAAGACTGGCGGCGTTGGGCGAGCCGAGTTGATGACCATGGATAATCAGGAAATCGGTACCCTCGATCCGGGTCTCGATAATTTCGGGCACCAGCGCCCGAATATCGAAGTCGTCGGTGTTGCCCCACACCGCCTTGACCGGGGCGATCGCCTCCAGCGCGGTCAGGATATCGGGGGGGCCGATGTCGCCAGCGTGGAGGATCAGGTCCACCCCTTCAAAGGCCTCGAAGACCTCGGGACGGAGCATCCCGTGGGTATCGGAGATGATGCCGAGTCGCATCAGCCCTGCCAGCGAGGCGCGAGTTCGATCGGCAGCTCGAGGTGGTCCAGGATGCGCTGCACCAGGAAGTCCACCAGATCCTCGATCCCCTTCGGCTTGTGGTAGAACCCGGGCGCGGCCGGGATGATCGTGGCGCCAACTTCGGCCAGGGCGGTCAGGTTGCGGAGGTGGACCAGGGAGAGCGGCGTCTCCCGGGGAACCAGGATCAGGCGGCGGCGCTCCTTGAGGGTGACGTCGGCGGCGCGCTCAATCAGCGACCGGCTCGATCCCTGCGCAATCGCGGAGACCGTCCCCATGGAGCAGGGACAGACCACCATCCCGCGGGTCTTCTGGGAGCCACTGGCTGGTTTGGCGCCGCGGTCGCCATCGGGAAAAAGGGTGACGCTGCTCCAGTCGGCGCCAGTGGCGGCCAGGAGCGCCTCCTGGCTGGCGATGTCGCACTCTTCTTGAAGCAAGCGCCAGCCGTGGCTGGATACCAGGAGCCAGACCGGTACCTGGTTCCGGGCCATCGACTCGAGCAGGCGCACGGCGTACGGCGCGCCTGATGCGCCGGTAATGGCCAACACCACGGGCAGGTCGGTCAACGGCCTCTCCGATTCGGGGTGGGCGACTTGACCGGGTGCTTGGGGGCCACCTTCGGCACCGGGTGCTTGTGAACCGGGTGGGTGGGCGGATTGAGGTCGGCCCGGATCGAGGCGTGCGGTTTGGCGGGTGACGCCTTCGGCTTTTTCATGGCAGGCTCCGATTCGTCAGGCGGTGATCAGGCCGCGTTGGGGTTCCGAACAAAAGGTGATCCACAGATTTCACGGATTACACGGATTATTCACTGCCTGGGGGAGACTGGCTCCCCGAGTGCCGCTGTGATTGAAAGAAATCCGCAGATTACGCAGATAGCGCAGATTGGTCATTGCCTGGGGACAATTGGCTCCCCGAGGGCCCCCCCGAATTAATTGTGAACTGCACTTGCAAAATGGATCCTCCGACCGGCCTGCCGAGGGACGGAGATCTGGCGTGGGAGTGCTGTTCACCAAAAAACTACAAGAATCCCCGAGGTGAAGGGTGCTTTACCAGGCAATGACCAATCCCCTAAATCCGTGGAATCTGTGGATCCCCAATTCCCGGGCCTCACAGCAATGCCCGCCAAGGGATCGAAAAAATCTGCGTCATCTGCGAAATCTGCGGATCCCTGTTCTTCCTACCGCGCCACTCGATCCAGCAAGGCAAACAGGAACACCGTCACGCTCATTGCCCCGTTCATGGTAAAGAACGCCGCGTCCAGCTTGCTCAGGTCCCCCGGCGTGACCAGCCGGTGCTCATAGACCAGGATCCCCGCTGCGGCCAGCACCCCGAAGAGATACCAGTATCCGAATCCTCCTGCCATCCCAAACACCATCAGCGCCGGGATCGTCACCCCGTGCAGCAGCTTGGCGAGCAGGATCGCCCGCCGCTCACCGAGGAGCACCACGGCGCTCCGGAGGCCGGCGCTCCGGTCAAACCCCTCGTCGGGGAGGGCGTAGAAGATGTCAAACCCCGCCACCCAGGTCATTACCGCTATCGCAATCGCGATCAGCATCCACCAGGGGTCGCTCCACCTGCCGGTGACGGCCAGGTACCCACCCACCGGGGCGATCCCCAGACTGACGCCAAGCCAGAGGTGCGGCCACGAGGTGAACCGCTTGGCCAGGCTGTACCCCAGGATCCAGGCCAGCGCGATCGGGCTGAGCAGGAAGCAGAGCGGATTGATGAGCCAGGCGGTGGCGATGAACACCGCCGATGCGATAATGACGGAGATCCAGGCCTGCCGAACGGTGATGATGCCGCGGGGGATCTCCCGATTGGCGGTGCGGGGGTTGGCGGCGTCGTAGGCCCGGTCGGCAATCCGGTTGAACCCCATCGCCACCCAGCGTGCCGAGGAAAACGCGATCACCACCTTGGCCACCAGCAGCCACCCCACCGGCCACGTGAACGAGGCGGCCACCACGCCGAGCAGGGCAAACGGCAGGGCAAAGAGGGTGTGGGGCAGCTTGACGAAGCTGGCGTACCGGGCCAGCAGCGAGCCCCCGGCGAAGGTTTGCCCCTCCCGCGCAGAGTCCCTCATCGAATCCGGCTCTGCATTCCCCATTCCCTATTCCCCATTCCCGGTCGGCCCACCCAACCGTACCCCAACGTGAACAGCACATATCCCGCCCATCAACAGCTTGTACGTCACCCCCCCAAACCCCGCCTTACCCATCCGGGCCGCCAGCTCCCCCGGCTCGGGGAAGTTGAGCACCGACTCTGGCAGCCAGGTGTATGCTGTCCTATGTTTCGACACGACACGTCCGATCAGCGGCAAGATTCTACGAAAGTAGAAGAAATACAGGCCGCGCATCGGCTGCCGGGGCGGGGTGGTGAATTCCAGCACCACGAACCGCGCCCCGGGGCGGAGCACGCGGGCGGCCTCGTGGAGGCCCCGGTCCAGGTCCACCAGGTTGCGGACCCCGAAGCCGACGGTGGCGCCATCGAAGGTGGCATCGGCAAATGGCAGTTCCAGCGCATCAGCGTTGAGCGGGGCCACCCGTTCCGCCTTGCCCTGGCCACGCACCAGCATCGGGAGGACGAAATCGGCCCCAACCACCGCGCCCGTAAATCCTTTCCGGGTGGCCAGTTCCGCCGCCAGGTCCAAGGTTCCAGCGCAGAGGTCAAGGTACCGGCCTCCGGGCGCCGTTTCCCAGCCCAGCTCATTGATCGCCAGGCGCCGCCAGCGCTTGTCGATGTTGAGGCTCAGCAGATGGTTGAGCAGGTCGTAGCGTGGCGCGATATCGGTAAAGATCTCGCGCACGTAGGCCCGCTTTTCCTTCCCGCCGGCAAGCGGTAACTCACTGTCCGTGGCTAACATAGCGGCGCAATGTAGCCCTCACGATCGGCCCCCGGCAAGCGCAGGGGGTGGCCCTGACTGACCTCCAGGTACCGCTCCGCGAGGCCACCGACCAGCAGGTGGTGGAGTTTGCCAAGGCCGGCCGTGAGGCCGCCTACCGTGAGCTGGTGCGTCGCTACGAGCGCCCGGTCTTCTCCCTGGTCTACCGGATGGTCCGGAACCGGGAGCAGGCCGAGGATCTATCCCAGGAGGCCTTCGTCAAGGTCCTCAACGCCATCGAGAGCTACAAGCCCGAGTACAAGTTCTCGTCCTGGGTCTTCAAGATTGCCAACAACGCGGCCATCGATCACCTGCGCCGACGGGAGCTGGACACCCTTTCGCTGGACGGGTCTCCCCACGCCGAGACCCCGGAAATGATCGAGGCCACGGCGCTCCAGATCGGTTCCGTCGGCGAGTCCGCTCTCGATGAGGTCGTGGCGCGGGAGCTTGGCGGGGCCATCGAGGACGGGATTCGCCTCCTCCGCCCCGAGTACCGGACCTGCATCCTGCTCCGGCATGTCGAGGGCCGCTCCTATGAAGAAATTGCGGAAATTCTCAATCTGCCACTCGGCACCGTGAAGACATATATCCACCGCGCTCGTAATGAACTGCGGATCTCCCTGGCCCATCTCAAGGAGTGAAACCTTTGCCAAAACCCTGCCGTAAAGGAGGCACGTATGAGTAGCCTTCCCTCGGTGCATCTCACCGCAGACGACCTCGATGCCTTCCTGATCGGTTCCCCCTCCCAAGCAGCTCGGGAGCACGTTGCATTTTGTGACGCTTGCCGATCCGTCGTGCAGGCCGACCGGATCCTGGTGGCCGCCCTGCATGGCCTCCCTGCCCTGATCCCCGCCAACGGCTTTGGCGAGCGGGTCATGGCCCAGGTCCGGATTGCGGTCCCGGCCCCCGTCGTGGCACCGCTGCCGTGGCCGCGCCGCCTCCTCGGCAATCGCCGCCTGGTGGCCAGCGCCGCCACAGTGCTCGGTGTCTGGGCCAGCGCCGTCTGGACGGCCAGCAATTCGGCGCTCTTCGACAGTTGGACCAGTCAGGCCTGGCAGACCGGGACCACTTGGGTAGCCCAGACCCTGCAGACTATGGCTGCGGCGGTGGCCCAGCAGTCTTGGTATGGCACCGCCCTGGCCCTGACCTCCACCCCGGCGCGTGCTGCCCTGGTGGTGGTTGCCGCAGTAGCCACCTGGGCGGTGGGTGTGCTGGTGCTGCGGCGGTTGGTCATGATTCCGGCGGAGCCAGCGGCCGATGCAGCTTGGTAGCCGCCGGCTCGCGCTGGTTGCTGCTGTTGGACTGATCTGCCAGGGAACTCTTGCGGTGTCGGTGGCCCACGCCACCTCCAACCCGGGACGTCTCCAGCAGGTGGTGCAGCAGGTGCCGCCCGCCCTCGTGCCAAACTTCCTGCTCCGTGCCATCCAGCCCACCGACACCGCGATCAACGCCGAGCCGTCGTGGCTGACTCGTTTCGGCACCCGCGCCGCCGGTCTCTCCGGTGTGTTCCTGACCCTGACGCTGCTCGGCTTTTTGCTGGTTGCCTTTGCGCATCCTTATCTCGAGACCGTCTCCGACACCGTAGCCCATTCATTCGGCCGATCGTTTGTCGTGGGCATGTTGGGACAAGTGCTGCTGCTCCCCACCTTCGGCATGCTCGTCGTCGGGCTGGTGCTGAGTGTCGTGGGGGCGCTGCTGGTGCCGTTCGTGGTGATTGTGTACGCCCTGCTGGCGGTGCTGGGCATCGTGGGCGGGTTCCTGGCGGTGGCGCACTCGATGGGTGAAAAGCAGACTCGACGCCGGATGGCGCAGGGGCTCAAGGCAAGTCCCAACAGCTTCCGTTACATGCTGATCGGGTTGGCCACGGTCTTGTCGGTCTGGCTGGCGTGGCTGGTCTTTGGCTGGGTGCCGGTGGCGGGGACGATTGTCTGGGGGTCAGCGGTGCTGGTGACCTGGATCATCGGCACGGTGGGCTTTGGCGCGGCGATCCTGAGCCGAGCGGGGGTCAAGCCGCAGTTTGCGGG
>JAWXBA010000204.1:0-3749 GCA_034439775.1 Gemmatimonadota bacterium | reverse complement strand
GATCGCTGGCGGACCACCCCCCGGACCGCAAGCTCCGCGACCTGACCCTCGGCATCAGCATCGTCGAGGACCTGGTCGCGATGTTCATGATCGCCGCCCTGAGCGCCCTGGTGGCCGGGCAGCAGGTCACCGGCCTCCTGCTGGGGCGCACCCTGTTCGGGCTCGGTGTGTTCGTGGTGACCGTGGTGGGGGTCGGACTCCTGGTCATCCCCAAGCTGATCCGGGCGGTGGTGCGGCACGAGCGCATGGAGCTCCTCCTGATCACCTCCCTGAGCCTCTGTTTCCTCCTGTCTTGGCTGGCGCACGCGGCTGGTCACTCGGTGGCGCTGGGGGCCTTCATTGCGGGATTCCTGGTCAATGAGAGCGGGGCGGGCCGGGAAATCCGCGAGATCGTCCGGCCCCTGCGGTACCTCTTCGGGGCCATCTTCTTCGTCAGCATCGGGATGCTGGTCGAGCCCGAAGCGATGGCGGCGGTCTGGCCCGCCATCCTGATCGTGAGTGCCGTCGTCATCGTAGGAAACACCTTTTTCGTGGCCGTGGGCTCCTTCCTGGCCGGGTTCGGGGTCAGCACTTCGGTCCGGGCTGGCTTCTACATGTCCCAGATCGGCGAGTTCGGCTTCATCATCGCCGCCATGGCCGCGGCGGCCGGCTCGACCCGGATCTTCCCGGTGGTCGTGGGCACCTCGATCCTCACCGCCACCTTTGCCAACGTGCTGGTCGGTCGGTCGCAGTCGGTGGCCAACTGGATCGACCGCCACATGCCCAGGACGTGGCAGACCTATGTCTCGCTGTACAGTTCCTGGATCGACGCCCTGGCCCATCGTCCGCGGCGCTCGGGGCAGCGGAGCGCTGCACGGCGCCTGGCCGGTTTGCTGGCCCTGGACGCCGGAGGCCTCGCGGTGGTGGTGGTCGTCACCGCGCTGATCCGCGGCGAAGCGGCGAAGGCGCTCGGCGACCGGGTGGACCTGGCCCCGACCGCGGCCAACCTGGCGATCCTGTTGATCGCCAGCGTGCTGGCCATTGTGCTGCTCGCCGGCGTGTTCACCACCGGACGACGGCTTGCCATGGTGCTGTCCGAGCGCGCCCTGCCGCCGGTGGAACACGGCAAGGTCGACCCGGCCCTGGCCCCGCGCCGAGTCCTTCGGGCGACGCTCCTGCTGGGCATCGTGCTCGCCGTCCTGCTGCCGGTGGTGCTGATCAGTCTTCCGTTCGTCCCGGCCTACGGTGGCCCCTCGGTGCTGGCCGCAGTCTTTGTGGTGCTCATGGTTTCCCTTTGGCGGGCGGCCAGCGACCTGGCCAGCCATGCCCGAGCCGGGGCCGAGCTGGTGGTGCATGTGCTGGCCCGGCAAGGGATGGCCCAGGAAACTGGCATGTACGAGAAGGTCGAGGCGATGCTGCCCGGTCTGGGCAGCGTCAAGCCGGTGAAGATCGAGGCGTGGAGCGTGGCGGCGGGTCGTACCCTGGGTGAACTCAACCTCCGGGGCCGGACCGGCGCCACGGTGGTTGGCGTCTCGCGGAACGGGGGGGAGATCCCCCACCCCAGCGCCCGCGAACGCCTGGAACCCGGCGACCTCGTGGCCCTGACCGGCAGCCGCGACGCGGTGCAGGCGGCCCAGCGCGAACTGGAGCGGCGCCCGCCGTCCTGACCGCAGGGTTGCCGGGGGAGCCCGCCGGTGCGAAGTTTCCCCGCTTGCAGGAGCGATGGCCGAGAGGCTGAAGGCACCGGTTTGCTAAACCGGCATAGGGTCAAAAGCTCTATCGAGGGTTCGAATCCCTCTCGCTCCGTGGTGGCGGTGGACAGGTGCCGGGTGGCAGGTGCCAGGTGTCGGGGGCTCCAGCGACGGGCCCCCCTCGCATTCCTGACCAATCCCGGTCGTCCCCCGGCACCCGCCACCCGAAACCCGGCACCCACCAGCTCATGCCCCCACGCGTTCGCTTCGCGCCTTCCCCCACTGGCTACCTCCACGTGGGCGGCGCCCGCACCGCGCTGTTCAACTGGCTCTACGCCCGCCAGACCGGTGGCGTCCTGGTGCTCCGGATCGAGGACACCGACCGGGAGCGCAGCTCCGACGCCCACACCCAGGTGATCCTCGACGGACTCTCGTGGCTCGGCATCACCTGGGACGAGGGTCCGCTCTTCCAGGGCGGGTTCGGGCAACGGCACCAGGCCGACGCCCTCCGCCTGCTCGAGGCCGGCAAGGCATACCGCTGTTTCTGCACCAGGGAAGAGTTGGATGCCCAGCGCCGCGTGACCAAGGGTGGCCGCGAGGCGTTCCGATATGACCGCCGGTGCCATCGCCTGGCACCGGACGAGGTCCAGTCTCGGTTGGCCCAGGGCGATCCCTTCGTCGTCCGTTTCCTGATGCCCTCCGGCGAGATCGCCTGGGAGGACGCCGTCCACGGCAGGATCAGTTTCCAGGGACACGACCTCGACGACCTGGTCATCCTCCGCGCCGATGGCACCCCGATCTACAACCTGGCGGTCGTCTCGGACGACATCGCGATGCAGATCACCCACGTGATTCGTGGCGACGATCACATTTCCAACACCCCGAAGCAGGTGGCGCTCTATCGCGCCCTTGGGGCTCCGGAACCGGTGTTTGCCCACGTGCCGATGATCCTGGGGAGCGATGGCAAGAAGCTCTCCAAGCGGCATGGCGCCACCGCAGTGGGCGACTATCAGGACCAGGGCATCTTCCCCGCGGCGATGCGCAACTTCCTGGCCCTGCTGGGGTGGAGTCCGGGTGGCGACCGCGAGATCATGAGCGAGCAGGAGATGACGGAGCTCTTCTCGCTGGAGGGGATTCAGCGGAAGCCCGCTGTCTTCGACACCGCCAAACTGGAGTGGATGAACGGCCAGTACCTCTCCGCGCTCGATGCGGAGCTGCTTCGCGTCCCGGTGGAGCGCCAGCTTCGAATCCTCGGTGTCAACGCGGAGGGCCGGGATCTCCTGGCCCTGATCGACGCCGTCAAGACCCGGTCGCGGACGATCGTTCACGTGGCGGAGCAGGTGGCGGTCCGGATCCAGGGGCCGGGGCCCCGCGACGAGAAGGGCGACAAACTGGTGGCCAAGCTCGGCGATGCCTACGCCCGAAACCTCGGGCTGATGCGCGAGGCGCTGGAACCCCTCTCCGACGCGGAGTGGAATGCCGAGATGATCCTGGCCCGCCTGACGGCAACTGCGGAGTCCCACGCCCTCAAGCTGGGCGATGCGATGCAACCAATCCGGGTGGCCCTGACCGGCGGCACGGTGAGTGAAC
The DNA here is from genome assembly GCA_034439775.1 of Gemmatimonadota bacterium. Lineage (GTDB taxonomy): Bacteria > Gemmatimonadota > Gemmatimonadetes > Gemmatimonadales > GWC2-71-9 > JAWXBA01. Next base: position 489 of record JAWXBA010000204.1, on the reverse strand, counting down.
CGGTCAACGAGCTGTTGGCCGTGGTGGGCCGCGAGGCGAGCCTGCGCCGATTGGTGGTGCCAGCCCCCTGATCGGCGGCACCGTCGCCCCCCTCCACGCCTGCAACATACCCGAGACATCGACAGCCCCCGCAGCACCGAATCGGTGCCCGGGGGCTGTCGCATGCTGGCCGACTCAGGATGCGGGCACTGCCCGACCCAGTGAGCGGGTGCGCGCTACGGTGCGCCGACCGTAAACGTCACGGTCTTGGTGCCGGTGGCACCCTGGTTGTCGGTCACCGTCAAAGTTACGGTCGGGGTGGTGCCAACCCGGTACGGGAAAGCTACAATCTGACCCGACTGGCCGGATCTTCCGGTGGCGGTCCACGAGTACGTGGCGATCGTTCCATCGGCATCGGTTGACGACGACCCATTGAAGGCACAATCTGCCCCGACCCCATCCGAGCGGATCACGCATTGGAAGGTGAACGCAGCCACCGGACTCTGGTTT
>JAWXBA010000203.1:0-7859 GCA_034439775.1 Gemmatimonadota bacterium | reverse complement strand
TATTCGGTGAGCCAGCGCACCCAGGAGATGGGAATTCGCCGGGCGCTGGGAGCACAGAACCCGGATATTCTCAAACTTGTCATCCGCCAGGGTGCGCTGCTGACGGGGATCGGTGCGGCCATCGGCCTGGCGCTGGCCGCCGCGGTCACTCGCGGGCTCGCCACCTTCCTGTACGGGGTCAGTGCGTTTGACCCGCTGATCTTCGTCGGAGTGACCGTGACACTCGCCTCGGCAGCGCTGGCGGCGAGTGTCATCCCGGCACGCCGGGCCACCACGGTGGACCCGATCGTGGCGTTGCGGGCGGAGTAGCGTGGAACAGGGAATGGGGACTGGGGATTGCTGGATCCAGGTCTCGTTGGCTATGTTGGGCCCATGCGCCTCACGGTGATCTCCCGCTCGTATCACTACGCGACCCATGCCATGGGCCGCGGGCGGAGCCGTCAGCGCAGCTAGCGCCAACGACACCAGCATTCCCGAGCGGTCCGTGGATTTCCACGGGCCGCTTTTTTTTGTCCCCGACCTGGAGAGGTATCATGCATGCCGCCGAGATTGCGCAGGACTGGTCCACCTACACGCCGACCGACCATCAGGTCTGGGCCAGCCTCTATCGGCGCCGGATGGATACCCTGCGGAGCACTGCCAGCAGCCTCTTCCTGGAGGGAATCGACGCCATTGGGCTGCGCGAGGACAGGGTGCCCGACCTCGACGACGTGAACCGGCGCCTGGCGCCGCGTACCGGCTGGCGGGCGGTGCCGGTGGCGGGGTTCCTGCCCGCCGGGGAGTTCTTTGCCTCGCTGGCGCGACGGGAATTTCCCACCACGATCACGGTGCGCCCGCCTGAGCAGCTCGAGTACCTCCCGGAGCCGGACATCTTCCACGATGTCTTTGGCCACGTGCCACTGCATGCCGACCCCGCCTTTGCCGATTTCCTGCAGGCCTTTGGCGCCGAGGCTGCCCGGGCCGAGCCGGCTGAGCTGGAGCGGTTTACCCGGCTGTTCTGGTTCACGATCGAGTTCGGGCTGGTGCGGGAAGCCGGTCAGGTCCGGATCTACGGCAGCGGGCTCATCTCCTCGGAAAAGGACGCCGCCAACGCCCTCGGCCCCGGATGTGACCGGCGGCCATTCTCGCGGGAGGCGGTAATGGCGCAGGACTTCCGGATCGACGACATCCAGCCGGTGCTGTACGTGGTGGATGGGTTCAAGGAACTGCTTGGGGAGGGAGAAGTAGGAAGCGAGAAGTGAGATGGCACGAGGCAGGCGGACTGTTTCCGGATCCGGCTTCTTGCTTCTCCCTTCTCCCTCCTCGCTATCTTCAATCGATGCCCGGCCCTGATCTCTCTCCCTACCAGACTTTCAGTCACGCCGAGTGGGGTCGGTTGCGTGCGGCGACCCCGCTGACGCTGACCGAGGAGGAGTTGGGTCGCCTGCGTGGACTCAACGACAAGGTGTCCCTCGATGAGGTGGCGGAGATCTATCTGCCGCTGTCGCGGTTGCTGAACCTGTATGTGGTGGCCACCCAGGGACTGCATGCGGCCAGCGCCACCTTTCTGGGACAGTTGACCGCCAAGGTGCCGTTCGTGATCGGGATTGGCGGCAGCGTGGCGGTGGGCAAGAGCACGGCAGCGCGGCTGCTGCAGGCGCTGCTGGCGCGGTGGCCCAACCACCCCAAGGTGGACCTGGTGACCACCGACGGCTTCCTGCACCCGAACCGGATCCTGGAGGAGCGGGGGCTGATGCGGCGGAAGGGATTCCCCGAGAGCTATGATCACCGCGCCCTGATCCAGTTCATGGCGGCGGTCAAGGCGGGGCAACCAGAGGTGCGTGCCCCGGTCTATTCTCATGTCAGCTATGACATCGTACCGGACCAGACGCTGGTGGTTCGTGGCCCGGACATCATGATCGTCGAGGGGCTGAACGTGCTCCAGACCGGCGATGGGGATTCCGACCGGGCCAGGATCTTTGTCAGCGACTATTTCGATTTCGGGATCTACGTGGACGCAGCGGAGCGGGATGTCGCGCAGTGGTTTACCGACCGGCTCCTGGCGCTGCGGGATTCGGTGTTCCAGGATCCGGAATCATATTTCCACCGCTTCGCGGCCTTGTCCCGCGATGAGGCCGTGGCCATGGCCACGCAGGTGTGGGCCGAGATCAACGGCGTCAATCTCCGGGAGAACATCCTCCCCACCCGGGAACGGGCGACCCTGATCCTGGAGAAGGGGCCGGACCATCGGGTGCGGCAGGTCCAGCTCCGCAAGCTCTGAGTCCCCGGCGGTGGCGATGCTCCCCACTTGTCCCGGTTGGCCGTATCTTTCCTGTGGCACCTCGCACCCTCTGTCCCTCATCTCCGGGCGTCCCATGCGTTCCCTGTCGCGTTCCCTTGCCCTGGTGGCCCTGGCACTTGCCGGCGCCGCCCCCTCTGCCGCCCAGACCGCCGGCGCCGTTGATTCGGCGGCGTTCGCCTCGCTCAACTGGAGGAACGTCGGCCCGCTGCGCGGCGGCCGCTCGGTGGCCGCCGCCGGTTCGGTGCTGCGCCCCAATGAGTACTGGATGGGCACCACCGGCGCCGGCGTCTTCAAGACGACCGACGGCGGCGCCAACTGGCAGCCGATGAGCGATCGCTACTTCGGGGGTACCATCGGCGCCATCGCGGTGGCACCGTCGAACCCGGATGTCGTGTACGTCGGCGGCGGCGAGTTTGCCATCCGCGGCAATGTCTCCCACGGCGACGGGGTCTACAAGACCACCGATGCCGGCCAGACCTGGACCTACGTGGGCCTGGTGGAGACCCGCTACATCAGCAAGATCCGGGTCCACCCGCGCAACCCCGATGTGGCCTACGTGGCGGCGCTGGGGAACGTGTTCGGCCCGACCAAGGAACGGGGGATCTACAAGACCGAGGATGGCGGCCGCAGCTGGGACAAGATCCTGTTCCGCAACGACTCCACCGGCGCCGTGGACCTGGCAATGGACCCGAACAACCCGGAGGTGCTGTACGCTGCCTTCTGGCAGGCTGGCCGGACTCCCTGGATGCTGGTGAGCGGGGGGGCAGGGAGCGGCATCTTCAAGTCCATCAACGGCGGCAAGAGCTGGACCGAGATGACCCGCAACCCCGGCCTGCCGCGGGGACTGATCGGCAACATCGGGGTCTCGGTCAGCGGTGCCAACTCCAACCGGGTCTGGGTGATCCTTGAATCTGACTCCGGTGGTGTCTTCCGGTCGGACGATGCCGGGGCGACCTGGACCAAGACCAACGAGGACCGCAACCTGCGGCAGCGGGCCTGGTACTACACCCGGATCTACGCCGATCCGCAGGACGAGAACGTGGTGTATGTCAGCAACGTCTCGTTCATGCGCTCGCGCGATGGCGGCCGCACCTTCCAGGGGCTGAACCCACCCCACGGGGACAGCCACGACCTCTGGATCGCCCCGGACAACAACCAGCGGATGATCGAGGCCGACGATGGCGGCGCCGCCGTCTCGACCGATGGTGGCTCCAACTGGACTGATCAGGACTACGCCACGGCACAATTCTATCACGTCACCACGACGACCCATTTTCCCTACCGGATCTGCGGCGCCCAGCAGGACAACAGCACCGTCTGCATGCCGAGCCGGCCCCAGGGCAGCACCGACCTGGCGGACTTCTGGGATGTCGGCGGCGGCGAGTCGGGATATATCGCGGTCCGTCCGGACAACCCCGACATCGTCTACGCCGGCAGCTACGGTGGCCTGCTGACTCGACGGGACCTGAACACCGGCTTGACCCGCAACATCACCGCCTGGCCGATGAACCCGATGGGCCATTCGGCCGAAGACATCAAGTACCGGTTCCAGTGGACATTCCCGATCGTCATTTCGCCGCACGACCCGAACGTGCTCTATGTCGGCGCCAATATGCTGTTCCGGTCCACCAACGAGGGCCAGTCGTTCGATGTCATCAGCGGCGACCTGACCCGCAACGACCCACGGACCCTGGGTCCCTCCGGCGGGCCGATCACCAAGGATCAGACCAGCGTCGAGTACTACGGCACGATCTTCACCATGGCCGAGTCGCCGGTGACCAAGGGCGTGCTCTGGACTGGCTCGGATGACGGCTTGGTGCACCTGAGCCGTGACAACGGCGCCACCTGGACCAACGTGACCCCGAAGGAGATGCCGGAGTGGACTCGGTTGTCCATCATCGAAGCCTCGCGGTACGCCGCGGGCACCGCATACCTGGCCGGCAATCGCTACCAGATGGACGACCTGAAGCCGTACCTCTGGAAGACCACCGACTTCGGCGCCACCTGGACCCGGATCGACGGTGGTATTGCGGCCAGCGAGTTTACCCGGGTGATCCGCGAGGACCCGGTCCGGCGCGGGCTGCTCTACGCCGGCACCGAGCGCGGGGTCTGGGTGTCATTCAACGACGGAGCCGCCTGGCAGCGGCTCCAGAAGAACCTGCCGCCGGTTCCGGTGCACGACCTGGCGGTCACCGAGGCTGACCTGGTGGCGGGCACCCACGGGCGCGCCTTCTGGGTCATGGAGAACATCGCGGTGCTCCGGCAGGTAACTCCCGAGATTCTGGCCAAGGACGGCCACGTCTTCACGCCCCAGGTGGTGTATCGCGGCCAGGGTGGCGCGTCGATCCAGTACTGGCTCAAGACTGCCAACCAGAAGCTGACCCTGGAGATCGTGGATGCCCGGGGCACCGTCGTGCGGCGTTTCAGCAGCGATGCCACGCCGCCGGCCGCCGGTCCGGTCGCGGCACCAAGCCAGGCGATGGACCCAGCGGCGGCTCGGCGGCGGACCGACAGCCTGACCGCCCTCGGGGTCATGCCCAGCGCGTTGCGACCGCTGGCGGCCGCGGGCGGTGGCGGCGGTGGCTTTGGCGGTGGCCGCGGTGGGTTCGGCGGTGGCGGCTTTACCCAGCGGGTGCCCAACAGTGTCGGGCTCAACACCTTCACGTGGAACCTGCAGCTTGAAGGCGGCACCACCTTTCCCGGGATGATCATGTGGGCGGCCGGTGGAGCGGCTGGTCCCACGATTGTGCCGGGCCGGTACACGGTGAACCTGACCATCGGCGAGCGGCTGGAAACGGCGGTACTCGAGGTCCGCAAGGATCCCCGGAGCACGGCCACCGCCGCCGATTTCCAGGCCCAGTTCGACCTGTTGATCACGGTCCGTGACAAGACTTCGGTGGCCAACCAGATGGTGATCGATATCCGGGCCGCCAGGGCCGAGCTGGTCGACCGGGTTGCCAAGGCCCCCGCAGCCCGCCGTGCCGCGCTGGAGCGCAGCACCAATGCCCTGGCCGATGCCCTCAGCGCGGTGGAGCAGGAGGTGTATCAGGTCAAGAACCAGAGTGGCCAGGACCCCCTCAACTACCCGATTCGCCTGAACAACAAGATTGCGGCGCTGTACGGGGTGGTGGCTTCGGGAGACGGCCCTCCGACCGCGCAATCCCGCGAGGTGTTCCAGCTCCTGTCGGATTCGCTGGATATCCAGGTTGGCCGGATGCGGACGGCAGTTGAACGGCTGCTTCCGCCGGTGAACGCCGAGTTGGGCCGGCTGGGGCTGGAGGCGGTCCGGATCGAGGCGCCGCGATGATCCGCTTCCGATGGCTCGCGCTGATCGGAGCCGTCGGCTGTCTGGCCTGCGGCCCCACCGGGCCGCAGGAGGAGCCCGCCGAGGAAATGGTCGGCGCCCTGATGGATACGGTGCTGACGCCGTTCGGTCAGATACCGGTGGCGGTGGCCATGGACCGCGACCGCTGGCTGGTGGTGGCGCCCGACTGGGACGCCGCCGTGGTGGCCAATTTTGCCACGGGCAGCCACCAGCCACTGGGGAAGGGGCCGGGCGTTGACTACCAGCGTCCGATCGATGTCTTTGCCGCAGGCGATTCGATCTACCTGGCCGATTGGGGTATGCGCCGGCTCACCGCCTGGAGTCGGGATGGCCAACTCCTCGGGGAGGTGCCACTCCCTGAGGCCGCAGGCGGGCTCTTTCCCAAGGCGCGCGACGGGGTAGGGTGGTTCTACTTCGAGCAGCCGCTCTACGGGGGAACCGATGGTGTCGGCCTGCGCGACTCGATCCCAATTCTTCGGGCGCGGGTTGGTTCGACCGTGGCAGACACCGTGCTGCGGCTTGCCCCGCCCGATGTCCTGGAAGTGACCCGGGAGAACCGGACCCGGGTTGAACGGGCGGTGTTCGGCGGGCAGGATCGGTGGGGAGTTCTTCCCTCGGGGGACCTCTGGGTGGCCCGGATCGTTCGCAATCGGGTCATCTGGCTGCGGAAGGACGGAGCCCGGACCACCGGGCGCGGTCTACCCGACCCGGTGTGGGAAGTGACCGACTACGATCGCGAGTCGTTCATGGCGCAGTTTCCGCCGGACTTGCGGTCGACGGCGAGCGGACTTCCGTTTGCGCTGATCAAGCCACCGTTTGAGCGCGCCTTTACCGGTCCCGACCAGAACATCTGGTTGGAGAAGAGCAAGCAGGGCCTCGACTCCCTGCGCCGGATTCATGTGGTGGACTCGGTCGGCAACCTGACCCGGGTCCTGGCGGTGCCAACCCGGGGCAGCATCATTGCGGTGGGAGACTCGGTGCTCCTGATTGCGGAGCAATGGCGGGAAGGCGTCCGACTGCTGCGGGCCAGGATCCCTTAGGGAACTGACCCGCCCACGGCACTGGCAGGGCCGGGATCAGTCCTGGGATTCGGCCTGACGTATCGCCTCGGCGGCGGCCTCACGGCGCTGGCGGCCCTCATCGTACCAGCGCCGGGTAATCTCTCCGGCCAGATCCCGATTGCCGAGGCCGAACGAGAGACCCACGGCCAGTGCGACCGCACCCAGGATCAGCGTAAATGCGGCCGTCACGATCTCCTCGGCCACCCCCACCTGCTGCAACGCCATGAAAATCGAAATCATGACCACGGCGGCCTTGGCCACCTTGGCCACCGTCGGAACTCCTGGCACACCCCCGGCCGAGGCCAGGATGAGTCCCCGGACGAACTCACCCACGATCATGCCAAGGATGACGATCACCACGGCCGCGATGACGGTCGGGATGTAGGAGAGCATCAGCCCGAACATGTCGTTGATGCTCTCCAGTCCCAGCGCCGTGCTGGCCAGGAGGATCACCACCAGCATGACCAGCCAAAAGATCAACTTGCCGATGGCATGGGCGGGGTCGAGTCGGCTGCCGGTGCGCCCGACCGCCTCGGAGAGCCCGCTGCCACCCACCCGGTTGAAGTTGAGGCGGCCGAGCACCTGCTCGGTCCACTTCTCGACCTGGCGGGCGAGGAAGTAGCCGGCGAGGAAAATGACGCTGGCCGCCAGCAATGGCAGGAGGATGACGCCGAGTTGTTCGGAGCCGCCGCTGAATCGATTCCAGAAGTCGTTCACGAGGCCACCTCGATCACGAGTTTACCCGCCTGCGCTCCCGAAGCCAGCCTGGCCAAGGCTGCCGGGGCATCGGCAAGGGGGACTACTGAGTCAATCACGGGACGAAGCTCACCCTGCCGGGCCAGTTCCACAATGGCCCCGAATTCCGCGTCGCTACCCATCGTGGAACCCAGCAGCGACCACTGAAACCAGAACAGCTTCCGGAGGTCGAGCGTCACGTGGGGTCCGGAGGTTGCTCCGCAGGTGACCAGGGTTCCCCCAGGACGGAGGGCCCGGAGCGAAACGGGCCAGGTGGCCTCACCGACCGTATCCACCACGATATCCACCCCGCTCCCGGTAAACTCCCGCACACGGCGGGCCACATCCTCGGTTGAGTGGTTCAGGGTCAACTCGGCCCCCAGCCGCGCGGCCAGTGCCAGTTTGGCATCGCTGCCGCTGGTGGCGATGACCCTGGCCCCCGCCAGCTTGGCAACCT
>JAWXBA010000202.1:0-7212 GCA_034439775.1 Gemmatimonadota bacterium | reverse complement strand
GGGTGCGCTGGCTCACCGAATACGCCATCACCCCGTAGACTCCCATCACCGCCAGAAGCAGCGCGATCCCGCCGAAGACCCCCAACAGTTTCCCCATCACTGTCTCCCCGGACATCTCCTCGGCCACATGCTGCTCCATGCTTTGCATGAAGTACACCGGCTGGACGGGGGCGACTTCCCGCGCCACCCCACGCACCGCCTCCGCGAGCGCCAGCGGGTCACCGGTGGTGCGGACCACGAACGACAGTCCCCGCGCCAGCCGTTGGGTGGCGGGCCAGTACATCATGTCCGGAATGTCATCCTCGGGACCGAACTCCCGGGTGTCCCTGGCCACTCCCACAATCTCCCGGGCGCCGCTGGCAAAGACCAGGCGCTTGCTGATCGCCGACTCCTCCGGCCAGAGCCGACGGGCCATCGTTTCGTTGATCAACATCACCGGCACCGTCCCAGCCCGATCGCCGGCGCTGAATTGCCGGCCCTCCACCAATGGCGACCGCATCGTCGTGAAGTACCCCGGCATGACCAGCCGGTACTGAGCGACCGGCCGTTCACCCTCCGTGGCCGCAGGGCGCCCCTCCACCTCATAGTAGGTGCCGGTGCCGCCTGCCATCGGCAGGATACTGGTCGCACTCGCCTCGACCACCCCGGGCAGCGATCCCAATCCGGCCACCAGTTGTTCCTGCACCGCAATGGTGCGCACCGTGTCGGGGTACTCGCTTTCCACCAGCGTCATCCGGAACATCAAGAGGTTCGACTTGTCGAAGCCAAGGTCCACCCGCGTCAGGCCCAGCGACGCCTTGACCAGCAGCCCGGCCGAAATCAGCAGCACCAGCGCCAGGGCAATCTCACCCATGACCAGACTGCTGCGAAGGCGGCCATGCTTGAGCCCCACCGAGCCCGTCCGGCCGCCATCTCGGAGCCCGCCACTCAGGTCTCCTCCGGTGCCGCGCAGAGCGGGGGCAATGCCAGACACCAGTCCGCAAGCCGCCGTCAGCAGCAAGGCGTACCCCAGGACCCGGCTGTCAAGCCGGACCTGGTCCAGCCGCAGCATGTCGGGCGGCACCACCGAGACGAACATCTGGAGCCCCCAGATGGAGAGCAGGATCCCGATGGCGCCGCCGAGCACCGCCAGCACCATGCTCTCGGTCATCAGTTGCCGCAACAGCCGCCAGCGCCCGGCGCCCATCGCAGCCCGGACTGCCAGCTCACGCTCCCGCCCTGCCCCGCGCGCCAGCAACAGGTTGGCCACGTTGGCGCAGGCAATGAGCAGCACGAACCCCACTGCCACCATCGTGATGGTTGCCGCCTGGCGGGGCTCGGTGGGAATCAGTTCGTCGTACAGGCTGTTGGCTCGCGCCGACATACCGGCATTGGTACTGGGAAAACCGGTCTCCAGGCGCCGGGCCAGCTCCTTGACCTCCCCATCGACGGCGCTGAGCGTCTGGCCAGTGCGGATCCGGCCAATAACCTCGATGAACCGGGCGTCTCTCTCGGTGTTGGAGTCGCGGGGCAGCGGAACCCAGAAGTCCTGCCGCTGGTTCGGGAACATGAATGCCTCACGCACCACGCCCACCACGAAGTAGGGATCCCCGCTCAGGATCAGTGTCGTGCCGACCACCCCGGTGTCAGCATCGAACCGCCGTTGCCAGAACCGCTCCGAGAGGAGGACCACCCTGTCCTGGCCCGGCTCGGCCTCATCCTCCCGAAACAGCCGCCCGGCCACCAGGGTTGCCCCAAGCATCGGCAAACCAGTCGGTGAGATCATGGTGCCGAGCATCCGTTCGGGCCGATCCGGATCGCTGAGGTTGTACGAGGCGCCGGTATACCCCGCCACCTCCACCGTGCGCAACTGTTCACGCCAGTCCTGGAAGTCCGGCACCGAGACGCTGCTCTCACCCCACCCCCGTGTCGGGTTGCTGGACCAGAGCTGCACCAGCCGGTCGGCGTCGGGATAGGGAAGCGGGCGCAACATCAGGATGTCGACGCCGGCAAACATTGTCACGTTGACCGCGATGGCGAGCCCCAGCGACAGCGCGGCAACCAGCAAGAGCGACAGTGACTGCCGCAGCGACCGGAAGGCGCAACGGAGATCTGCCAGAAGCAGGGACATGAGCCTCAACCTGGGCCTGAAGTGAGTCCAATACGGGGATATAGGGCCATACGGCTGCGGAATACCGTTGGTTTCAAGATGGAACGATCCAAGCCAATGTCATCAGCACATGAAGTGTTGGACACCGCCCAGAGAATGCGCGTTGAGACCCAGGGTGCTCGCGGTGGAGTCCCTGCCCTCATTCCCCATTCCCTATTCACTATTCCCCGTTGGTCCTTCCCCGTCCTCTGCAACCCTTCTGAGGATCACCGCATCAAACAGGGTGACTCGAACGATGGTGGACACCGTGGTCATGCTGCGCTCCGGGAAGCCGGTCATCACATACGAGGTGTACGACGATCAGGGCCGGTCGGTCGGTTGCGTTATCCTGCCCCGCAGTTCCCGGGTGGTAGGGCAGAGCGAAGGCACGGTGCTGCTCCGTCGGTCGATGCCATCCCAACACCCCCCCCTCAGCCCCAAGCCCAGAAGCAGGGACGCAAGGTCTCCTGAGCTTCTCCCAGCGCCGGCCTCGACCGCGACCGGTGCTGTTCCCGCTATACTCCGAGTATGACCCGAGCCTGCCGGCTGTGCGTCGGCCTCTCCGTGCTGCTCCTGACCGCCACCTCGGCTGCCAGCGCACAGGACGTCCTGGCCGATGCGGCCCAGGCGCTGGAGCAGGGTCGCTCCTGGCAAGCCACCCAGTTGCTTCGACCGGTGGTGGCCGACCTGACCCGCACCGCGCCCGCCACGGCATTGCTCGCCGCGCGGGCCGCCGCTGGTTGGAGCGGGTGGACCAGCGTCACGCGATTCCTTTCCGGCCGAGAATGGGCCGATCCGGTCGCGGAAGGAAACGCCCGCGAGCTGTTGGGACGCGCCGCGCTGGATCGCCGCGCCGACCGCGAGGCCGTCGAGCATTTCCGAGTGGCGGTTGAACGAGCGAATATCCCGCGTGCGATCGGGATCCGGACCGCGCTCCTGGCCCGCGGGTTCGACCGCCTCCAGCTCACCGACAGTGCCGCCGTCGAGTACCAGCGCGCGGCTTCTCTCCTGCCGGAAGTGGCCGAGTGGCTTGGCCTGCGCGCTGCCGCCCTGACCCCGGACTCCGCCGGGCGCGATCGTCTGTACCGGAGCGTGGGAGCCGAACCGGCGCGGTCGCGGTCGGCTTGGGTGGAGGCGGCAGCTCTGGAACGCTCCGGCCAGCCACAGTTGGCCGCAACCAGATACGACGCGGTCGGCGCCAGGGTCGAGTCGCTTCGGTTGCGCTGGGCCAATCCCGTCTCCGACTCGGCGCGCACCGATGCCAGGCGGAGCCTGCTCGCCCTTCTTGCAGCGCCGCTCAACGCCGACGATAGTCGGGCTGCCCTGGCCCTGTTGGATCAGCAGCCTGGAACCCTGGATCCCGCCGAGCAGCTGGTGGCCGCCCGGCGTGCCGCCGCAATCGGCAACGCCGCCCGCGCCGTCCGTGGATTTGCCGCCGCCCGGACGCTGCCTGGATTCTCGGACGCCGATCGACTTCGATACGGCCAGAGTCTGGCACAGTCTGGACAGGCTGCCGCAGCAATCGCGCAGTTCGAGGCAATCCGTGATCCTGGGTCGGCGGGCGCCGCGGCCTATCAGCGGGCCCGCCTCCTGCTGTCTGGATCGGGCACCGCCGCTGCGCTGCCAGCGTTGCTGCGCGTTCCGACGGCCTCGCCCGCCGATACTGCCAGCGCCGGGATCGCGCTCTTCCTGGCCGGCGACCTGGTGGCCGACCAGGGCAACCAGCGCGAGGCCCGGGAGCATTACCGCCGGGTCGCCCGGGAATATCCGACATCCGCCCACGCCCCGCGGGCCCTGCTCGAGGCAGGGATGCTTTCCTATCAGCTGGGCGAACTGGATTCGGCGCTGGCTGCATTTGAGGCGCTGGCCGAGCGATACCCCGAGAGGGACGAGGGTTCGGCGGGACTCTTCTGGGCGGGGCGGCTCGCGTGGGAACGCGGGGAAAGAGCCGGCGCCAATGCTCGGTGGCGCACCGTGATCGCCGCGACGCCCCACTCGTACTACGCTGTAGCAGCCGCGCGCCGGCTCGGCGAGCCGGCCTGGACCCCGGAGAGCGCCGCCGCAGTGGTCACGATTCCGGCGGAAACGCTGGCGGCCCTGGCCCGCGCCGCTCTGCTCGATACAATCGGGTTCGCCCCCGAGCAAATCCTTGAGCTGGACTACTTGGTCACCAGGGCGAGCAGCAACACCGCCGACTTGATCACCACCGCCACCGCCTTCGCGTCGGCAGGGCATGTGGCGCGATCTGTGAGCCTGGCCCAACGGGCGCTGGCGCTCGACGCACCGCGTACACGGCAGCTTTACCTGCTCCTCTTCCCGATCCCAGAACCCGCGGTATTCCCTGCCTTGGCTGCCTCTCGCGACCTGGACCCGTGGCTCACCGCAGGCTTGATCAAGCAGGAATCCGGATTCAATCCCATGGCTCGCTCCAGCGCCGACGCACGGGGATTGATGCAGGTCCTGCCCTCCGTTGGGGCCCAGCTGGCGCGGACGCTCGGATGGACCGGATGGGACGGCGTCCTCCTCTACCAGCCGGAGGTGAGCCTGACGCTTGGCACCCTGCATCTCCGCGACATGCGCCGCCAGTACCCTGAGCCAGTCCGATTCCTGGCGGCGTACAACGCCGGCGGCACCCGGGTCAAGCGCTGGGACAGCCGGCCGGGGGTGCTCCAGGACCTGGAGCTCTACCTGGAAACGATCCCTTACATCGAGACCCGGAACTATGTCCGGCGGGTGCTTCGGAATGCGGCATTCTATGAGGGGCTGTACGGAAGGGGGAAGTGAGAAGGAAGAAGTGAGAAGGGAGATCAGTGCTCAGCCCGGTTCCGCGCTCCCCAGTGAGACACACCTGGCCCATCCCAGATGGCCACTTCTCACTTCTCCCTTCTCACTTCTCGCGCTCTAGAACCACCCCAACTCAACCGGAAACTGCGTCCGCTCGGCCGCCTCGCGGAGCACCTGCGTCGGGGTGGCCCCACCCTGGCGCAGCGATCGTAGCGAAACGGCACCGTCCCGCTTGCTGAGCTTGGCGCCGCTGTCGCCCATGATAAGTGGATGGTGCAGGAAGGTGGCGGGGGCTTCCCGACCCAGCAGCTGGCCGAGCAGGATCTGCCGTCCGGTCGATTCGAGCAGGTCCTCGCCGCGCACCACCAGGGTCACGCCGTGTCGCAGGTCATCGACCGTCACTGCAAACTGATAGGTCCAGTTTCCCACCGCATCCCGGAGCATCAGGTCTCCAGATTGATGCGCGGGTCGTTGGAGCTGCGTGCCGAGCCGGAGGTCCGCAAAGGCAACCGCATCGTCCGGAAGCACCGCCCGGGTCCCGACTCCCGGCGCACCGAGCGGAAGTCCGCGCTCGCGGCAGCTGCCTGGATACCGGATCTCCTGGCCCGGCGCCTGCTGCCCCATGTCGGTGTCGCGGGCAATCCGGGCCCGGGAACAACTACAGCCGTAGACAGTGGTGGCACGCCGCAAGTCGCTGATGGCTCTGCGGTAATCGGCGTCGCAGTCGCTCTGCCGCCATGGCGAGGGACCGCCGGGAGTCAGCAGCGAGCGGCTCTCCCCATCCGGCTCCAATCCAAGCCAGGCCAGGTCCGCCAGGATCTGAGCTTCATGCTGCGGGCGGGAACGGCCGCGGTCGTGATCTTCGATGCGGAACAGGACCGTCCCGCCGGCGGCTCTGGCCACGCCCCAGGTCCACACCGCATTGGCCACGTGGCCCAGATGCAATTCCCCCGTAGGGCTCGGCGCAAATCGGGTAACCGGGGCACGAGGGAGCTGGTCGAGCCAAGAGGGTTCCATGCCCGAAACTAATGGGCCACCTTGCCGCCGGAGGTCGAACCGAGCCGAATTGTTGATGGCAGCGTCTCAGGTATAGGCCAAGAACCCGTCCCGGAGCACGCCACATGTCCCCACGCCGCTTTCTCCTGTCCGTCCTTCTGGCAAGCCAGCCGATCGGGCTCGCCGCGCAAACGACGGTGCCGATCGGGCGCCCCAACCTCGAATACCCAGAGGCCTTCTCCTCTATCACTGGGGTACGTGAATTGGCGGATGGCCGGGTGATTGTTGCGGACTCCCGTGAGAGGACGCTGCAGCTCATCGACCTTCGGACCGGTGCGGTCAAGGCCATTGGCCGCGAGGGCCGCGGCCCCGGAGAGTTCCTTGCCATCATCGGCCTGCTGCCTCAGCCCGGCGACCAGACCCTCCTGATCGACGCTGGCAACCGTCGCTGTCTGCGGCTCGGCGCGGACGGGAGCGTGGTCGAAACGCTGGGCCTCCCTCGACTCTCGTCACCCTCCTCCCAACAAGCCGGGGCTCCGCCTGCCGCCCCTATCTCGTCGCTGGCGCTACTGCCACCGCGTGGTACCGACGACCGTGGCCGACTCTATTTCGAGCCGTTCAGCATGCGCCCGTCGGCGGCGCCTGGCGGGGACTCGACGGTCATCCTGCGATGGACCCCGGGGCAAGTCGGAGTGGATTCAGTCGGCTGGGTCCGCGCTCCAATCCCCGCCGTGGTGTGGGCTCCAGCCGAGAGCTGGCAGGTAGCACCCGACGGGCGGATTATTGTTGCCAAGCCCGCCCCGTATCGGATCGAGGTCATGGGCCGCACCGGGCAGACAACTCAGGGTCCGGTTGTCCCCTACACCCCGATCCGCATCCCCGAGGCGGAGCGCAAGGAACGACAGGACCAGCGCGACGCAGAGATGGCACAAACGATGCAAATGGCCGGCACCCAGGCCGGTCGATCAGGGGGGAACGCGCCGCCCGCGCCCAAGCTGGCCGACCTGGTCTTCGCCGAGGCCAAGCCACCCTTTGACGGCGGGAGCGTCGTGGCGGTCGCCCCGGATGGCCAGATCTGGGTAGAGCGGACTCGCGCGTGGGGCGATTCGATTCCGGTGTTCGATGTGTTTGATCCTGCCGGGAAGCTCCAGCGCCGCGTGGCGCTCCCCAAGGGGAGCCGGTTGCTCAGCTTCGGGCGTGGTACGGTGTATCTCTCCCGGAAGGACGAGGACGATCTGGAGTACCTGCAGCGGTACGCCCGGTAGCGGCCCTCCCCTACCAACCTCACTGACCTCACGGCCCCC
>JAWXBA010000201.1:0-4502 GCA_034439775.1 Gemmatimonadota bacterium | reverse complement strand
GCCAAGATTGCCGAGATCCCTCCCGGCCCCCCGGTGCTGTCCACGCTGGTGGCGGAGATCTATGGCCCGACCGACAGCATCAGGATGGCGGCGGCGCGCGAAGTCCGTGCGGTCATGGAACGCACGCCTGGCGTCGTCGATGTGGACTGGACCGTCGAGGCGTTGCAGCCTCGGGTCCGCTTCACGGTGAACCGGGTGCGGGCCGCCGAGGCGGGGGCCAATGTGGAGCAGCTGTCGCAGACACTTGCCCTGCTCCTCTCTGGCACCGAGGCCGGCGTGGCCGCCTCGCCCACGGCGCTCGAGGCCCGCGCCATCGTGCCGCGCCTGGCCCTGGAGCGCCGCAGCGGGGTCGAGGAATTGCTCAGCGTCACCGTGGCCACCGCGCAGGGTCCGATGCCATTGGGCCGGTTCGTGACCGTGGATACCACCGTTCGCGAACTGTCGAGATACCGGAAGAACCTCCGGCCGGTCACCTACGTGACGGCCGATGTGGCGGGAGAGATCGAGTCGCCGGTTTACGCCATTCTGGCCATGAACCAGGCCCTGGACTCGGTCCGGGTAGCCGGCGTCGAGATTGCGCGGTACAACGCGGTCCAGCCGGAGCGCCTCGATGAGGTGGCGATGAAGTGGGATGGCGAGTGGCAGGTGACGATCGAGGTGTTCCGCGACCTGGGGCTTGCCTTCGCGGTGGTGCTGGTGCTGATCTATGTCCTGGTGGTGGGATGGTTCCAGTCGTTCTCGGTGCCACTGGTGATCATGGCGCCGATTCCGCTCACCCTGATCGGGATCCTGCCGGGGCACGCCATTACCGGGGCGTTCTTTACCGCCACCTCGATGATCGGGATGATTGCCTTGGCGGGGATCATCGTACGCAACTCGATCCTGCTGGTGGATTTCATCCAGCTGGCCCAGGAACGGGGCCACTCCCTGCGTGAGGCGCTGATCGAGGCGGGTGCGGTGCGCTTCCGGCCGATCGCCCTGACGGCCGCCGCGGTGGTCGTGGGCGGCCTGGTCATGGTGCTCGACCCGATCTTCCAGGGGCTGGCGGTGGCGCTGATGTTCGGGGCGGTGGTGGCCACCGGGCTGACCATGGTGGTGGTGCCGTTGCTGTACTGGGAACTGCAACACGAGCGGGAATAGGGAATGGCGGTCTGGCCTGGAAGCTCTGAGGAGGGAATCATGGCAGCGATGAAGATGCTGGTCATTATCTACAGTGGCGCCGAGCCGGCGCGGGTTCGGTCAATCCTCGACGCCCATCCGATCGGGGGATACACGGAGTTCGACCCCGTCCACGGGGTGGGCACCTCGGGACGCCGGGAGGGGTCCCGGGCATGGCCGGGCCTGAGCAGGTTGTTCATGAGCGTCATGTCCGCCGAGTGCGCCCGGGCCGTCGGGGCCGCGATGCGGACGGAGGCGGGGAACCTGCCACCGGGGGAGCGACTCCATGTCGGGGTGCTGGCAATGGAGGAGTTCGGCTAGGAGGTACCGGGTATCAGGTCTCAGGTGGCAGGGTGAGAGTCAAGAGGTAAGAGCAGTGAGGATCAAAGGTGGGAAGGGCGCAGGTCAACTCGTATGGGGAGGATGCGATGTGCAATGATGCCGTGATTCGACGGATCGCCGGGATGTTCATCATGGTTTCGGTGGCGCTGGCCATCTGGGTGGACCCGCTTTGGCTTGCGTTTACCGCCTTCGTGGGATTCAACCTGTTTCAGTCAAGCCTGACCGGGTTCTGCCCGCTGGAGCGGATCCTGGGTCGTTTCGGGCTCTTTGGCTGTCGGCCGAAGTCCTCGCCGGTCTAGGGGCGGCGCGGGAGCTTGAGCTCCCGGCGGCGGCGGTCGAGATCCTCCTCGACGCCGCCACAGACCAGGTCGCAGAGCTCAAAGACCGCCGGATCCTGGATGGCGTACCAGGTACTGGTGCCATCCTTGCGCCGCTGCACGAAGCCCTGGCGGTGGAGCAGTTGCAGGTGCTTGGACACGTTGGCCTGCCCGCCACTGGTCAACTCCACCAGCTCGGAGACGGTGTGCTCTCGTCCCCGCAAGGCGTGCAGGATCCGGAGCCGCATCGGCTCGCCAAGGATCCGGAACCGCTCGGCAACGGCGTCGAGCATCGGGGGTGAGAGGCGGGTGGCGATTGTCTCCTTCATTCTTGAATATTACTATACAACCGTATGGTTGAAAAGTCCCCACCTGGAGGCCCTTGCTGATCATCCTCGGGTATGCCCTTGCCGTCGTCATCGGTGTGTCGCTCGGCCTGCTCGGCGGAGGCGGCTCCATCCTGACCGTGCCGGTGCTGGTGTACGTCCTGGGCATTCCCGTCAAGACAGCGATCCCCATGAGCCTGGTCGTGGTGGGCGCAACCAGCGCGTTCGGGGTGCTCGGCCACGCCCGCGGCGGCACGGTGCATTGGCGTACCGCCTTGGCCTTTGGCCCGCCCGCCATCGTGGGGGCGCTGCTCGGTGCCCAGCTCGGCCTGCAGGTACCGGCGGGGGTGCAGCTGGCGATCTTTGCCGTCTTCATGATCCTGGCCTCGATATCGATGTGGTTCGGCCAGCGCCTCTGGGCTCCCAAGGCGACGGTGGCGGAGTCTGAGGCCCCCCGTTCACTGCGGGTCGTCGGCTGGCTCGGCGGACTGGTGGGCGTCCTGACCGGACTGGTGGGCATTGGTGGAGGGTTCCTGTACGTGCCGACGCTGGTGATCCTGGCCCGACTCGGGATGAAGCAGGCGGTCGGCACCTCGCTGGTGCTGATTACCCTGAGTGCCGTTTCGGGCTTTGCCCGTTACGCAGGAGAGGTGTCCCTGGACTGGGGTGCGGTGGTGCTCTTCACCGCACTGGCGTTCGTGGGGGTGCTGGCCGGGACCCGCATGGTGCGCCATGTTTCACAGGAATCGCTGCGGCGAGGTTTTGCGGTGTTTCTGCTGGTGATGGGAGCTATCGTGCTGCTCCGGGGTCAATGATCGAGGGGATGGAATGATCTTCAAGCGCTTTTACGACGACACCCTGGCTCAGGCCAGCTACCTGATCGGCTGCGCTGCCACCGGCGAGGCGATCGTGGTGGACCCGAACCGCCTGGTGGACCAGTACCTGGCTGCGGCGGAGTTCGAGGGGCTGCGGATAACCGGGGTCACCGAGACCCACATCCATGCCGACTACCTCTCGGGGACCCGCGAGTTGTCCGCGCGCTCGGGCGCGCGGATGTATCTCTCCGCCTGTGGGACCCCCGACTGGCAGTACGCCTTTGCCGCCGATCCATCGGTGACGCTGCTGCACGACGGCGACGAGATCCGGGTCGGCAACATCGTCCTTCGTGCTGTGCACACGCCGGGGCATACTCCTGAGCACCTGATGTTCCTGGTTACCGACGGCGCCGTCGCCTCCGAACCGATGGGTGCCTGCACTGGCGATTTTCTCTTCGTCGGCGACGTCGGTCGCCCCGACCTGCTCGAAAAGGCTGCCCGGGTGGAGGGCGCCAGCGACGGTGCTGCCCGCGAGTTGTGGCGCAGCCTGCAACTCCTGGCCGAGTATCCCGACCATCTCCAGGTTTGGCCTGGCCACGGCGCCGGTTCGGCGTGCGGCAAGGGACTGAGCGCCGTGCCGCAGTCCACCCTGGGGTACGAGCGGCGCTACAATTGGGCCTTCGAGCCGGCCAGCGAGGATGCATTCGTCACCATGGTGCTCGCCGGTCAGCCGGAACCGCCCCGCTACTTCGGTGTCATGAAGCGGCTCAATCGGGAGGGTCCGGCGCTCCTGGGCACGCTGCCTTCCCCCGAGCGGATCGGGGAGGGTCGGCTGGCCGGGCTGCTGGAGCGCGGAGAAGTCGTGGTGGACACGCGCACCGCCGCCGAATTTGCAGCCGGACACCTTCCGGGCACCCTCAGCCTGCCGCTGAACAAGAGCTTTACCAATTGGGCCGGTTCGCTGCTCCCGTATGATCAGGACCTCTATCTGCTGATGGCCGATGCCAGCCGCATGTCGGTCGATGCCGCCGTTCGCAACCTGGTGCTCATTGGTCTTGACCGGGTGACGGGATACTTCGGCGCCGAGGCGCTGGGGATATGGGTTGCGGAAGGGCGGGCCCTGCTTCAGGTGCCACAGGTATCAGTGTCGGAGTTGGCTGCAGAGCGCGAAGGCAAGGTCGTGGTGGACGTGCGGGCTCGGTCGGAATGGGATGCCGGTCATCTTCCCGGCGCGATTCACATCCCCTTGCCGGACCTGGAGGCGCGCCTCGAGGAAATCCCGGAGGGAAGCGAGGTCGTAATGCAGTGCCAGGGCGGGGGCCGATCCGCCATTGCGGCGAGCCTGCTCCAGGCCCGGGGCCGCGGGGCGGTCGCCAATCTGGCCGGCGGATATGGCGCGTGGGTTGGCGCGGGGTTGCCGGTGGACATCCCACCCGGCGCGCGTAGGGGCGCCCTATAGGGCGCCCGTACCATCGGCATGCGTTGGGGCCGGCGATCCATGGGCATGCGTTGGGGCCGGCGATTTCCGCCCGGGGCGCGCGTAG
>JAWXBA010000200.1:0-12828 GCA_034439775.1 Gemmatimonadota bacterium | reverse complement strand
GGATTTCTTCCCGGGCTGGGGCGGATTCAGGTCGACGGCAGCGCCCTCCGCCTCCTCCCCTGCTCCAGCGCCTACCTGGTGGGCCAGCTTCACCGCCGCCATCGCGATATCCATCACATCGTGCTCGGCGGCAAGTGATTCCACGATGACGCGATAGCGGTCGAGGTCACCAGCCAGGATCGTCTCGCGGATCGTGCCCCGGGTCAGTTCGAGCAACTTGGCCCGGACATCGTGGACGGTGGGCAGCTGCTCCGTGCTGATCTTCTGCTTGGTCATCAGCTCGATATTCTTGATCAGGCGGTGCTCGCGCGGTTCCACGAAGGTGATCGCGACCCCTTCGCGGCCGGCGCGCCCGGTCCGTCCGATCCGGTGGACGTAGGCTGAAGGGGATTCCGGCACGTTGAAGTTGACCACGTGGCTGATCTGCTCGATATCCAGGCCCCGCGCGGCCACGTCGGTGGCCACCAGGAGGTCTACGGTGCCGCCACGGGTGCGCTTCATGACTCGTTCCCGCTGATCCTGGGTCATGCCGCCATGCAGCGCCTGGACCCGATACCCGCGTCCACCCAGGCTTTCGGCCAGACTGTCCACCTCATGCCGTGTGCGGCAGAAAACCAGCGCCAGGGTCGGCGCCTCCAGGTCCAGCACCCGGCCCAGCGCCGCCACCTTCTGAGGCCGAGCCACGACATATACGGTCTGGCGGACCTTGGGGAGCTTGCCGGCGGCTGTCTTCTCCCGGGCCACCAGAACGCGGGCGGGATCATTGAGGTGGCGGTCGGCGATCTTGGCAATGCGCGGCGCCATCGTCGCCGAGAACAGGGCGGTCTGTCGGGTCTCCGGCGCGGCATCGAGAATCGCCTCGATTTCATCGGCGAAGCCCATGTCGAGCATCTCGTCGGCCTCGTCCAGCACCACCGCAGAGAGTCCGGCCAGATCCAAGGTGCCCCGACGAAGGTGGTCCAGCGCCCGACCCGGGGTGGCCACGACCACGTGCACCCCGCGACGGAGGATCCGGATCTGGCCGCTGAACTCCTGGCCGCCGTAGATCGGCACCGTCAATGCGCCCATGGCCCGGCCGTAGCGATGGAATGCCTCGGCCACCTGCACCGCCAGCTCACGGGTCGGGACCAGGACCAGCAGCGCTGGGCGGGAGGGAACCGGCTTCGTATCGGCGATGCGTTGCAGCAGGGGCAGGGCAAAGGCGGCGGTTTTGCCGGTGCCGGTTGCGGCCTGGGCCAGGATGTCGCGGCCTTCCAGCAGCGGCGGGATCGCCTGCTGCTGGATCGGGGTCGGTTCTTCGTAGCCGAGCGCGGTGAGGGCTTCGACCAGGACGGGGGAAACGCCGAGTGCGGCAAAGGTTGGGATCATGGGGGAATATAAGACGGACAGGACGGACAGGGCGGAAGCTCCGATCGGAGCGCGACTGGGGAACGGAGCCGCCGACACCCGACACCCTGTTCCCCATTCCCCATTCCCCGCTCGCCGTCGTACATTCAAGGGTTCCTCATACTGGAGCCCCCCTGACCGACACTGTCGCCCGCCTCAACGCGGCGCTGTTCGACCGGTATCATATCGAGCGAGAGCTCGGTGCCGGCGGTATGGCGACCGTGTACCTGGCGCAGGATCTGAGGCATCACCGCCAGGTGGCGATCAAGGTGCTGCGGGAGGATCTTGGCGCCTCGATCGGGCCGGAACGGTTCCAGCGGGAAATCGAGATTGCGGCCCGGCTGCACCATCCCCACATCCTGCCACTGTACGATTCCGGCGTTGCCGACCGCCTCCTGTTCTATGTGATGCCGTACGTGGCCGGTGAGTCGCTGCGCGACCGTCTGGCCCGCGAGGGCGAGCTGCCGATTACCGACACGATCAAGATCCTGCGAGAAGTCGCGGACGCGCTGGCCAAGGCGCACGGCGCCGGGGTGGTCCACCGCGACATCAAGCCCGACAACGTGATGCTGGCCGACCGCCACGCCCTGGTGGCGGACTTCGGCGTGGCCAAGGCGGTAAGCGAGGCGACCCAGGCCGGCGGCATTACCACCGTGGGCGTGGCGCTCGGCACTCCGGCGTACATGGCGCCGGAACAGGCCGCCGCCGACCCGAACACCGATCACCGGGCCGACATCTACGCCTTTGGTGTGCTGGCCTACGAGATGCTCAATGGCGAGCCGCCGTTCACCGGCAAGACGGCGCAGGCTGTGCTGGCGGCGCACCTGACGGAAGCCCCAGCCCCCGTCACCAGACGGCGCCCATCGGTGCCGCCGCCGCTGGCGGAACTGGTGATGCGCTGCCTGGAAAAGAAGGCGGCCGACCGGTGGCAGACGGCCGACGAGATCGTGCTGCGACTCGAGGCCATGGGTACGCCAAGTGGTGGCATGGAACCGACCCGCGCCATGGCGGCTTCGCGGGCAGGGGCGGGTGGGACGATGCGGCGGTGGCTGATTGCCGCCGGGGTGCTCGTGATCGCGGCCGTTGGTGCATGGGCCGCGCTCCGGCCCAGCGGCGGGGCCAGTCTGGATCCGGACCTGGTGGCGGTGCTGCCGTTCCGGATCAACACCACCGGCGCCGACCTGGGCTACCTGCGCGAAGGGATGGTGGACCTGATGGCCACCTTCCTGACCGGGGATCGGGGCACCGCCCGCTCGGTGGAGCCGTCCTCGGTCATTGCCGAGTGGAAGAAGGCCTCGGGCGGGACGGGGAACGACCTGACCGAAGCAGAGTCGGAGGCCCTGGCCCGGATTTTGGGTGCCGGGATGGTGATGTCGGGCTCGATCGTGGGGGATGAGTCGAAGCTGGTGATCAGGGCCTCGCTGACCGAGATCGGGTTTCGCGGCAAGGCGTATCAGGCCAATGTGGAGGGACCAGCGGTCCAGATGAACAGCCTGCTGGGGCAGCTGGTGGGACAGCTGCTGACGCTGGCGTCGGGAATGACGGTGGAGGAGAGCCGGGGCGTGTTGACGACCTCCCTCCCTGCGCTGAGAGCCTACCTGAGCGGGCAGGCCGAGTATCGCCGCGGTGCGTTCCCGGAGGCGGTGAACCGGTTTACCGAGGCGCTGCAGGCCGACTCGAACTTTGCCCTGGCCGGGTTGGGTCTGGTTTCGGCCAACGGCTGGGCAGGTACTGCGACGGGGGAGATGTTCGACCTCGCCACGCGCGCAGCCTGGAACAACCGGGAAGCACTCGGTCCCAAGGACCGGGCGGTCATCCTGGCGGCGCTCGGTCCCAATGGCACCGAGCCCAGCTCGCTGCGGCAGGAACTGCAGGTCCGGCTGGAAGCCACCACCGTGGCGGCAGACCGGTCGATCGTCTGGTACATGCTCGGCGACGTGTACATGCACGATGGCTTGTATTTGGGCGAGCCCAACTGGGCGGAGCGGGCGGAAAGCGCCCTGCGCCAGTCATTGGCCCGCGACTCGCTCGAAGCGGGAGTGATCGGCCACCTGATGCTGCTGGCGATGAACCGAGGTGATTCCGTGGAGGTATCCCGGTTGTACGCACTGTTCGACCGGGCCGCCGGGCAGAATGACGATCGGATGCACATCGACTTCATCGTCGCCAGCTTCCGCGGAGACTCTGCGGCAGCCAGCAGCCTGCTGGATCGGGTGCATGCCTCCTCGTATGGGCCCGACCTGTCTTCCTCGGCGACGTTTGCCATTTCGCTGGCGCCCCAAATCCTCCCTGGGCTTCGGCGTTGGGCCGACACCCTGCTGCGTCCCGCCGCCACTCAGCCTGGCGGGACCGGCTTCGTGGCGCTCACGGCGGCCATGATGGCGTGGGACGCCGGACAGCCTTCGGCTGCTGCCCGGTACCTGCCGCAGTTTCCCCCTAGTCAGGATGGGCTGCTGCTCGCTGCCGCGCTGTTCGGAGATGGGGACTCAGCAACAGCGGCGAGTATCGCCGACCGCCTGCGCTCGAGCGGCGAATCTCCGGTCATGCCCCCCGGCAATCTCTGCGGACTGGCGCTCTGGGACCTGTCACAGGGTCGGACTGGCGGGGTGGCCGGGGCGATCCAGCGGCTCCGGGCGCTGCCCACCCCGCGCAACCCGGCCTTGCCACCGACTGGCCGTGAGCTCTGCGCCGACGTCCTGTCTGCCACCCTGGCCCAGCAAGCCGGCGCCTCCGATGCGGCAGCACAGATTGATGCGCTGGACCGGGTGTTGGGGCAGGGCCCGAGTCGCAACATCACCTGGGAAAACCTGGCGGTGGCCAGGCTGCTGGAGGAGCGGGGGGAGTATGCCCGCGCCGCGAAGGCGGCGTCGCGGCATCGCGTCTACTATCTGTATCCCGCGTTCCTGGCGACGCATTGGTATGAGACGGCCCGGCTCTCGGAGCTGGCTGGAGAGCGGCAGGCGGCCATCGACAACTATTCGAAGTTCATCACCCTCCGAAAGAATTCTGAGCCCTCGCTGCAGCCCAAGCTCGAGGCCGCCAAGCAGGCGC
The DNA here is from genome assembly GCA_034439775.1 of Gemmatimonadota bacterium. Lineage (GTDB taxonomy): Bacteria > Gemmatimonadota > Gemmatimonadetes > Gemmatimonadales > GWC2-71-9 > JAWXBA01. The sequence continues at coordinate 8,391 of JAWXBA010000200.1, read as the reverse complement.
TGGCGCGCCTGGTCGGGGAGAAGAACTGAATGACGCGGAGCCAGTCATGAGCCACGGTGAACCGCTGGACGCCATCCGCGCCGCTCTCGGCGATCACTACCGGATCGAACGCGAGGCCGGCGCCGGTGGCATGGCCACCGTCTACCTGGCCGAGGATTTGCGCCACCACCGCAAGGTGGCGGTGAAGGTCTTGAAACCCGACCTCGCCGCCTCCATGGGCGCCGAGCGGTTCCTCCGCGAGATCGGCATTGCGGCCGCGCTGCAGCATCCGCACATCCTGCCGCTGTACGACTCCGGCGAGGCCGACGGGTTCCTGTACTACGTCATGCCATACGTCGAGGGGGCCTCGCTCCGGAACCGGCTGGAACGCGAGGGCGCGCTGCCGATTGCCGACGCGGTCCGTATCCTCCGAGACATCGCCGACGCCCTGGCCGCGGCGCACCGCCATCGGGTGGTGCACCGCGACATCAAGCCCGAGAATGTGATGCTCTCCGGCAAGCATGCTTTGGTCACTGATTTCGGGGTGGCCAAGGCGGTGAGCGAAGCCACCGGCGGGCACGCGCTGACCAGCGTGGGGGTGGCGTTGGGTACCCCGGCCTACATGGCGCCGGAGCAGGCCACCGCCGACCCCTCTACCGACCACCGGGCCGATATCTACGCCTTTGGCGTGGTGGCCTACGAGCTGCTGGGCGGACGGCCGCCGTTCCAGCATGCCACCATGCAGGGATTGATCGCGGCGCACCTCACGGTGCCACCGGAGCGGCTGTCGGTGCATCGGTCGGCGGTGCCGCCGGCGCTCGAGGTGCTGGTAATGCAGTGCCTGGAGAAGCGGGCTGCCGATCGTCCCCAGAGCGCCGATGACATCCTGAGTCAGCTCGAAGCACTGCCGATGAGTGGCGCCATGACCCCGACCGGAATGGCGCCGGCCACGATGCCAGTTTCCCGGCGTCGGGTGCCAGCGCTGGCCTGGGTCGCTCTGGCGGCGGTCGTTGGCATTGGCGGGTGGTGGGCGACCCGCGCTCCGGGGGTGGCCCTGGATGACACCCTTGTACTTGCCCTGCCGTTCCGCGTCAGCGCCACCGCGCCGGAGATCCTCAATCTCCGCGAGGGGATCGTGGACATCCTGCAGGCCTCCATGGGCGGCAGCACCGGGCCGCGGGTGGTGGCGGCCCCGACGGCGATCAGTGCGTGGCGTCGGGCCGGCGGTGGCGCCGAGTCCGACCTCGCGGATGCTGACGCCGCCGAGTTAGCCCGAGGTCTCGGCGCCGGTTCCGTCTTGACGGGGAGCATCGTCCAGCAGGGCGCCGGCTTCGTCATGAGCGGATCGCTCACGCCCGTCAGTGGCGGCCGCACGCTCCAGGGCCGGGTCGAAGGGCCGGCGGACAGCACCCTGTTGCTCGTCGGGCGCCTGGTGGGCCAACTGCTGAGTCTTCAGGCGGGTGAGGAAGCCGGTCGCGCCAATTCGCTGGCGGACGTTCCGCCCCAGGCATTGCAGGCCTACCTGGACGGCCAGCGCGGCTGGCGGGCGGGCCGCTGGGCAGACGCGTTCGATGGCTTCGGCCGCGCCCTCGCCGCCGACTCGACATTCGCACTGGCGGGGCTCTACCACTCGCTTGCCGCGGGCTGGAACCTCGGCAGCCCCCCGTCACCCGGGCCGGATATCGCGCGCGCCAACCTGCACCGCCTGAGCGAGCGGGACCGCATCCTGGCCAGTGTCATCCTCAACCTCCCCGGCGACTCCACCATCGCGGGGCGCATTGCCATCCGCGAACAGGCCGCCTCCGCCCTCGCCGACCGCGCCGAGGCCTGGTACCTCCTCGGCGACTACATCTACCACTACGGGCAGCTCGCTGGGCTCAATGAGTCGGAGCAGGAGGAACGGGCCTGGGCCGCTTTCGGCCGGGGGCTGGCCCTGGATCCGGGGTTCGGCCCGATCCTGACTCACACCGCGGATCGCTGGCTGTTCGGCCCCGCCGCTGACACCGCCAGGTACCGCGCGATGCTCGATTCAATTCCCTCGGTGGGACAAGATCGCTGGAATACCCTCCTTGCCGCCTATGTGTTTGCGGACTCTGCCCGGCTGGCCATTGTCGCACAGTCCGGGACCCTTACCGATCTCTTCAACCTGGCACTTGTTTCCAGCTGGACCGGCCACTCAACCGATGTCATTTACTGGCTCCGGCTCCGGGCGGCACGCTCCACCAATCAGCAGGAGCGATGGACCAACCTGCAGGCTATCCGAGCCACCGCGTGAGCGGCTGGCCGTCCGATCGAGGCGGCGGGGGTCACCCAAGAGATTCGTCGGCTGGGCCCCGAGTTCGCCTCGGTGAGCGATCGCGAGTTGGTGGCGGCGGCCCTGTTTCTGGATGGGGATTCAGTGGGTGCAGCAGCCGGGGCCGAGCGCCTGGGCCAGATGGTCCGCACGGCGGGATCGGGGGCGGTCGGCCCCGAGGCCCTCTATGCCGCCTGGTTCAGCGGTCTCTGGGGAGCGCGATCGGGAGACCGTGCGAGCGCGTCTGCCATGGCGCAGTCGCTGCGTCGGTGGGGGCCGCTCCAGCCCACGGGGAGTCGGCGGGCCATCGCGGGGATCGGCGCCGGGCTGCTCGAGTTGATGGCAACCACTGACCAGGCGGACCTGCGCCGTCGTGCCCTGGCACTGGAGACGATTCTCGAGGCGGGTCCGATCATGGATCCGCTGGCGACCGCGACCGCCAACCTGCTGATCGCCCGGGCGTTGGGCGAAGTACGCGAACCGGCAAGAGCGGCGACGGCGGCGGGGCGATATCACCAGTTTGACAATGTGCTGCATGTGACACAGGCCAACGAACGTGCCCGGCAGGCGCTGGCCGCCGGCGACACCACGACCGCGGTCCGCATCTGGCGGTACTACCTCAGCTTTCGCAACGAGGCCGAGCCCGCCCAGCGCGCCAAAGACGACCTGATCCGGCAGGAGCTGGCGCGGCTGGTCGGGGAGCCACGCCCTCCGACACCCTGAACCCCGCAACAAAACCGGGGCCCCGACCGGGAGCCCCGAAATTCTCAATTTCTACCTCCCACCTCCCACCTCTCACCTCTCACCTCTCACCTCTCACCTCTCCCCCTCATCCAGGAACACCAGCGCCTCATTGCGAGCCACGACCCGCGCCAGCGCCTCGAGCACTCTGCCATCGATGGCGGTCCCGATCAGGTCGCGCATCCGCTCCACTGCCAGTTCCGGGACCATCCGCTCCTGGTAGGGTCGCGAGGTGGTCAGGGCGTCGTAGATCTCGACCGCGCCGATGACCCGGGCGCCGAGTGGGATCTCCTCACCGGCCAGCTGGTCGGGATAGCCCCGGCCATCCCACCGCTCGTGGTGGTTGCGCACGAAGGCGATGATGTCCTTGAGGTGTGCCAGCGGCGCCAGGATCTGTGCCCCGGCCACCGTATGCAACTTGACATGCTCGAACTCGGCGTCGGTCAGCGGGCCTTGCTTGTTCAACAGTTCCTCGCGAATGCCGATCTTGCCGATGTCGTGGAGCCGTCCGGCGGTACGGATCGTCTCCACCACCTCATCGTTGCACCCCATGTCGGCCGCAATCGATGCCGAAAGATCGGCCACCCGGGCAGAGTGCCCGCGGAGGTAGGGATCCTTGGCCTCGAGGGCATTGACCAGTGTCTCGAGGGTGGCCACCGAGATCCGCTCCAAGTTGGCGCGCTCCATCCGGAGCTCCGCCGTCCGGACCGCCACCTCTTCCTTGAGCCAGTGATTGATCTGCTGATTCTCGATCAGGGTGTCGCGACGGCGCAGGGCCCGCTCAATCGCGGTCTGGAGGTCGGGAAGATTGACCGGTTTGGTGAGGTAGTCCATGGCGCCGCCCTGCATCGACTTGGTGGCGCTGCTGGCGTCGTTGACCGCCGTGAGCATCAGCAGGGCAACCTGCGGCTCCAGTTCCAGGATGTCGGGCAGCAGGTCGATCCCGCTGGCGTCGGGCATCCGGATGTCGAGCAGCATGCAGGCAATCTTCTGGCGCTGGAGGATGGCAATCGCCTCGGCCCCGCTGGCTGCGGTGGACACTTCATAGCCCTGCTGAACCAGGTAGCGGCCGAGGCTGGTGCGGACCGGTTCCTCATCGTCGACAATGAGCACGGTGGTCGGGCCCCGGGGAAGGGTCCGCAAAGTGCCAATGGATGAGGCCAGACGGTCCACGAGTGTTTCCAGTCGCGAAGAGACGGTCTTCGAAGCTATTCCCCCAGCGGGGGGGGAGTCAATGAGGGTGGTCAGCCCACGAAATCAACCACCACACGGCTGGGGATGAGCCCGGCCTCCGCGGCACGATCAAGCAGGAGTTGAACCGCGGCTCGGCCCCGGTCGCCGTAGTCCACCGTCCAGTCGTTGACGTACATCCCTACAAACGCATCGGTTCGTTCCCGGCCAATGCCCCGATTGTACTGTTCCGCATGCTCCAGGGCCGCCGTCCGGTGGGCCAGGGCGTGGACAACGCTGGCCTTGAGATCCCGCGCCACCTGGGCAATCGTCTCGGCGCCGAGGTCTCGGCGCACCACATTGCCACCCAGCGGCAGCGGCAGGCCGGTCTCGCCGAGCCACCAGGCGCCAAGGTCCTGCCAGAGATGAAATCCTTCGTCGCCAAAGGTGAGCTGCCCCTCGTGGATGACGAGGGCCACGTCGGCATCGCCATGGCGGCAGGCCTCCTGCACCTGGTCGAACGGGACCACGACGGGGATCGCGTCCGGCTGGTAGAGTTGGAGGGCCAGGAATGCGGTGGTCAACTTGCCAGGGATTGCCACGCGAAGGCCGGCCAGCCCGGCCCGGGGGTCCGACGGGGCAGCGGACAGCGCCACCAGGCGCGGCCCGTAGCCGTCGCCCATGGAGGAGCCGCTGTTGAGCAGGGCGTAGCGATCGGCCAAGTGGGCGTAGGCATGGATCGAGACCGCAGTGACTTCCAGCTCGCCCCGCATGGCCCGCTCGTTCAGGGATTGAATGTCCTGCAGCTCATGGACATAGCGCAGGTCGCCGGTGTCGATCTTGCCCTCGGCGAGGGCGTAGAACATGAAGGCGTCGTCGGAGTCAGGACTATGGGCGACGGTGATGGTGCGGGGGGACATGGGTGCCTGGAGTTTGGGGAAAGGGGTGCCGGGTGCCGGGTACCAGGTATCGGGTATCAGGTCTCATGTATCGGTATCGGTGCCGGCGGCCCCTGCGCACCTGGCGGCACCAAAGGATGAGTCTGCCAGCTGCCTGATGCGGACCCGGTACCCGCCCATTCCCGATACCTGATACCTGATACCTAGTTCCCGGCTCCCGCCTTGAAGGCATCGAGTACGTTGCGATGATCCAGGTATTCGGGATTGGGCTTGCCAATCTCGGCCGCCCAGCTGGCCAGAAACCGACGTTGGGCATCCGCCAGCGTGGCGGCGTCTCCGGACATCTCGGCCAGCGCACCGCGGAGGACGAGCCCGATCAGGTTGGCGGGTTCGGTCGTCAGAATTGTGTCGGCCATGGCACGGGCGGCGGCCATGTCTCCCCCCTGGGCATGGAGCAGGGCGGCATGGTAGCGGGTGTCGGTGTCGACTTCGGGCAATTGGGCGTACGCCGAGAGGGCCATCGGCAGGAAGCTCTGCACGGTGGCGCTGTCGCCCGCCTCGGCCGCGGTCATGATCCGGTCATTGAGGCGGATGAACCGTTCGATCGAAGTCATCTGGCTGATGTCCGGTGGGGTGGCGGTGGCCGGCTGGGCCACGCCGATCCCCCCCCCAGCCGGGGCCGGAGATGAAGGGCCGGCCACCTTCCAGACAATCGCTCCCACCGCCACGATGATGATGGCTGCCGCCACGATCCAGGGGCCCTGGACGCCGCCGGTCGACGCGCTAGCGGCTCCGCTGGGCGGACCGATTGCCGCGCCGCTGGCGGCTGCCCCGCAACGGTGACAATAACGGGCCGAACCCTTTATGGCAGTGCCGCACGAGGGGCACGGGAGCGGGCCGGTAGGCGAGCCGCATTCCTGGCAGAATTTTCCTGAGCAAGTTGCCCCGCACGAGGGGCAACGGGACTGGATCTGGGGGTGGGGCTCTGACGGTGTCATGGAGCCCAAGATAGTCGGCCGATGGACGCCCCGGGAGCGCAGGCGCTGGCGTCCGGGGCTTCCGGTGGCTAGCGTTCACCTCAAGGAGAAGGAGCGAAATGGATTCATCCCCGACATCCCCAAGCCCTCCGGGGCCTGCTCCGGCCGCCGGTCGCCATCTCGGTGACCTCACCCGGACCGGCACCACCTGGCAGGTGCACGTCGAGACCCGTCCGCAGGGGCAGTTGACGGCAGGTCGGGTGCACTTTGTGTCGCCCCAGGCTTCCCGGGCCACCGGTTGGATCTTCCTGGAATGGACCGAACAGGATGTCCTGCACCGGTTCAACGAGTTCAGCCCGATCGAGCTGTGGAAGCTCCTCGAAAGTCTGGAGTAGCTCCACTGCAGGCTCCCTCCTGGTTCGGCTCCGGACACCGCCAACTCCTCGCACTGGTCCTGCTGCTCGCTGTTCCGGCTCAGTTGGCGGGGCAGGACACCCTCGCGACCCCGGTCCCTCCGAGGCGGGTTTCCCTCATCATCATTGAGCGGGAGAATGTCTTTGGCCGGGGAGAAGCGCGGGACTTCGTCTCCAAGCTCGTCAACCGGATGCACGCCACGACCCGGCTCTCCACGATCCGGCGCGAGCTTCTGTTCCGCGCCGGTGAACCGTTCGACTCCGCCCGCGCCGCCGAGAGTGAACGCAACTTGCGTCGGCTCGGGGTGTTCCGGTCGGTGTCGATCGATACGGTGCAGCGCGGGGACGGGGTGGTGGTCCGGGTGCGCACCGCCGACGGCTGGAGCACCAAACCCGACTTCCGGTTCCGGTCCACCGGTGGCCAGATTACCTACACCGCCGCCCTGGAGGAGACCAACCTCCTGGGGACGGCGTCCCAGGCGGGTATTCGCTATCGCAAGACCCCCGACCGCTCCTCGGTGCTGCTCCATTTTCGTCGGCCCCGGCTGGTGGCCGGGCGGGTCGGGATTGACCTGCAGTACGATGATCGGTCCGATGGGCGGCTCTACTTTGCCCAGATCAACCAACCCTTCTTTTCGCTCTCGTCCCCGTTCGCGTTCCGGGCGGATATTGATCATCGCGAGGAGCGGATCCTGCGGTATTACCAGGGCGAGGCCCGCGCCCGGGACACCCTCCAGCGTCGGTTTACCCTGGCCGGGGCCGCCGCCAGTTGGGCCATCACCGCCGGGTCCGGGGGCTACCTTCGCTGGGGCGTCCAGGGGCAGCTGCGCCGGGAGGACTACGTGCTCGATGGCGCCGCGGGACCGATTCCCGTCACCTGGACCGGCGCGGTCGGGCCGTACCTGCACTGGCGTCGGGCCCGGTTCGTGGTGTCGCGCGGGTTTCAGGGGGTGGGTCGCTCGGAGGATGTGGATGTGAGCACCACGATCCTCGGCGGGGTGATGTTTGCGCCGCAGGCCCTGGGGTACGAAGCCGACGGCCTGGCCACCTTCTTCAGCGGTCGCACCGGGGGCGTCAGTCGCCATGGCTTTGGCTACCTGGACCTGAACGCCAGCGCCATGTTCTCTGCCACCGGCGTGGACAGCGCCTCGGTCCATGCCGCCGTGACCTGGACCTTCCAGACCGGCGCGCGGTACCTGGCGGTGGTCCACGGCGCCGTGGGCGCCCAGCACAACCCGCGACCGGGCCAGGAGTTCGACCTGGGCCTCGGTCTCGGTCCCCGCGCCTCGCAGATCCACGCCTTTACCGGCAATCGGGCGTTCTTCCTGAGCGGTGAGTATCGCTACAACGTGGCGGATGAGGTGCTGAACCTGACGGGCATGGGGGTCGCCGCCTTCGTCGACTATGGCGGCGCGTGGTATCAGGGCTCAGGGGTGCGGACCGGATTGCAGGCGGGGATCGGGCTCCGGCTCACTTCATCGCGGTCCGCTCGCCTGGAGGCCACCCGGATCGACCTGGCCCGGCGGTTCCCAACAGGCTCGGACCCGGGAGGCTGGGCAATCGTGATCGGGAAGGGATTCCCGTTCTCCAGCAACGGGCGGCTCGACGGGTGAAGGGTGAGCCAGAAGTGAGAAGAGGGAAGCGAGAAGCGTGTTGACGAGCCGGCCCTATCCCTCCTGAGTTCTCGCTCCTCGCTTCCTTACCAGCCCATTGCCGCCCCATCCCGTCGCGGATCGGCCACCCCGATCAGCATTCCCCGATCGTTCAGCAGGATGGCGTGCACCCCGCCGAAGGTGATGTCCGCCACCCGACTCACCGTCAGGTAGCCACGCTCCCGCAGCGACTGGTACACCGCCGGTGCAAACCCAGGCTCCACTTCCACATTCGCCAGTCCGCTCGGTTGCAGACGCGGCGCCGCG
>JAWXBA010000199.1:0-3700 GCA_034439775.1 Gemmatimonadota bacterium | reverse complement strand
GGTGGCGCTGAGCGGGCCGATCTACCTGGGGATGCGGCGGTGGGGTCGGGGGTAGGGGCGGACACCCTTGCGCCGGTAGATGCCGGTGCGGCAGGGTCACGCGGAGGCGCGGAGCCGCAGTAGGGGCGCCCAGGGGTGCGCGTGAAGGGGCGCCCAGTGGGCGCCCCCTACGCGCACCCTCCCACGCCGGGATCGCGGTCGCGCGGATCCCGGGTCGGCAACGTCCCGTCCAACCGAATCTCGTAGCTATCACTGACCTGGGTGCCGTCGTAGCGGATCGACTGGCGGATCATGGCAGGGCGGGTCCGACCGCTGGTCAGGTTGTACCAGTTGTTGGTGGATTCGGTGTAGACCGGCCCGCAGCGCACCAATCGCACCGCGATTCCCTTCTCGTACACCACCCCAAGCATGTGCTCGCCTCGCGGGTGCTGGCCGCCCTCCTCCAGGAAGAGCGCCTTGACCTGCGTGGCAGTCCCGCTGGCCACCACCGAGAACTGCCGTCCCGACCAGGTGGCGCTGCCGGTCAGGGCCATCGGGTTGGGGTCGCCAAGGATGGCGCGGTCCATCGCCTGGGGGGCGGTGCCATCCCAGGTGATTTCGAGGGGGAGCCCTGACAGCGCTGACCAGCCCAACGTTGTCGTGGTGTTCGGCAGCAGCGCCGCGACCACGATTTCGGCCAGCTTCTGGTGCGGCAGGGTGGTGGCGATTGGATTCTGGGTGGCGCCGGCCCCGCAGTCGGTGCTGTACAGCGCCAACTGGTTGGGTTGCAGCGTGGGGAGCTCGTTGCCGGTGGTCAGGACGAAACCCTCCGTGGGAGTGGCGCCGCGGGTCATCTGGACGGCCAGGAACGCCGGCGCGGTGCCAGTTCCCGACAGCCGATACCAGTTGGTACTGCCGGTGCCGCCGCGCATCGGGCAGCGCGCCAGTGCGGTGGAAAACCCCGACTTGCCAAGGGCTGCGACCACCGCCGCCTCACCGATTGGCGTGGCGGTGTTCCGGATGTAGAGGTTCATCACCATCGTCCGCGCCCCGCTGGCGACGAATGCCAGGCTGCGACCGGCGATCGTTGCTGCCCCTTGCCGGGCATAGCAGCCGCCATCGGGGAGGCAGTTCTGCAGCGAGGTCGGCGGCAGCGCTGCCCAGCGAATCCCTGCCAGCCGATCCAGGCTGCCCCAGTCGGCGGGCTGGCCGATGGCCAGCCAGCTCTTGACGAGGCCGGCGAGCTGGGCGTCGGCGGGTGGCGGAGTCTGCGCGGCGGCCGGGCGGCCGGCGATGGCAATGGTGAGCACCAGCAGGGAGGTGCGGGGCAGGGCACGGCACATCGGTCCTCCACGACGGGGAGAATCCCGGATTCCAGCAAATGGAAACGGTTGCCTTCCATTACGTCCGGACCGGTCCGAAACAGTCATCCCGCGGCGGCGGGGAGTCTCAGGGCGCCGGAGCGTCGGCTCCGGACCCGCCCCGCAGCCGCACATCGAACACCGGCGTCTCCACCAGGTGAAAGGTGGCAGAGGCGATGGCCACCCGGCCCTCGGAGGCCTCGATCTCCTCAAGGAGTCGTGTAAAAAGCCGAGTCTTGGTGAGGCGCCGGCTCTTGTAGTCCACCACGTAGCGCAGGGTGAACTCGATCCAGTTATCGTTGGCCACCATGCTCACCATCGGTTCGACGATGGCGTCTTCCACCAGGAAGGTGCGGGTGATCTCCTGCCAGGCGGCCGAGGCGCCCTGGGTGTATCCGCCCACCACTTCATGGGCCACCTTGGTCAGCAGCGTGCTGGCCAGCTTCCAGTCGGTGCCGTACTTGACCGGCAGGGTGATCTCATCCCAGAGGAAGGGGAAGTCGCCGGAGTAGTTGAACACCGGCTCCTTGAACACGAAGCTGTTGGCAATCCGCACCACCCGGCCGCTGTACTGGTCGCCCTTGACCCACTCGCCGACTTCCATGAGCGTGGTGCGCAGCACCCCGATGTCGATCACGTCGCCCTTGATGCCGCCGAGCTGGACCCGGTCGCCGGTGCGGTAGAAGCCGGACAGGGCGATGGCGAACCATCCCGCAAAGCTGGCGATCACTTCCTGCAGGGCAAACGCGATTCCGGCGCCCGCCACACCGAGCACCACGGTCAGCCCGCCGAACCGGCCGCTGTAGATCGTCCCCACCAGGAGGATGACCACGACGTACCCGGCAAAGGTGGCCAGCTTCCGCGCCCGGTATCGGGCCTCGGAATCCTTGACCATCCGCGCCAGCGAGCGGTTGAGGATCCGCACCGCCGTCACCGTGAGGAGGATGCCCAGGAGCAGGGTCACCAGCTTGCCGATCGTCGGGTCGGCGAGCCAGCCTCGCAGCGTGTCGGTCAGGGATTCCATCGGGTACCCCGGTCAGGCGTCGGCGGGAGAGGCGGAAGCGGTCAGCGATCCGCGCCACTCGCGCAGCAGGCCTCGACGGATGAACTCGCTCTTGGCGCGCAGGGTGACATCGCTCTGGAACCGGGGCTCGAAGCGGTGGTCATAGACATACGCCTTGACCCGCACCATCAGGTGCGGATGGTGCTCGAACTTGTCGAGCACCAGGACCACCACCGGCTTGGCCAGCAGCAGGTACGGCGAGGTGAACGCCGCCTCGTAGCCGATCTCCATCGCAATTCGCGGGTCGGTGTCGGTGGGCAGGAAGAGGTCGGTCACCACCTGGCAGTCGGGGACGCCCGAATTGGCGTTCCACGCCTTGCCGGTCAGGATCTCGCTGTTGGGAATGGTGACGTGGGTGTCGTCGGGGGTGGTGAGCTTGGTGCTGATCAGTCCGATGTGGTCGATCTCGCCGTAGGCGTCGCCGATCTTGACCCGGTCGCCGAGCTGGTAGGGCCGGTCCACCAGGATGACCAGGCCGCCGATGATGTTCTTGACCAGGTCCTGGCCGCCGAGGCCGAGGGCGATCCCCATCGACGCCAGCAGCGCCAGCAGGGTCTCGCGCGAGGGGGCGAAGATCGAGATCACCATGAAGGTGACCAGCCCCCAGACCGCGAACCGCACCACCGGGGCGAGCATCTTGAAGAAGAAGCGGGCGCGCGGCGCCTCGTCGCCCAGCCGGTTGAAGATCCGGTCGCTGCCGCGCACCACCAGCCACGCCACCGCCAGGACCAGCGCCGCTTCGGTAATGGTCCCGACGCTGATCGAGGAGAGGATGTCGAGCGGGCCCTCGCCGGTGGGGAGCTGCAACTGAAGCAGTGCCATGGCTGCGCCCCTCATCCCAGGTTCCGGCGGTGCAGCGCTTCGCGCGCCACCCGGAGCGCCACCGGCCGGACCCGGAAGCCGGGGCGGGTCGCTTCAGGCTCGATGATTTCCCGCGCCAGCAGGTCGTCGAGCTCGGCGCGGCTGGTGGCGGGGTTCCGCCGGAACACCGTCGCATGCTCCTCGGGCGTCAGGCTGCCGTGCTGGGCGATGGCCGCCAGGGTAAAGAGGTCGTCGCTGTCGAGCGCCTCGATCACGGCATCCACGTCGGGCGCGGCCATCGGCCGCATCACCAGCGTCCCGGCCTGGACCGAGTCGATCTGCCCCAGCCAGAGTTCAAACGCGGTGCGGAACACCCCGGCCGATTCCCTGGCCAGCGCCGCAAAGAAGAGCTGCTCCGGGTCGCCATCGCCGCGGACCCGTCGGCGCAGCCGGGTCCAGGGCGAGCGTTGGGACACCGGCGGCACGAACCGGAGCC
>JAWXBA010000198.1:0-3211 GCA_034439775.1 Gemmatimonadota bacterium | reverse complement strand
GTGGGTAATCAGCACCACGGCCCCGCCCGCATCGGCAAAGCGGCGCAGCATGGGAAGGAGTTCCTCAATCTCGGGCGGCGCCAGCACCGCAGTCGGCTCATCGAGCAGCAGGATCTTGGCGCCGGTTGCCAGCGCCTTCACAATTTCCAGTCGCTGCTTCATCGCCACCGACAGGTCTTCAACCCGAGCCTGCGGATCGAGCTCCAACCCCACTCCGCTGATTCCCCATTCCCCATTCCCCATTCCCCGCCTACCCATCGCCAACTCTACATTCTCAGCCACCGTCATGCTCGCCACCGACGCGAAGTGCTGGTGCACCATCCCGATCCCCAGCCGACGGGCATCGCGCGGGGACCGGATTGCGACAGGGGAGCCGTGTACCAGGATCCGGCCGGAGTCTGCCGCCAGCATCCCGTAGGCGACGTGCATCAGGGTGGACTTGCCGGCGCCGTTCTCGCCCAGCAGGGCGTGGACACTCCCCGCGGCGACGGCAACGTCCACCCCGTGCAGCGCATGCACCGCGCCGAACGATTTGGAGATCTGGTGGAGTGTCAGGGCAGGGTTCACGATTGGGTTCCGCCGGGGATCACGCGGTGACGCGGTGTAGGGGCGCACCCCTGTGCGCCCCATCAGTGTCGTGCGGAGACGCGGTGTCGGCGGTCATTCATGAAAGATGGTGGCCCCACCCCACCCCGACAAACCGGGCCAAAACGGTCGTAGTGGTGCGAGCCGCGCTTGACGACCCCGCGCCCGTCCGCGATACTGCCACCACTGCTTTCCAACCTCTTTCCGGTCCGGTCCCCATGCACCGTGTCTCCTTCGGTTCGTGCCTTGCCCTGCTGCTCCTCCCGACCCTGCTCGGCGCCCAAGCTCCAGTCCGCCTGACCGACGCCGACTACGCCCGCGCCGAACGGATGCTGGCGCCCACCCTGACGCCGCTGGTGCATGGCACCGCCGGCACCCCGACCTGGCTGCCCGACGGCCGGTTCTGGTATCGCGCCACCACCGCGACGGGCGCTGTGATCCGACTGGTGGACCCGGTGCGGCGCACCAGCGTGGAATGCGACCCCGCCACCGGACCCTGTGCCGCCACGCCCCCGCGCCGTGACCTGCCGCCCAACTCGAGCCTCTCGCCGGATGGCCGCCGGGCGGCCTTTATTCGCGACTACAACCTCTGGGTCCGCGACCTCGTCACCGGTACCGAGACTCGGCTGACGACTGACGGCACCGCGGATTTCGGCTACGCCACCAACAACGCCGGGTGGACCCACAGCGACAGCCCGGTGCTGACCTGGTCGCCCGATGGGCGCTCCATCGCGACCTTCCAGCACGATGGCCGCGGCGTCCCCAACATGTACCTGACCAGCACCCGTGTCGGCCACCCGGACCTCCAGGCCTGGAAGTACCCGCTCCCCGGTGACAGCGTCATCTTCCGGATCTCCCGCGTTGTCATTGCCCTCGAGGGCGACGGCGCGCCGCGGGTCACTCGCCTGCAGATGCCGCCCGACGCGCACCGCTCCACCGTCAGCGACCACATCGCCTGCGGCGGCGGCGTCTGCGATCTCCAGTGGTATCCCGACGGTTCCCAGGTGGCGTTCATCTCCAGCTCCCGAGATCACAAGCAGGCCTGGTTCCGGATCGCCGATGCCCGCACCGGCGCGGTGCGCACCGTACTCGAGGAGCGGAGCGCCACCCAGATCGGCGACGCCTCCCTCCCCGAGGACCTCTGGCAGGTGTTGCCGGGCACCCAGGAACTGATCTGGTGGTCGCAGCGCGACAACTGGGTCCACCTCTACCTCTACGATCTGCGCACCGGCCAGCTCAAGAATCCGATCACCACCGGTTCCGGCAACGTGACCCGGATCGTCCGCGTGGATGCCGTCACCCGCCGCATCTGGTTCATGGCCAACGGCCGTGAGGCGGACCGCGACCCCTACTTCCAGCACCTCTATCGGGTCGGGTTCGACGGCAAAGGACTGACCCTGCTCACCCCCGACGTCGGCCACCACACCATTTCCCCCTCCCCCGACGGGCGCTGGGCAGTGGATACCTGGGCCACCCCCACCACCCCTCCAGTTTCGGTGCTCCGCGATGCCGCCACCGGGCGGGTGGTGCGCGAGCTGGAGCGCGCCGACATTTCGCGTCTGGTGGCCACCGGGTGGACCCCGCCCACCGCGTTCACCGTCAAGGCGCGCGATGGAGTGACTGACCTCCACGGCCTGATGTTCACCCCGACCCGGCTCGACTCGACTCGGCGGTACCCGATCATCAACTACATCTATCCGGGCCCCCAGTCGGGCAGCGTCGGGTCGCGCAACTTCACCCCCGCGCGCAGCGATCACCGTGCCCTGGCCGAGCTCGGCTTCATCGTCGTGGCAATTGACGGAATGGGGACACCGGGCCGCTCGAAGAGCTTCCACGACTTCTACTATGGCCGGATGGGGGACAACACCATCCCCGACCAGGTGGCCGGCATGCGCCAGCTGGCGGAGCGGTACCCGTTCATTGACATCGCCCGCGCCGGAATGTGGGGACACTCGGGCGGCGGCTTTGCCACTGCGGCCGCGATGTTCCAGGCCCCCGAGTTCTTCAAGGTCGGCATTGCCGAGTCGGGCAACCACGACAACCGGGTCTACGAGGACGACTGGGGCGAACGCTACCAGGGGCTGCTGGTGCGCACCGGGGAGACGGACAACTACGCCGCCGAGGCCAACCAGACCCATGCGGCCAAGCTGCAGGGCCGGCTATTCCTGATCCACGGCATGATGGACGACAACGTACCGCCCTACAACACCCTGCTGGTGGTGGACGCGTTGATGAAGGCCAACAAGGACTTCGACATGCTGATGCTGCCGCACGCCCGGCACGGATTCGGCCAGGACGGCCCGTACATCATGCGGCGGCGGTGGGATTACTTCGTACAGCACCTGCAGGGAAACATCCCGCCCACGGCGTACCGGATGGGGCAGCTGCGGTAGGGGCGGGGCCTGCCCCGCCCGCGGGCATTGTGATCGGGGCTCACCCGGAGGCGCGGCGTAGGGGCGCACCCCTGTGCGCCCCAAAAGCGTCACCCGGAGGCGCGGCGTAGGGGCGCACCCCTGTGCGCCCGTTGTACCGGATGCCGACCGGACCCCGTTGTATCCGATCGTGCCCCGTCCCAATTGGATCGCAGGGGCGGTTTCGATTCGCGGGCGCCCGTATAGGGCGCCCC
>JAWXBA010000197.1:0-2901 GCA_034439775.1 Gemmatimonadota bacterium | reverse complement strand
GGTAGGGCGGACAGGGCGGACGGGGCGGCGCAAGAGCCAATGTAGGGGCCGAATCCGTTCGGCCCCGGGGACGTGGACCAGGGAACGGGAGCCCTGCGTCGAGTGTCAAGACCCCTTGCCGGCTGTCCGCCTTGTCCGCCCTGTCCGCCGCTTCTTCCTTGCCGCGCTGCGTGCCAACCCCTGCGCCTGATCGTGCGCCCCGGCAATCAGGGCGTCGGCCGCCGCGTCATACGGCACGACCACCCACCCACTCAGCCCTTCGGGAAGCGGGCCCAGGAAAGTCCGCGCCTGTCCGGTGCGAAGCGCCTCCGCCCGGAGCGCCCCGGGGAGCCTCAGCACCAGACCCTTCTCCGCCAGGAACGCAAAGAGCACCGAGCCCACAAAGAAGGCGTCGGCGCCGAACATGCGCCGGATCCGAACCCCGGCCAGCCTGACCAGGGATTCTCGAAGAGGGGCGGGAAGATCGGCGGAATCGGTCATGGAATCCGGGCAAGAGACCCGGCCAAGACCAGCAAAGTCCGTGCGCGGAGAGGTGCCAGGGGGGGCGATTGCTAGGTGGAGCGAAGACTTACCGAAGGGTCGCGGTCAAGTCGATCCCTGCCAGTTGGCAGATCCGGGCCACCGTCTCGCCAATCTTGTTGTTGGGAGTGGAGGCGCCAGCGGTGATGCCGATGCGCCGCACCCCTTCCAGCCAGCCGGTTTCCTCCAGATGGGCCTTGCTCCCCACCGCCTGGTGACGCAACACGCCGCTCACCGGATCCACCCCACCAGCGTCCTCGATATGGTAGGTGCGCACGCCCAGGCGAGACGAGAGCTCCGCCAGGTGACAGGTGTTGGAGCTGTTGTACCCACCCACCACAATCATCAGGTCCAGCGGCTCCTGCAGCAGCAGTTCCACGGCATCCTGCCGCTCCTGGGTCGCTGAGCAGATGGTGTCAAAGCTCCTCACCCACGTCTCCACCCCCTCAACTCCGTGCTTGCGCTCCATCACCCGCTGGAACTCGGCCGCAATCGCCAGCGATTCCCCGGATAGCATGGTGGTCTGGTTGGCCAGGCCAACCCGTTCCAGGTCGCGGCCAAAGTCGAACCCCGGGGAGACCGCCGCCAAGAATTTCTGCGCCAGCGCGGCGGCGTCCCCA
The DNA here is from genome assembly GCA_034439775.1 of Gemmatimonadota bacterium. GTDB lineage: Bacteria > Gemmatimonadota > Gemmatimonadetes > Gemmatimonadales > GWC2-71-9 > JAWXBA01. The sequence goes on along the minus strand of JAWXBA010000197.1, from coordinate 1,762 downwards.
CCGTGCTCGATGAAATCCATCACCAGCCGCGCCTCATCCATGTCCAGCACGACCAGGTACTTGCCGCCGGGATGTTTTTCCACCTGGCTGGCGGTGGCCTTGGTCTCTTCGTGCCAATACTTGCCGTGGATGATCGCGGTGTAGCCGTCGCGCGCGTACCGATCCACCCGCTTCCACACATTGAGCACCGACCCGCAGGTCGTGTCCACCAGCACGCACCCCAACGCCCGCAGGCGCTGGAAGTCGCGCATTGTCACCCCGAACGCAGGCATGATCACCACGTCGTCCGGGGTCACTGCGGAAAAATCGAACTCGCCGTCGTCGGGGCGGTACAGGAACTTGATTCCCATCGCCTCGAGCTTCTGGTTCACATGGGGGTTATGGATGATCTCACCGACCAGGAAGAGCTGCTTGTCGGGAAATTTCCGGCGGGTCTCGTAGGCGTACTCGACCGCCCGGTCCACCCCGTAGCAGAATCCGAACTCACGGGCCAGCCGGAAGGTCAGCGGGCCCACCTCGAGGGTGTAGTCGTTGGCCCGGAGGGCTTCGATCACCGCGCTGTGATAGTCGGCGGTGAGCTGGCCTTCAATGGCACCCTTGAGGCCGAAGCCCTTCCGGAAGTAGGCGGATTCCATGATCAGGGGATCTCGAGCGGGGTAAGAGGCGCCAGCCCGCAGGGGGTGACGGTGGTGTCCATTGGCACTTGGGAAAATCTCCCTCGCACCACCACGGTGTCAGGACCTGACTGGGCTGAGAGGGTCATCACCAAACTGCCACTGACCCACCCGGGGCCGACCTCGGTCAGTTCCACCTGCCCATCCCGACTGATGTAGGGGTGCAATGCCTCGACGGTCAGGAACCGGTAGGCACCGGTGGCGCTGGGGCGGGTGATGAACTGGGTCTCAGGATGTACAAAGGTGAACTGCCCGGGGCCGGGGGTGGCGGAAGCCAGATGGATCGCCATGCCCACGCCACGATCTCCCTGATGCGCAATGATCTGGAGGGTGGAATCCCGGTCGCACAGGATGGCCCGCGCCTCGAGGCGCCCCGAACCTTGATCCCGCCCGGACCAGCTTGCCGCCAGTTCACCGGGCGCGGGGCCAGTGGCGGGGCTGCTGCAGGCGCTGGCAAGGAGGATCAGGATCGATGGGGCGAGGCGTTGCATCTGTGAAAGATAACGGCAACCCGGAGCCGACGGCCTACGACGCCTGCGCCCACTTGCTCCGGCCGTCTCGATGCAGGCCGTAGGCCCGAAGCCGGCGCCAGAGGGTGGTGCGGCTGATGCCGAGGCTCTTGGCCGTCTCCGCCAGGCGCCATTCATTATTGTCCAAGGACCGAACGATCGCCTCTTTCTCCCGGTCGGCCAGGGTAGAGGGCTCGATCTTGGGCGGTAGGAAGACCGCCTCACCCAGATCCAGTTCCCCGACCCGAAGCGAGCGGAGCCGCCCCCCCATCTCGGCGAGTTCCGGCAGCAGGGCTTCACCGGGGCGGGAAAGGTCGAACCCCTCGGGCAGGGTATCCCGGGCCACCTGGTTCACGTAGATCGCCTTGCCGTCGTGGTCAAAGACCACCACGCCCTCGCTGAACGCATCGAGCAGGGTCTTGGCCAGCGGGGAGAAGACATTCGGCAGGTGCACCGAGGCTTTGTCGAGTGGGCTCATGAGAGCATTCCGGGCAAAAGGTACGGGGCCGGCACGGCGGTGTGACAGTGAATCCGATCGTTGCAGATGTATACGTTTAGATGTTGCAGGATGTTTCAAAT
>JAWXBA010000196.1:0-3949 GCA_034439775.1 Gemmatimonadota bacterium | reverse complement strand
TCCCGGCCCAGATCCAAGGTGGCGGGGCTGCCGTCCAGGAACTGGATGTTGCTCTGCCGGGGACCGGGATACCGGATGATCACCGGCACCCCCACCAACTCGATCCCGGCATCCCGGGCGAGGCGGGCCAGGTAGCGCACAAGCCGGGGCGGGTCATGCGGGAGGCGGTCGACCCGGGTTGGGGCGGGGGCGTCGGCCTGCAGGACGGCGAGGGTGATCGACCCCTTGTGGACATCGAGTCCGCGCTGGATACTGGAGTGGGGCATGAGCTGGTCCTCCGCTCGGGCGACGGCTGGGATGGTCGCCGGACTGGTACCTCCGCTTCCCCGGGAGGAGCCAGCCCACGCAAAGCCGGAAGGCCAGCCCAGTCACAACTTCTGGGCGCACGGGAGGATTCATGCTAGACTGGAGAACCCGCAGCGGCACGGAGAATATCATGAACTGGCGTGAGCATATCTGGATTGATGCCGAGCGCATGCACGGCACCCCGTGCATGCAGGGCACCCGTGTGCCTGTCTACGTCGTCTTGGATAACCTGGCAGCAGGCGAGACAGCGGAGACCATTCTCGACCAGTATCCGACTTTGGAACCTGCTCACATTCCTGCGGCTCTTGCCTTCGCGGCCGAACTCGCACCTGAGCGTATCGTGCCAATCCCGGCCTGAAGGTGCGCGTCAAGCTGGACGAAAATCTGCCCCGGGCTGCTCGTGCTCAACTCGATCGAGAGGGTTGGGACTGAATCGCCCCGGATTTTCCGAAGGCCCGGGTACTTGAGTACCGATGGACTGAGTCTTTCCCCTTCGTCACCCCCACACTCCCCCATCTGACCAACGCTGCCCCCCATACCCGCACCGCACCGCCCGGGAGAGCATCTCCGCCCGCGGGTACCGCTCCACCGCCCGCTGCCTGACGCGGCGCGACGGGGATAGGAGAAGCCGCAGATTAGGCAGATGACGCAGATTGATTCCGGAGCGGGTCGATTCTTGTGAATTGGCAAGCATCGGCAGGGCGGATCCACAGATGTCACGGATTGATGCAGATTGTTCCGGGTCCGTGGTCAGCTCGCAGTACGGGGAGATTCCCGGAGTATTTGATGAACGGCAGGTCCGTTCCACATCCAAACCCTTGGCGGCCGCCGGAAACCGCACCGGACGGGAAGAGCAGTTCACAAAAAGATTCCGGAGCAACACCGGACAGAAGTGGTAGCCCAGGAATTGACCAATCCCCCTGATCTGCGCAATCTGCGGATCATTCTCTCCTACCCCACCCGGAAGAGGATCTCCGCCCGCGGGTACCGCTCCACCGCCCGCTGCTTGAGCGGCCGATTGGCGGTGCGGTCAAGCGCAGGATCAGCAGCCAGCACCTCCTGGGCCATCCGACGGGCCACCTCGAGCAGGTCGGTGTCGTCGGGCAGCCGAGCCACCCGGAGGTCTTCCCCGCCCGATTGCCGCTGGCCCATCAGGTCGCCGTGGCTGCGCTCGGCCAGGTCCAGCTCGGCAATCTTGAAGCCGTCGGTGGTAGCGGCAAACTTCCGGAGCCGCGGCGGAACCGCCCCATCGGACAACAGGATGCAGGTGCCGCCGGCCTCGCCACGCCCGATCCGACCCCGCAACTGGTGCAGCTGCGCCAGCCCGAACCGCTCCGGGTGGGCAATCACCATCACGGTGGCGTTGGCGACGTCGATGCCCACTTCAATGACCGTGGTGGCCACCAGGATCTGGATCCGCCCCGCCCGGAATTCGCGCATCACCCCGTCGCGCTCCTCGGCCTTGAGCCGGCCGTGGACCAGCCCGACGGCCAGCTTGGGCCAGCGCGACCGCAGCTCCTCGTACATCGTCTCGGCCGCACGCAAGTCAGTCTTTTCCGACTCCTCGATGACCGGCAGGACAATGTATGCCTGCCGACCGGCCGCCACCTCGGAGGCCACGAACTCCCAGACTTTCTCGTGCTGCGATGGGCCCCGGATGCCGGTTCGCACCGGGCCGCGACCGGGTGGCTTGGCCCGGAGCACCGACATGTCCAGATCGCCGAACCGGGTCAGCGCCAGCGACCGCGGTATCGGGGTGGCAGTGAGCAGGAGGACGTCGGGGCCTTCCCCCTTGGCAATCAACGACGCCCGCTGTTCCACCCCGAAGCGATGCTGCTCATCGATGACCGCCAGGCCGAGCCGGTGGAACGCCGTGCTCTCCACCTGGATGGCGTGGGTCCCGACGACGAGTGCAGTCTCTCCCGACGCCAGTCGGCCGCGCACCGCCTTCTTCTCCGCGGCGGTGAGTCTACCCACCAGCAGCTCAGGCACAAGCCCCAGCGGCTGGAGCAGCGCGGTGAGCGTTGCGAGGTGCTGCTCGGCCAGCAGTTCGGTTGGCGCCATGAGGGCAGCCTGGTAGCCGTTCTCCACCGCCAGCAACATGGCGAACAGCGCCACGACGGTCTTGCCGGTGCCGACGTCTCCCATCAGGAGCCGGTGCATCCGTTCGTTCGAGGTCATGTCGCCGGTAATCTCGACCAGCGCCTTGCGCTGATCAGCGGTGAGCGGCCAGGGCAACGCCTTCTTGAGCTCCGAGGTCAGGCTCCGCTTGACCTCGAAGCGGATTCCCGACCGGCCCCGACGAGCCAGATAGCGGGCCCGTGCCAACATCAACTGCAAGTCCAGGAGTTCATCCAGCGCCAACCGCCGCCGACCCCGCTCGGCTTCCGCGGTGCTCGCAGGCCGGTGGACGGCGCGGAATGCCGTCGGCAGATCCGGCAGCTCGAAGGACTTTCGCAGATCGGAGGGAAGAATCTCCGGGGCGAGCGGCAGGAGCTCCTCCAGATGGCGGTCGATCAGCCCCCGGATCACCTTGTGGCTCAACCCCTCGGTGGCGGGGTACACCGGCAGCACCAATCCGCGGTCGAGCGGGCTGGCGTCCCCCTCCTCGTCGCCGAGGATCATGAACTCGCGGGGATTCATCTGCTTGCCGTGATAGAACCGGATCGGGCCCGCCACCAGCAGCGTCTGGCCGACCTCGATCGACCGGTCCAGGAACGGCTGCCCCGGCCAGGCGCACTCCAGCACGCCGCTGCTGTCACGGAGCACGGCGTGAAAGATCCGCAGCCCCTTCCGAGTGGGCAGGACTCCCTTGCTGATGACCTTGCCGAGACAGGCGACGTCGTCACCGACCCGACCCCTCGCGAGCAGGGTCACATTGGACGCGTCGATGTAGCGGTGAGGAAGGTGCCAGAGCAGGTCGCGCGCGGTCTGGATGCCCAGCCGAGCCAGCGACTCGGCGCGGCGCTCGCCGACCCCCTTGAGGAACTGGATCCGGGTGTCGGGGCGGAGGGGCATGAGGTCGCGGGGAATGGGGAACAGGGAATGGGGAATGTGGGTGGGGTGAGATCGTGTCAGGTGGAAGGTATCAGGTATCAGGTATCGGGTGTCGGTGACGACGACCGAATCTATTCTCCCATGGCCAGCAGATCGCGGGCGAACGCTTCCGCATCGAACGGCCGCAGATCCTCGATCCCCTCGCCGAGGCCGAGGAACCGAATCGGCAGGTCGAGTTCACGGCGGAGGGCGATCACCGCACCGCCGCGGGCGGTGCCATCGAGCTTGGTGACGATCAGTCCGGTCGGCGTCACCGCCTCGCCGAACGCCCTTCCCTGCTGTACCGCGTTCTGTCCCACGGTACCATCGAGGACCAGTAGCGTTTCGTGCGGTGCGCCGGGATTCCGCTTGGCAATGACCCGGACCACCTTGCGCAGTTCGTCCATCAGGCCGTCCTGGGTGTGCAGCCGCCCAGCGGTATCGATCAGCACGGTGTCGGCACCCCGACTGGAGGCGGCCTCAAGGGCATCGAAGGCCACGGCGGCCGGGTCGCCACCCTGTTTGCCGGAGACGCAGGGGATCTGGAGCCGCTCGGCCCATGTTTCCAGTTGGGCCACAGCGCCGGCTCGCCAAGTGTCGGCTGCGG
>JAWXBA010000195.1:0-6187 GCA_034439775.1 Gemmatimonadota bacterium | reverse complement strand
GGGGTGGCTGACGCCACCCGGTTGGGAAACGAGACGGGGCCCCCACCGCGTGGCGGGGGCCCCTCCCTTCATCCGGCAGGCAGCGCTAAGGCGCGGTCGGCCTGAGGTGTTTGATCTCCTCCCACCGCTCGGCGAAGTTGAAGGCCTTGAATGAGGGGCTCTTCTCATTGTGACAGGTGCGGCACATCGTCTCGATCGTCTCGGGGCTACCCATGTCCCTCATGCCGGCCTCGATGGATTTCGCCCGGTCCTTCATGACACTCAAGCCCTTGTACCCCGAGCCAGGGTTGTGACAGCGCTCGCAGCCAATGCCCTCGTCCGGCTTCACCCCCGCATCAGGTCCGGCGGTGGTGTGGCAACCGAGGCAGGTTTCGGATTCGGCCGCCTTGGTGGCCAGCCCGGTGGCCAGGGCGATGCTGTCGGCCTGCGGGGTCTGCAGCGTGGCGTAGGCCTTGGAGTGCTTCGATTGCTCCCATACCGCCAGTTGGTTGCCGATCTTGGCAGTCTTGTGGCACTTGCCGCACGCCTCCACGCCAATGTACTTGTACTCCTGTGCCTCGACAGTGGCGACTGCCACGCCTCCGCTGAGGATCATTGCCAGTACCGCTGCGGGAGGGAATGCCAGTTTCATCTTCATCAGGTCCCACAATAGTTGAGGTGAAGGCGCGCTCCCCAGACACCATCTCCCAGTAACGCTGGAGCGCGGCGGGTTTCCCCGCCGCGCCCCGCACTCCCCTCTCAGAAGCCGAAGGTCAGCTGGGCCCAGATCCTGTTGTCACGATACTTCGTTGTCCCTGGAGACGAGATGCTGCCACCAGCAAAACTGCCCCGGCTGGTGAACTCAATCTGCCACCGTGCGCCGCTCTTGTCACTCTGGAACAACATCCCGTTGAGGCCAACCAGGAACATCGTCGAGTTGTTGGCCTCGATGGCGGTGTTCGGATCAACCTGGTCGTAGCGAAAGTAGGCGCCAACATTTTCGGTAAAGTTGTAGTCCACCAGGGCGTTGAAGCCCTGATTCTTCGCCTCGCCGCCAGTGGCGTTGATGACCTCGTTCCCCGTAAAGAAGGTTCCCACGACCCGCCAATTGTCGCGTACGAACCGACCGAGCAGCCCGGCCCGGTAGAAATCGTCCTGGTACAGGATCGGCGTGCTGTAGTCCTGCTTGGCGGTGTAGACCGTGAAGTGGCCGTTGTGGTAGTACCCACCCAGGGCCGACCCGTGGTCATCCACATTCACCAGCGCGCTGCCGAAGACGTCCTTGCTCCCGTCGGCGTCAATCGAGTTGGTGGTGCCCGCGTCGGATCCGTTCAGGATCCCAGCGGCGATTTCGACCCGGTCAGTCACCAGGGCGGCGTCCAGCCCCTGCTGCCGGTTGAACAGCTTGAATCCGTTGGCGTTGCCAACCAGCCCGTCGTTGATGACGATCGAGCGGTGCTCCGCGCTGCGGGCTCCGGCACCGAAGACGTGCAGGATTTCCGGCAGAATGGCACCGGCCCGGAACTTCAGGAAGCTCCCCTTGTCGCCCACGGGAAGGTTGTACGCCACAAACGCCTCGGCCAGCTTCTTCCGGGCCGCATCCCCCTGAACGACGTTGCTGCCTGAGGTCGCGCCGGTGTTCTCGCTCAGGTACACCTCCGCAAAGTAGGAGATCCGATCACTGAGCGCACCGCCGGTGTAGATCGACATCGAATGCTGTTCGAATTGGGTCTTGGGGCGTTGGGTATTCGTGAGTCCGGTCCGCGCGGCGTCGCGGTAATCGGCGTAGTACCGCCCCTTGAACACGAAGCTGACGTAATTGCTCAGGTCCTGGTCATCGGCATCCACCTTGAGCGGATCCAGCCGGTGGCCATTCCGAAGGAAATCCAAGCCGTCCTTGGTGAGCTGCATCGTCGGAGTGGCGTGACAGGTCGAGCACGGGGCCCCCGTCATCCGGCTCCAAGCCGGGATCGCGTGCGCCGCAGTCGGCACCCCCAGCACCAGCAGCAATCCCAGCACGGAAACAACGATCCCCAGACTCTTCCTCATCGTGAAACTCCCGGTTTTCCTGGTGAAGGGTCGGAACCACTCAAGGCTTCCCTACCCCGGTCAGATGACCACCTGCAACGCTCAGGACCCCAAATCGGATTGACGGCGGCAACCAATCTGTGCCGGAATCGTGGCACTAGTCTAAAGCATGCTGGGACAAGGGATTGTGAGTGAATCGTGAAGAAACCTTGTTGCAATTGACCGACGCAGGATCATCTGGGTACGTTCGGGACCAAGCACGGGGTTCGCTGGTTTCCCATGTTGAAGGATTGCTTGATGACCCGGACCAAACCTTGAACTGTGCCAAATGCGGAACCACACTCACCGGCCGGTATTGCGGGCGGTGCGGAGAGGCGACACCCGGACTGCCGGTGGCGGAGCCGGGGCAGCGCCCTGTCGCGGTGATCATTGTCGGCACAGCCCTCCTATTGGTGCTTCTGGCGCTCGTCTGGCAGGCCACCCGATCGAATGGCAACCCGACACGATTGCTGGACACCGCGGTGGACTCCACCGCACCACCCAAGCGTCAATTCGAGCAGCTTGTTACCCTCGTGAGCACTGCCGCCGAGCGCGGCGACGCCGCGTCAGCTCGCGAGTTCTCCCTCCGAGCGGTCCGGATCTTCGAGTCCCTGCCGACCGAGCAGCGCGATGTGGATTCCAGGTACCATGTGGCCATGATGCTCGCCGTGGCCGGAGATCCGGCCAGCGCCCTGGCCCACGCGGACACCATCCTGGCGGACGTTCCCGACAACCTCTTTGGCTACTACGTGCGTGGCGTGGTAGCTGGGCTCGGCGGGGACAGTGCCGGCGAGACGGTGGCCCGCGCGGAGTTCACGGCCCGTTTCGACCCGGAAATGGCCAAGGCAAGACCTGAGTATGTGGAGCACCGCATCCTGCTCGAGGCGTTCCTTCGAAAGCCCTAAGCGGTCTCCCTTGCTCCCTCCGCCCACCGGCCCCACCTTCCCAGCAGTCCCGCCGGATTCGTAGGCCCTACCCGTCGCCGCATCGGGAGCCTGGATGCCCCTTTCTCGCCGTGAATTTGTCCACGGAGTTGCCGCGCTTTGGCTGGGCGCGGCCCTGGCCTGCCGGCGAACGCTCGACCCGGAGGCGGCGAGCCACGCTCCGCCCCCCGACTCCCCGGCCCCGCCACGAGTCCTCGGCTTCCTCACCGAGGAGCAGGCGGCCGATGTCGAGGCCATTGCGGCGCGGATCTTCCCCACCGACGAGACACCGGGGGCCAGGGAGGCCGGGGTGATCTGGTTCATCGACCAGTCGCTCACTGGATTCGCCAGCGATCAGCAGGAGTTCTACACCGCGGAGTTGGCGGCACTCGAAACGGCGGTGGCGGCCGCCCATCCCGTCCAGCGCCGCTTCGCTGCCCTCACGGAAAGCCAGCAGGACGCCCTGCTCACGGCGAGGCAGGACACCCCGTTTTTCGGGGCCGTCCGGTTTGCCACCATTGCCGGGATGTTTGCGCTCCCCAAATACGGCGGCAACGCAGACTACCTGGGGTGGCAACTGATCGGACAGGAGACCGGGCACGAGTTCACCCCCCCCTTCGGGTGGTACGACCACCCTGACAATCAGCGTGCCCTCCTGGGGAGGGTGCTTTGATGCGGCAGTCCCTCCAATCGGGCAAAGTCTTCTCACAGGACACCGAGGTGGATTTCCTGGTGATCGGCTCCGGCCCGGCCGGCGCGTCGGTGGCGCGCGAATTGACGCGCAAGGGATTTGATGTGCTGGTGCTCGAACAGGGTCGGGCGGTGTCGCCCGGTGAGATGGAGCATGACGAGCTTGGCGCGTTCATCACCAACCGCTGGGGCGTCGATCCGGTCACCCAGCCCCAGACCTACCGGCGCACCGCTGCCGACAAGGCCGAGCCGGCCCAGTATGTCGGCTATGCCAAGGTCGTCGGCGGCACCTCGTTCCACTTCACTGGCAACTACTGGCGCTTCCGGCCCATCGATTTCAACGAATTTTCCGTCAAGGGTGGCGTGCCGGGGGCGGCCCTGGCCGATTGGCCGATCAGCTACGACGAATTGGAGCCCTACTACTCAGCGGTCGAATGGGCGATCGGCGTTTCCGGACAGGCCAATGCGGCCCCCGGCGAGCCGCGCCGGTCCCGCCCCTACCCGCTGCCCCCGCTCAACGTTACCGGTCCAGGGGTCCTCCTGACCGCGGGGTGCGACAAGCTCGGCTGGAGCTCCATGCCGGCCCCGATGGCGATCCTGTCGCGACCGTGGCAGGGCCGCCAGCCCTGCCACAACTGCGGCTTCTGCCTGGGGTTCCCGTGCGAGTGGGGCGCCAAGTCCGGCGCCAATTACACCATGATCCCCGAGGCCCTGGCCAGCGGTCGCTGTGAGGTGCGCTCCGAGAGCACCGTGGCCCGGATCGAGACCAATGCCGCAGGCCGTGCCACCGGAGTGCTCTACTTCGACAAGGACAAGCAGGAGCAGCGCCAGCGGGCCAGGGTGGTGGTGCTCTGCGCCAATGGCGCCGAGTCGCCCCGGCTGCTCTTGTTGTCGGAGTCCAGCCGCTTTCCCAACGGGCTGGCCAACTCGAGCGGAATGGTGGGCAAGCATTTCATGTTCAACGGGGCCGCGACGACCCGTGGCGAGTTCGAGCACCCGGTCAACGGCCACCGCGGACCGGTCGTCTCCAGGATCACCCATCAACCGTATGAACTCGATCCGGCACTGGGATTGTCCGGCGGCGGGGGATTCGACTTTCGGTTCGATGTCCCCGCCATGATCATGGCGCTCTCGGTCCCGGAGGATGAACCGCAATGGGGGGCGGCATTCAAGCGCCGGCTCAAGCCGTGGTTCTCCCACACGGCGCTTTCCTATGGCCACACCACCTCGCTGCCGGTCGAAACGAACTCGGTGACCCTGGATCCGGAACTCAAGGATGCCTGGGGGATGCCGGCGCTGCGGACCACCTTCCGGGAGCACGAGCAGGATCTCCGCCTCTACCGGCATTTCCAGGCGCTCGGGCGCGACCTCCTGACCGCCGCTGGCGCCGTGACGCTGCACGACACCGAGATCACGGAGGATCCCGGCTTTACCGTCCACCTGCTCGGCACCTGCCGGATGGGGAACGACCCGCAGCGCTCGGTGGTGGACCGCAACCACCGGGCCCACGATGTCCCCAACCTGTTCGTGGTCGACGGCAGTTCCTTCGTGACCAGTGGCCGGGGCCAGCCCACCTTGACGATCCAGGCGCTCGCCTTCCGGGCGGCCGACCTCCTGGCGGAGGCGGCGCGGAAGGGGGAGATCTAGCAGTTCCCCACCCCGGGCCATCCTGGGGGAGCCGGAACGGGTGGCGGTGGGGGCGGCGCTCCGGAGCGGTAATCCGGCCGGCAACTCAAGATCCCGCTGGCGCCCGACGGCCAGCGGCATTTTCTTGTCCTGGGCCTGTGCACCTGCCGGGCCGGCCCATCGTTGGCGCGGGCCGGCTTCTTGCATCCCAGGCTCCCGCCGACGCCGGCGTCAGGCCAGACCCATTTCCAGGGAGCAGTAGCGATGGCAGAGCGGGAATCCCGAGCAGAGCTGGCCCAAGCGGGGCCGCTGATCCTCCTCGCCGTGTGGGCGGGGCTGGTCAGCGGCCTGGTCGAGGGTCCGGTCTGGATGCTGATCCAGCGCTTCGATCGCCTCACCAACCTCTGGACTCATGTGATCTGGATTGCCCCGGTCCTGAATGGGTTGGTGTTTCTCGCGGCCGGAAGCCTGCTGGCCCTCGGGGCGCGACTGCTCCCTGACCGCTGGCGAGGGACGGTGCCGCCGTTCCTGGTCGCCACCGCCTTTGCCACCCTCTTCGCGGCCCAGGTCTTCAATCGGTACGTGCACGCCGCCGTGCTGCCGATCCTGGTGCTCGGCATTGCCACCGCCCTGACCCGTCTGATCCGCCGCGACGAGGCGGCCACCCTCCGGCTGGTCCGCCGGACGCTTCCCCTGCTGGCCAGCGCTGCGGTGGCGCTGCTGATCGGGATCGAAGGGTACTACGCCCTTCGTGAGCGCTCCGAGACCCGGGCCCTGCCCTCGGCCGAGGCCGGCGTACCCGATGTGGTAGTGGTCGTCATCGATGCCCTTCGCGCCGACCATGTGTCGGCATATGGCTACCACCGACCCACCAGCCCCTTCATCGACCGGATGGCGAAGGC
>JAWXBA010000194.1:0-3877 GCA_034439775.1 Gemmatimonadota bacterium | reverse complement strand
GGCTACCCGGCTCGGGGTGATCATTCCCGACGAATGGCCGGCGGCGCCTCGTCGCAAGGCCCGTAGGGACCCGAACGCCTCCGGGCAATCAGGGGGGGGCAACTGATTGACGGCGGCCATTCACTGGTGCTAACCTACCCCTAGGTCAGCCCTGGCCGGTGCCTGCCGACGGCGACGGCCCCAGCCGGGCATCCTCCTCGGCAGCGTGCCACCGCAGGGTATGGCAAAAGACCCAATCCCGCTGAAGACTACCGTCGCTCCCAGATTGCGACGAAGGGTCCACCCCTGGGCTGGACGCTTCCGCTTCCCATGGTGAGCCCGTCCAGGATGCGCATCCGCTCCCTCATGGAGAGGGTTTCCGCAGGTCTGGTGAAGCTCGTGCACCACACCTTCAAGAGATCGACGAGTGTGCGCGTCAGGTCGCGGCAAACTGTGTCCCCGAACTCAACCAGTTCGACGTCGGAAGCTCGCCAGGAGCACAGCGCATACCCTGGCATCCTGTCGAGGATGAATGTTCCGTTCACGATGATCGTGAGCCCCTCGGCCGGAACTCGAAGCCTGGATACGAACCCCGGCAAGTCGCAGAGACCGAGGGTGCCGAAGCGTTCCAACTGAGTGGCATTCATGCGCTCGCTTTTGAGATTCATCGCGAGGCGACGACCAAGCTCCTGGACCGCCACGTCGTCTGCCCGCGTTGCAAAGGTGCGGGAGGCTCGCAGCCGGATGCCGAGTTCCAGTCCTTCCTCATTTTTGAGCTCGACAAACCGTCGTTCCTCCGCGTAGCCGGGAAGGACGATCCGGACCGCGTACTGTCCATCGGATGCCCGCGGAAACTCGAAACGCCCAGCCGAGTCGGTAAGCACCTCTCCCCCGCCCCTTCCGGCGAGTTGGACCCTGGCCCCAGCCAGTGGCGCAAAGGCGGAATCTCCTACGGTGCCGTAGAGCCCCGTCCGGCGAGCTTCGACGCTCACGGTAGGCAGCGACTGCACCGCGGCAGAGAGAACGTAGTTGTACTCGTTCAAGCCGGCACGAATGGCAACCGGTGAGCGCAAGGCAGTATAGCCCACCAGTCGGATGGTAAGGAAGTGATCGCCCACTGGGAGGCTATCGATCTGGAAACGACCTTGCGGACTGGTCTGGAGGCGGCGGGTACCGAGCAGGACTTCCGCTCCGCCTATCGCGACGCCGGAGGAGTCTCGTACCGTGCCTGTGATGGAACCGAGTTCCTGGGCGGCCAGGAGCTGAGTAGCGCCGAGGAGCAAGGCGAAGAGTACGGGGGTCGACTTTGCCATGACGCCTCTCCAGCGAACCGAGCCTAGAGCGGCCGGGTCCGGCACCGGTTGATCACAGTAGCGCCAGCAATATGTCGGCAAGCCGGATGCCCCGCTAGGGTGCTAGCCGCACGCACCCACTCTATGTTGGTCCAGGGCGACAGCGAGATCGACCGCAAGGCTCATTCGGCGTTGAGCAGGAAATGCGGCGATGCAGACCGACAGCTCGATCCAGCTTGGGGTCTCAACACCGCGTGAGGGCACGAGAAGGCACACCATGCCGCGTGGGGTTTGGGGGCCCAAACTCCCCCGTCATCCTTCAGGGCTTCGTACCTAATTCATCCCCGCATCCCCCGGGCTCTCGCCCTTGAGCGCGGCCTCGATTGCTCGGTTCAACTGCTCCTTGCTTGGACCCACATACTTCCAACCGTTTACAAGCACGGTCGGTGTGGCTGTCACGTCCAGCTTCTTGGCAAGCGCCAAGCCGGCATCGATGCGGGCGACGGGGCTGCTGTCCCAGGCGCACGCGCTGATCGAAGCTGAGTCAGAGATCCCAGCTTCGAGTGCGAACGAACCCCAGGACTTCAGGCCGAGCGAATCTTGCTTGCCAAACAGGACACTGATCATCGGAAAGAACAATCCTCTTGTCTCCGCGCACTCTGCCACCCTGGCCGCCTGCCTCGCAAAACGATGACCCTCCAATGGCAAATGAACAAAGATGAACGCAACGTCCAGAGGGTACTCGTCGAGCACCTCTTCGATGGTGCGCTGGAACCGCGCACAGGCTGCGCACTCCATGTCGGAGAACTCTACGACGGCAATCTTCGCAGTCTGTTCACCAACTCGCACTCCTACTAATAGAGCGTCCTCCCAGCCCGGGGTGTACACAGGCGGCGCGCTTCTCATGGTTGCGTCGGAGAGGGGCGGCGTGCCGAACTCTCGCCACGCAACGCTTCCCGCAAGCGTGACCGCGCTGACGCAGAGGATCACCGAAAGCCCACGTTCGAGTGCGCTGCTCATTGGGACCTCGTTGGCTGATTCAAAGGAAAGCGTCCTAGTGGATAGCCACCATTCCTCACCCGACACAATTGGGAGAGTGGTGGTGCGAAGCGAGATTCACCCCGCCCTTGGGCCGCCCCCGTCGGCCGCATCAGAGCTTGGGGGTACAGGCCAAGCTCTGACGCTGGCTCTACGATTCAGGTGGGGAATAGGCAAGCCTCGTACCACACGTGGTAGGGCAGACAATTGCCGCTGGTCGGGGGTAAGCAGATCCAGTCGCAGTCCTCGCCACAGGGATTTCCTACACCACAAACTCCGGTACATCTACTCCACCCACAGGAACCGGTCGCCGCAGCTGTGGCAGGTGCTGGACCCGAGAGGTGCGCTGCGAATCCCATCATCGTAACGACGAACGCCTGGAGCAGCAATTTGTTTTGCTTCATGGTGGTCTCCTCGAAAGGCGGTGGTTGGAGGACAGGGACCAGGCGGAGCGCTGTCGGATTCTTGGCCAAGCGGGTACCCCTCCGTCGGTTTGACTACGTTAGGGTTCGCATCGGCCGGGCGCAATTATGGATATCCATAGGGGTAGCCATTTCCTCGCCGGCCAATATCTTGGAGAGAGTTGGAAGGAGCCCTCCCATGAAACTCATGATCGCCGACGACCACGAGATCTCGGCCGCCGGAACCGTTCAGCTCCTCTGGCAGACCTGGCCAGATATTGCCATGGCCACGACCATCGATGAGACACTCCACAAGCTTGCCACCCAGACCATTGACCTGCTGATTCAGGACGTAGAGTTCCCGGAGCCGCACCGTACCGGATTTGACGTCCTCCGCCACTGCACCAGGAACCTCCCCTCGGTCAAGGTGATCATCTTGACCGTGTGGGCCGATCCCTGGGTGGTAAACGCGGCCAGGAAGGACGGCGCCCGAGCATGCCTGGGCAAGGGCGACGAACCGCCACTGCTGGTTCAGGTGATCCACACCGTGCTGGCGGGAGGCGAGTACTGGCAGGAAAACGAAGCGGGAAAGGAAATGCCGCTGACAGACAAGCAGCTGGCCGTGTTTCGCGGCCTCGCAGATGGGCTGACCCATGGTGCCATCGCTGCACGCTTGGGCTGCGCGGAGGTAACCGTCGACGCCCACCTGAAGCAGATCAAGAAGCGGCTGAACGTGGGGTCGATGGCCGAGGCGCTGGTGAAGGGTACGGCGCAGGGGCTGCTGCTCCGCATTGGACCGGACGGGAGCTATTGGACGGGGGGGGTTGACCGCGACCGATTGACGGCTTCTTCTGCGGACGACAGCCCTCCCCTCGGTCAGCTCTTCTCGGTGCCCGCCAGAGGCCGCAGTTGCGCCAGCTCCCCCGCCGCCTCCGTGCGCAACGCATGCCAGAGATCCCAACCCTGCTGGAGCCCCAGCCAGAAGTCGGCCCTCATGCAAGCTACCTGGGCCCGTCGGAGGGCGGTGTCTGGAGTGACCCCGCGGCGGGCGTTGATCACCTCATTGAGCCGGGCGAACGACACCCCCAACTGCAGCGCAATGGCAGACTATGGAATCCCCAGCGGCTTGAGGAATACCGCGAGCAGAATCTCCCCGGGAAGGGTGGG
>JAWXBA010000193.1:0-3960 GCA_034439775.1 Gemmatimonadota bacterium | reverse complement strand
GTGAGCCTGACCCCGTTCTGGAACGGCGTGGCCACCAAGTATGATGGTGGCGGCGACCTGAATTTTGGACAGCTGGGGTTGGGAATCACGATCCACTAGTGGGCAGGGCGGGGATCGTCGGTATGGAGTCACGCGGAGCCGCGGAGGCGCAGAGGTTTCTACTCGCTTTGCGGGCGTCCCTGTCAGGGCTGGCTCCGTATATTCTTGGTGAAAGGCCCTACCCGATGAGATCGGATCCAACGGGCGGGGTTTTTTAACCCAAAGCCACGACCTCTCCCCGGGGCCGAATCCTTCGCGCCTTTCTCTGCGTCTCTGCGTTTCCGCGTGACACCAATTCACGGCTGCCTATGGGACGCACAGGGGTGCGCCCCTACGGCGCCGGTTTGCCCCAGGCCCGATACAACGCCGCCAGCCGCGCCTCCGCCAACCGGGTGCGCGGATTGGCGGTTGCCTGCGACTGTCGCAACGCCGCCTTACTCGCCACCAGCAGCGACTCCGCCTCGGCATACCGTCCCGCCGCCACCAGCAGCTCGCCCAGGGCGCCCTCGGTGAGCGCCGCCATGAAGTGGCCCGCCGGCAAGTTCTCGCGCCGGAGCGCGAGCGCCTCACCCATCACCCGCTCCGCCTCCGGCAGCCTGCCCTGGGCGTACAGCAATTGTCCCTGGACCGTCAACGCCGTGGCAAAGCTGATGTACTGCGGCTTGCTGAACTTCCGGTAGTTGGCCAGCACCTGGTCGATCAGCGCCACTCCGTCTGCGGTCCGGCCGTCGAGATATGCCACCTGGGCCTGGAGCCGCAGATTGTCGTGCGTCGGCAGATAGTCGGGGTCAAAGATCCGGCGGTAGAGCGCCTCCGCCTCGCGCAACCGAGCGCGCGATTCGTCCAGCCGCCCCTGCTCCATCAGGATGCTGCCCAGGATGGTCAGCCCCGCCGCCATTTCGTTGGAGGCAGTGTAGGGCCCAGCACGCAGTCTCTCCACCAGCCGCCGCGCATCCGCTTCGGCGGCGTCCAGCTTTCCCTGGTCGAGTTGGACCAGGATCAACAGCGTCTCGATGACTTTGATCGCCCCCTGGGCCACCGCGGGCACCCGCGGCTGGAGCGCCAGCGCCTCGCGCAGCAGCGCCTCGGCCGCCTCGGCATCGCCCACGGCGCGGCGCCCCAGAGCGTAGTCGTTGAGTGATTCCACCAGCGAAGAGGTCGGCAGGCGGCCCGCCCTCTCCTCCCGCCGCAGCCGGTCGAGGTGCCGCACGAAAAAGGCCTCGGCGGCGGCGTAGTCGGCGCGGACCAGTGCCACCTTGGCCAGCGAGCGCCCGGTCTTGATGGTCTCGAGGTGGTCCTCGCCGAGCAGCGGGAGCTGGGTGGCCAGGGCAGCCTGAAGGTGGGTCTCTCCCTGTTGGTACCGCCCGATCGAGAGATAGCTGGTGCCAATGATCTGCTGCAGGGTGGCGCGAACTTCCGGGAATCCGGCCAACTCCTCGGAGACCAGGCGAACCGAGGCGGCGTCGAGGGCGTCGCTGATGGTGCGCTGGCCGCCGCCGGCCCCGCCATCCATGGCGTTGGCAAGCATGACTTCCTGGAGAAAGCGGTTGACGACATCGGTGCGGGCCCGCTCGCGCTCGCCGGCGCGCATCTGCCCCAGCGTCACCGCCAGGCCGCCGACGAGGGTCACGAAGATCACCGCCACGGCGGCCACCGCCGCCCGGTTGCGGGCGGCAAACTTGGTGGCGCGATAGCCGAACGAATCGGGCTGGGCCCGCACCGGCTGGCCAGCCGTGAACCGGAGCAGGTCGTCGGCCAACTGCTCGGCGGAGGCGTAGCGGCGGGCGGGTTCCTTGCGCAGCGCCATCAGGACGATGTGGTCAAGCTCGCCGGCCCGGGTGCGGGTCAGCTCCGACACGGGCGCCGTATTCGGTTCGGCCACCAGACTCGGGGCCAGCGGGGTCTCCTCCAGCATTCGCTGCCGGATCTCGAGAATCGGCAGGTTGCCAAAGAGATACGGTGGCCGCCCCGCCAGCAGTTCATAGAGCAGCACACCCAAGGAATAGAGGTCGCTGGTGGTGCTGACCGGCTCGCCCCGCAGCTGCTCGGGACTGGCGTAGCTCGTGGTCATGGGCAGGGTACCGGTCTCAGTCAGGTCCGGTTCGGGCTCCCCGGGGTCCACCAGCTTGGCAATGCCAAAGTCGAGCAGCTTGACCGTCCCGTTGGGCCCAACCAGCACATTGCTCGGCTTGAGATCGCGGTGGACGACCAGGTTCTGGTGGGCGTAATGCACCGCGGCGCAGACCTGGCGCACCAGCTGGAGCCGGTCGCGGACGCCGAGCCGCTGGCGGTCGCAGTAGTGATCAATGCGCTCGCCCTCGACGCACTCCATGGCGAACCAGGGCCGGCCATCGCCGGTGACACCGCCATCGAGCAGCGCGGCGATGTTCTTGTGCTCCAGCCGGGCCAGGATCTGCCGCTCGTGGTGAAAGCGCTTCAGCACCAGCGGTGTCACCCGGTCGGCGGGGACCATTTTGATCGCCACCCGCTTGGTGTAGGCGTCGTCGTCGCGGAACGCCTCGAACACCGCACCCATTCCTCCGCGGCCAATCTCGCGGGCAATCCGATACGGTCCGATCCGGGTGCCCACGCTGGGGTCATCGGGGCCGAAGTCGCCAAAGTCGTCGGGCAGGTCGGGAACGCGGTCGAACCGGTCCCCCGCAGTGCGGCTGGCCGCCAGCAGCGATCCAACCTCCTCGCGGAGCCAGGCGTCGCCGGCGGAGAGTTGCTCCAGGCGTGGCGCCTGCTCCGCCCTGGGGAGGTCCACCAGCTGGTCGAAGAGCTCGCGCAGCCTGGGCCAGTCGGTGTTCGAGATCATGGGACGGGGAGCGTCAGCCCAGGGCGCGTTGCAGCCAGGCACGGGCCAGGATCCAATCGCGCTTGGCGGTGGCCGGGGAGACCGCCATGACCTTGGCGGCCTCCTCGATGGTCAGTCCCCCGAAGTAGCGGAGGGTGACCAGCCGCGCGGCGCGGGGATCGTGTCCGGCCAGTTCGGCCAGCGCCTCGTCTACCGCCAGGATCTCGGCAGAAGGATCGGCGCTCGCTATCGGGGACGCGTCGTCGAGGGTGACTTGCAGCTGGCGGCTGCGCTTGCCGGCGGTGCGCCGACGGGCGTGGTCCACCAGGATCCGGCGCATCGCCAGGGTGGCAATGCCGTAGAAGTGTGACTGGCTTTCCCACGACACGCCGTCCTGATCCACCAGCCGCAGAAATGCCTCGTGCACCAGGGCGGTGGGGCTCAGGGTGTGATCGCCGCGTTCGGCGCGGAGGTGCTTCCGCGCCAACAGCTTGAGCTTGCCATAGACCACCGGAAAGAGCTGGTCCATGGCATCGGTTTCCCCGCGTGAAGCTGCGGCGAGGAGTCCGGTGACGTCGTGGTCGGGCATGCCCTGAAGATACAGGCAAATTCGGTCCTCGGTGGGGGCCGCCGGGCCCTGAATACCCAACTGCGCGCAGGATGGGCATGAAAAGGCTCACGCGGAGCCGCGGAGGTGAACTGCGGGACGCGGAGGGTCGTGGTCCGGAAGAGATAGATAGCCTAGCCGGACGCCAGCGATCTTTTTGTTGAACAGCCGTGCGGTGGAGATTGGAGCCTCGCGGTGCATGCTGTTCACAAAAGCAACCGGCAATTGACCCGCTACCGATGCCGGCTTGGTCCCCGACCCCACCGCGTCTTTCTGTTTACCTCCGCGGCTCCGCGTGACCCCTTCTGCGCTGATGTCTACGGGCCGCCTACCGGCGGCCCCTACACCGCGGCCCCGCGTGACCCCTTCTGCGCCGATGTCTACTACGGGCCGCCTACAGGCGGCCCCTACACCGCGGCTCCGCGTGACCCCTTCTGCCGATGTCTACGGGCCGCCTACCGGCGGCCCCTACACCGCGGCTCCGCGTGACCCCTTCTGCGCCGATGTCTACGGGCCG
>JAWXBA010000192.1:0-2929 GCA_034439775.1 Gemmatimonadota bacterium | reverse complement strand
TGCTGGGATTCAGCGGCTGCCGCCGGCTGGGTACGCTGATCGCCCCGGTGGCGCTCGGCATTTTGCTGGCCGTGATCTACTTCCGGGTGCACTATGTCCTCGACGCAGTGGCTGGCCTGGCGCTCGCCATCCTGGTTGCCGCAGCGGTCATCCGCATCTGGCCCCTGCAGCGGGCCCAGGCCTGATTGTCCAACCGACGCCCCTGAACAAGCGAAACCCGGTATCGCCAACGGCGATACCGGGTTTCCTATTGCCCCTCCTGGGATCGAACCAGGACTCTCCTGATCCAGAGTCAGGCGTGTTGCCAGTTACACCAAGGGGCAGCGTACCATGGAGCTGAGGGGGTTCGAACCCCTGACCTCTGCATTGCGAACGCAGCGCTCTCCCAACTGAGCTACAGCCCCGAACGCCCATTCCTCCACGGCCATCAAAACTAGGGCTGCGGCATGCCCCGGTCAACTTCCGGAATGCGGCGGCCCCGGATCGAGCCCCTGTTGGGCCCCTTCACCCGCCCGGATCAGCCAGCCTCGGAGTCCTCCAGACCGGACACCGCCTCCACCTCAACCACCGGCCGGTCCATCGCCATCCGCTTGATTCTGGCCTGCCTCAACATGGTCGTAAACGGCATCACCAGGTCGGGGTCAAAGCGGCGACCGGCCCCTTCGTTGAGGAGATCCATGGCGGATTCGATCCCCATCGAGGCACGCCACGCCCGGGGACTCATGGCAGCATCAAAGAAGTCACAAATGCGGACCAGACGGCTGACAAAATGGGGTTCCCGCCGAAAAATAGTGGCCGGATAGCCGCTACCGTCGACATCCAGGTGGTGCTCATAGGCGACCACGGCGGCCAGTTCCATCCTCGGGTGCCTGTCAAGGATCATGCGGGCTCCCTCGGTGCAATGAGCCTCCACCAGCGTGCGCTCGGCGGGGTCCAGTGCCGCCGCCTTGAGCAGGATCTCCCGGGGGACCCGGATGTTGCCCAGGTCGGCCAGCATCGCCGCCACCCCGATCGCCCGGGCCTCGCGGGGCGCGTACCCCAGGTAGTCCGCGAGCCCCATGGCCAGCACCGAAACGTTGCAGCTGTGGCTGACCGCATACTGGTCATGTTCCTCGAGCGCGATCAGGGGGAGCAGGAGTTCCCCCTGCTGGCGCATCGCCAGCGCCAGCGATCTGACCACGGTCTCCGTCTCCACCACCGGAAGGCTGTCGCTGCTCGCGACTTGATCCTGCATCCAGCGGACCGCCTCGACCTCTGGTGCCAGGTTGTATTCCACCGTGGTCCAAAGCCCGGGCCGGATCAGGGACTCCGGCGTCTCCCCCCCGATGCTCAGACGGCCAAACCTGATACCGGTCTCTGGGCTCTCGGGGGCCAGGGGCGCCCCTTGGTCGCCCTGTTTGAGCCGGTCCAGGACCAGCACAAGAAATCGGTTGAGTGCCTCGGGCGGCACCGGGGGGTGGAATTCCAGCCGTTCCACGCCGAGCGCCGCGAGCTTGGCGGCCCAGTCCCAGTCCCGCAGGTCCCGCAGGATCCGGTTGCCGACGATGACCTCACCACCCACGAAGCTGAAGTGCACCCCGCGGGAACCCTCGAGGAGTTCCTGCAGGGCATCCACGCTGCCCTGAAGTGAACGCACCCGGGCCGGGTGACTCTCGGCATAGAGGCCTGCCGCTGCCCAGGCCTGTCCGACAGCCAGGAGAAAGGGGACGGGGTCTCTCATGGAACATCCACCTGGACGGCAGCTCGAATCTCAGGATCCCCCGACCGGGAAGCCAATCGGAGCGCCAGCTCCACTCCGGTGTGCCGGCTGAAACTCCGGGCCAGCACACCGAGCGCCAGCAGCGTCTCCGGGCTGCCGGCCCGGAGCGACTCCCGCCTGAACCAGAGCCACCCTTTCTGGACCACGACCTGGGCGAGGAGCCAGTCGCGGCCGGCGGCGGTCGGTCGAGCCCCCAGCAGACGGATCGCCGCGGAGCGCACCTCGGAATCGACATAGCCCGACGAGAGCAGCCCCGGCAGCCGGCTGATCAGTTCGGGCGGCGGAGCGTCGCCGGCCGCCAGGAGCGCCATCAGCACAATTCCCGAATCGACATCGGCGGCGGCGGCGAGGATCGCGGCACCGCGCTCCACCGGACGACCCAGCATCAACTTGAACGCCTCACGGCGGACGCGGTGATCCGGGTTCCTGGCGTACTCGGCTGCACTGAACCCGGCCGGCGCCGCCGGCAACGAGCCGACCAGCACCAGCAGGTTGCGCTGGACAAACCACGGCTTGTTGGCCAACCGCTCGATCACGATCGGTCCGAGCTCCGGTCCCTGGGCGCCGAGGCGTTGGATGATGGCCTTCCGGCGTGAGGCGGACTCCGACAACTCGAGCGCGTCGAGCAAGGGCGCCAGGGCACTGTCGCCGATGCGGTCGAGCAACTCCTCGATCAAATCCATGGGAATGGCATCATCCAGCAGTCGAGTCCGCAGGGCGTCCTGATCCGCCGCCCAGGCCAGCAGTCGGGATGCATCAAGCCCCCCAGCCTCGGCCTGTGCCACAAGCGCCATGAACTCCACCAAGGGAAGTCCCTCGGCCACGTTTCGGGAGGCCGCAGCGACCGCCGGGGTGTGGACTCCGATTTCAAGCCCGAGTTGCACCACCCTCAGCGAGGATGCCGTTGCCCTGCCGGCCGGCGCCCCGGCATTGGTAACCGGCTTGGCCAGGAGATCGAGCAGTTGCCGGTGGGGCATGATCTCGGCGTCCCCCGCCCATGAGCCCACCAGCTGCCGCACCGAGTCGCGAAGAACCTCCTCCGCATCAGGAATGATTCCACCGCCCCCGCCCTCGACATGGCCGGCGAGCTTCGTCAGCAACCTCAGCAAGGTGTGCGACAGATGCTGGTTGGAGGTCCGCGCAACCGCCTGGAGCAAATCCAGGACGGCC
>JAWXBA010000191.1:0-7621 GCA_034439775.1 Gemmatimonadota bacterium | reverse complement strand
GTAGGCAGCGGGGCAGCTGGTCAGCGGGGAAGCAACAGCTTGTCCGAGTTGACGGGCCAATTCCGAAGAGGCAACTTCGCCCGCTGCCCCGCTGCCCCGCTGCCTACACGTCCAGCACGCTGACGTACCGGGCGTTCTGCTCGATGAACTCGCGCCGGGGCTCCACCGCGTCCCCCATCAGCTCATCAAACAGCTTGGACGCCTCGACGGCGTCCTCGAGGGTAACCCGCTGCATGGTGCGGGTGTTGGGGTCCATCGTGGTCTTCCAGAGCTGGTCGGGGTTCATTTCGCCCAGACCCTTGTAGCGCTGGATGTTCACGTTGGCCTTGCCGTCGCCGCTCAGGCGGCGGACGTATTCGTCGCGCTCCTGGTCGTTGTAGGCATAGTACTCCTCCTTGGCCCGGGCCACCCGATACAGCGGCGGGGTCGCGATCAGGATGTATCCCGCCTCGATCAGCTCCGGCATCTGCCGGAAGAAGAAGGTCAACAGCAGGGTGCGGATGTGGGCGCCGTCCACGTCCGCGTCGGTCATCAGGATGATCTTGTGGTAGCGCGCATTGGCAATGTTGAATTCCTCGCGGACCCCGGCGCCGATGGCGGTGATCATCGAGCGGATTTCCTCGTTGCCGAGAATCTTGTCGATCCGGGCGCGTTCCACGTTGAGGATCTTGCCGCGCAGCGGCAGGATGGCCTGGAAGGACCGGTCGCGCCCCTGCTTGGCGCTGCCGCCGGCGGAGTCGCCCTCGACCAGGTAGATCTCGCACAGCGCGGGGTCGTCGAGTGAGCAGTCGGCCAGCTTGCCGGGCAGGACCGCGTTCTCGAGGCCGGTCTTCTTGCGGACCAGGTCGCGGGCCTTGCGGGCCGCCTCGCGGGCGCGGGCGGCGCTGACCGCCTTTTCGAGGATCGCCTTGACCACCGGCGGGTGCTCGTCGAGGTAGTTGCCGAGGTATTCGTTGACCACCTGCTTGACGATCCCCTCGACCTCCGAGTTGCCCAGCTTGGTCTTGGTCTGCCCCTCGAACTGGGGCTCCTTGACCTTGACGTGCATGACGCAGGTCAGTCCCTCACGAATATCCTCGCCGCTCAGGGTAAAGTCGGCCTTCTTGAGATAGTTGCCCTTCTTGGCGATGTCGTTGATCGTCCGGGTCAGCGCCGAACGGAACCCGGTAAGGTGGGTGCCGCCCTCGTGGGTGTTGATGTTGTTCACGAAGGTGAAGACGTTCTCGTTGTAGCCGTCCTCGTACTGCAGGGCCAGGTCCACCTCGACGTCATCCTTGACGGCAAAGAACGCCACCGGCTTGGGGTGCAGCGACTTCTTGTTGCGGTTGAGCCAGGTCACGAACTCGATCAGGCCACCCTTGGCAAAGAAGATGTCGGCCTTGGCCGGCTCCGTCCGCTCATCGGTCAGGGTGATGGTGACGCCCTTGTTGAGGAACGCCAGCTGCCGGAGCCGGTCGGCCAGGGTGCTGTACTGGTACTCGAGGACGGTGAAGATCTCGGGGTCGGGCTTGAAGGTGACCGTGGTGCCGGTGGACTTGGTCTTGCCGAGGACGGTGAGCTGCTGGGTGGTCTTGCCCCGCACGAAGCTCATCTGGTGGCGCTGGCCCTCGCGGTCCACGGTCACTTGCAGGGTCTCGGAGAGGGCATTGACGACTGACACTCCGACCCCGTGGAGACCACCGGAGACCTTGTAGGTGTTCTTGTCGAACTTGCCGCCGGCATGGAGGACTGTCAGCGCCACCTCCACCGCGGGGAGCTTCTCGGTCGGGTGCATCCCGACCGGGATGCCACGGCCGTTGTCGGTGACGGTGATGCTGTTGTCGGGGTGGATCACCACGCCGATGGTGTCGCAGTGGCCCGCCAGCGCCTCGTCGATGGAGTTGTCCACCACCTCGTAGACCAGGTGATGCAGCCCGTTCTCGGAGGTGCTGCCGATGTACATCCCCGGCCGCTTGCGCACCGCCTCCAGTCCCTTGAGGACCTGGATCGAGTCGGCGGCGTATTCCTTCTCCGGGGCGGGGTCCTTCGTTTCGTCAGCCATGCGTCCTGTCGGCGTGAGGGTCAGTCGGGTCCAGGGGACCCACAATCCAGCGTATCTGCACGATCCGGCCCTTCCGGTTCTGGTTCAGGCGGGCCAGGATGCGGGGCGCCTGAAGACCCAGCTCGGTGGCCCATCCCGGGGTGGTGACGCGAACCCGCAGGACCCCATCGGGCGTGACCGATTCGGGACGGGTGATCGCCGCCACCTGGGGCCCTACCGAGTCGGCCCAGGAGAGCACGGCATCGGCCTGGTCCAGCCGCTTGGCGATGCCGCTGCGGTGGCTGATCCAGTGATCGAGCGCCTCGCGGAGCGGCACCATGCCTGACTTGCGTTCGGTCATCCGTTCCCGTCCTTCCAGACCATCCCGCTTTCCACCCGCAGCACCTCGAGCGTCAGGGCCTTGGGCAGTTCATCCCGTCGGGGCGCCGTGACGAAGACCTGCCGCTCGCCACCTTGCGAAAGCCTGGCCGCCAGCCGGGATTGGCGCTCGTCGTCCAGCTCGGCAAAGACATCGTCGAGCAGCAGGACCGGCTCGGTGCCGCGGCTGGCGGCCAGCGTCGTCATTTCGGCCAGCCGCAGCGCGATCGCCGCCCCGCGCTGCTGGCCCGTGCTGCCAAATTCCCGGGACCCCCGGCCACCGATCGTCACCGTCAGGTCGTCGCGGTGGGGCCCGATGCCGGTGGAGCGGAGCACCTGGTCTCGTGCCAAGGACTCCCGCAGGGCTGGGGTCCAGGCTTCGGGATCGGCCAGCTCAAGGCGGCCCCGGTATTCCAGGCCGACCGGAGCCAATTCGCCCAGCCCGTCGCACTCCGCGGCAAACTGCGCTGCCGTGTCCTGCACCCATCCCAGCCTCGCCGCAATCAGGGCGGCCCCGTGGCGGGCCAGGGCCGGTCCGAAGGGCTCCGCCAGCTCCGGCCGCCCCTGCCGCAGGGCGGCGTTGCGATGGGCCAGGGCGACACGAAATCGGCTCAGGTGACCGAGGTAGTCCGGATTGGCCAGCGACAGCATCTGGTCGAGGTACCGGCGCCGCTCCGCGGCAGGTCCCTGGATCAACCCCAGGTCGGTGGGCAGGAACGTGACGGCGGCCCAGTGCCCGATGGCAGGACCCAATCGCCGCTGTTCCAGCCCGTCCACCACCAGGCGCTTCTTCTTTTCGGCCCGGAGAAAGCCGGCCTCGACGGAGCGCCCCTCGAACTCCACCCGGAGGTGGAACGCCGGTTCGCCGAACTGGACCAATTCCTGGTCGGGCGCTCCCCGCGCCGAGCGCCACACCACTGGGTAGGCCAGCAGTTCGATCAGGCTGGTCTTGCCATGGCCATTGGGCCCCAGGATCGCCGCGCCCGCCGTGGGCAGGGGCAGGTCCAGGGGAGCCAGATTCCTGAACCCGCGTGCACTGATCCGGTTGGCCCGCATCCCTGCAAATTTAGCGGGTTTGGGTGCCGATTCCCAGTCTGGAAAATGGTGGCTCAGACGCCCCGGAACTGGGGCTTCCGCCGGGCCAGGAACGCGCCCGTTCCCTCCTTCATGTCGGCGCTCCCGAACAGCCGCCCGAACAAGTCGGCCTCGTGCGAGAGGGCCTCCTCCTGCGAGAGGTCCATCCCCAGGTTTACCGACTCGAGGCAGGCCTGCAGTGCCAGCGGGCCATTCTCCAGGATCGAGGACATCAGCGCCTGGGCGGCGCCCATCACCTCGTCGGCGGGGACGACCTGGTTGACCAGCCCGATCCGGTGGGCCTCGGCGGCATCGATCATCCCGCCGCCCAGGAGCAGTCCCAGCGCCCGACCTTTGCCCACCAGGCGCGGCAGCCGGACGGTGCCGCCATATCCGGGGCAGAGGCCCAGCTTGACCTCCGGCTGTCCGAACTTGGCTCCTTCCGAGGCCACCCGGAGATGGCATGCCATGGCCAGCTCCAGCCCCCCTCCCAGTGCAAAGCCGTTGATGGCGGCGATGACGGGCTTGCCGCTCTGTTCATAACGGTCAAAGACCGCCTGCCCCTCCTCCGATCGGGCCCTGGCCGCCCCCGGCGCCAGGTGCGCCAGCTCGGCAATATCTGCCCCGGCCACAAAGGCCTTGGGACCGGCACCGGTCAGGATGGCGCCCCGCACCGCGACATCCCGGGCCACCGCCTCGGCGGCCTTCCCCAGTTCGGCAATGACTTCCCCGTTCAGGGCGTTGAGCTTGTCCGGGCGGTTGATCGTGATCGTCGCGATCCCGTCGGTGACTTCGTAGAGCAGTGTGGAGTAGGTCATAGGGCGGAGAATGGGGAATGGGGAATAGGGAATGAGCGTGAGATGGAAGGTAAGGTAACCGATGGTGGGGCCAGCTCGGTGCCTGGCCCGTTCGACTAATGGTTCAATCTGGCGGTAGGTTCAACGAGGGTCAGGTTTCGACCAGATGCCGTTGTCCCTGCTTTTATTCCCTATTCCCCATTCCCCATTCCCCATTCCCCGTCTCCCATGCCCAGCATCCTCGCCCTCGACCAAGGCACCACTGGCTCCCGCGCCCTGATCATCGATCAGGACGGCAGCATCCTGGGGCACGCGTACCGGGAGTTTGCCCAGCACTTCCCGCAGCCGGGCTGGGTGGAACATGACGCCGAAGATCTCTTCCAGAGCACCCTGGAGGCGGCACGGGACGCGCTGGCGGTCAGCGGGGCCCGTCCAGTTGGAATCGGGATCAGCAACCAGCGCGAAACGATCGTGGTCTGGGATCGCAGCACGCTGCGGGCGGTTGCCCCGGCAATAGTCTGGCAGGATCGCCGCACTGCGCAGCGATGCCGGGAACTGAAAGCCTCCGGCGCCGAGGCGATGGTGCGGTCCCGAACCGGACTCCTGCTCGATCCGTACTTCTCGGCCACCAAGCTTGAGTGGTTGCTCCGCGACCCGGAGCTGCGCCGGCGGGCTGAGCGCGGGGAACTGGCGGCAGGGACGGTGGATAGCTGGCTGGTGGCACGTCTTTCGGGCGGGGCGGCGCACGTTACCGATCACAGCAACGCCTCGCGGACGCTGCTGTACGATATCCACGAACGCGGCTGGAGTGAGGAGCTCCTCGGGTTGTTTTCGATCCCCGGGGAAATGCTCCCCCAGGTCGTTGCCTCGAGCGGTGTTCTGGCTGAATGCATGAGGGAACACTTCGGATTCGCGCTGCCGATCGCCGGGCTGGCCGGGGACCAGCAGTCGGCGTTGTTCGGCCAGGGATGCGTTTCTCCGGGCGCGGCCAAGAACACTTATGGGACAGGCGCCTTCCTGCTGGTTCATGCCGGAGGCCGGCCACCTGCGCCGCCAGAAGGGCTCCTGGCCACCATGGCGTGCGGGGCCTGGGGCGAGCCGGCGTATGCGCTGGAAGGGAGCGTCTTCATTGCGGGGGCGGCCATCCAGTGGCTCCGGGATGGGCTGGGGATCCTCGAGGCGGCCGCGGACAGTGAAGCGCTGGCGCGTTCGGTTCCCGATACCGGTGGGGTCTCGTTCGTACCTGCTTTCGTCGGGCTGGGTTCTCCCTACTGGGAACCGGAGGCTCGGGGAACCATCACCGGATTGACCCGGGGAACAACCAGGGCCCACCTGGTGAGGGCAGCCCTGGAGGCGGTGGCGTTCAGCTCGGCGGAACTGCTGGAGGGGATGACCAAAGGGGTCGGTCTCCATGTCCCGGTGCTCCGGGTGGACGGCGGTGCCACTTCCAACGACTGGCTGATGCAGTTCCAGGCCGACCTGCTCGACCTGCCGGTGGAGCGCCCGGACGTGGTCGAGACCACAGCCCTGGGGGCCGGAGCCCTGGCCGGATTGGCGCTGGGAGTCTGGCCTTCAATCGAGGAGTTCACGGCGGTGCGCCTCGCGCGCGGATGCGGCGGGCCGTGGGGCGGCGCTGGGGTGGGCCCGGGATCGGTAGTGTCAAACACCATGTCGCGTCGCACAGCTGTGCGACACTACGGTGCGATGCTACGGTGCGGCGCTCTGAGGCGGAGCCAGGATGGAGTCCAGGAGTCGGGCCCGCCTGAGCGAGTTCCCGGCCGTCATTCCAATCGGCCCGTGGAATCGAACCTGCCGCTCCCCATTCCAGCTCGAACACCGATGCCGTAGAGGCCGGGCCTGCCCGGCCCGACCCGCAATCGGTGGTCCCATTGGGACTCCAGGGATTGTAGTGGGCTGGCGCGGGCCGAGGCTGGGTGATAGGGTTCGGCAGGGCAGGGATGGCCTCGAGCCCCAGGGGGGCGCTCAGCGCTTCGCAGCCTTTCGGAATTATGCCGCGAACGGAAGCTGTGGCCCGGTTCAGGTTGACCGGGGCTAGCGTTCGCTTGCCGGATCAGGCCGCGAGGGCCTCGCAGCTCCTAGTTAGGGAGACGGACCGGGCTTGCGTATATTCGAGCAGGAGGGTTCACCCATGAAATCCAAAATCGCGCTCGAACACTCGGACGAGGGATACAGCGCGTCCGTCCCCGGTCTGCCTGGGTGCTGGTCCCAAGGCGCAACCGAGGCGGAAGCGCTTTCCAATATTCGTGACGCGATTCGCGAATATCTGCTCGTCCGTGACGAGCTCGTGCGCGACGCGGACGTGCGAGAGGTGGAGGTCGCCTAGGACGTGCCCACAATCGCCGGCGTCAATCACCTCGATGCCGTGCGAGCGCTCGAGAAGGTTGGGTTCCGCATCGCGCGGGACGCTGGGCTCTCCGTGGAAGAATTTCGCCGACTGTTGTGAGCCCTCGCTAAAAAACAATTGCTGCAGACGGCGCGTTTGATTTCGGTAGCGGCCCACGCGCGCCGCGCGCGCGCCGCATTTTGTTGGAATGCGCCGCCGCAGAATTGCGGGCGTTATGCCGCAGGAGTTGTCGCTCTTGCGATAGCACGATAGCCGTGCTATCATGATATGACGGTCTGCTCATTTGGTGGTCCGGGCACGGAGGACATCTTTAATGCCAGCGACACCAAGCGGGCACGCAGGACCTGTCCAACGATCCTCTGGGCGTTCGCACGGCGCAAACTGGAATTGCTCGATTCTGCCGGGGCACTTCAGGATCTCCGGGTTCCACCAGCGAATCGACTGGAAGCGCTGAAAGGCAATCGGAAAGGGCAATTCAGCATCCGGGTGAACGACCAGTATCGGGTCTGCTTCACCTGGACCGATCTGGGGCCATCGCAGGTCGAGATCGTGGACTACCATGACTGAACGAGTGGAGGCTTAAATGGTTCGCATTCCTACACATGGCGCGCCCTCGCATCCGGGCGAGATGTTGCTGGAGGAGTTCCTGAACCCCATGGGACTTTCCCAGCGGGACTTGGCCGACGGGATCCGGGTCCCGTATCAGCGCGTCAATGAGCTCGTCAACGCTCGCCGTGGGGTCACACCCGCGACGGCCCTCCGGCTAGCCAAGTATTTCGGCACCACCCCGGATCTGTGGATGAATCTGCAGCTGCGCTGGGATTTGTATCACGCCCAGGTAGCGGAAGCCCGCGACTTGGCACGCATCCAGATGGTCCAAGTCGGCTAGGGAACCTCTGCACAAGACACCATGCAGCCCTGTGGCGTCGGTGCCGTGGAAAACTCTGGTGCTTGGCTCGGACTCGCGGCGTTCGACCGCCTCCCGAT
>JAWXBA010000190.1:0-4067 GCA_034439775.1 Gemmatimonadota bacterium | reverse complement strand
TCGGTTCGCGGGCCCGCTGCGGCAAACAATCTGGTCGGGCTGCGGCCCACCCTGGAGCTGGTCAGCCGCCATGGGATGATGCCGGCCAATCCGACCCAGGACACCATGGGGCCGCTCACCCGCACCGTGATGGACGCCGCACTGCTGCTCGATGTGATTGCCGGCTATGACCCCCAGGACCCGATCACCGCGGCCTCGGTGGGCCAGGTGCCGGAGAGCTATGCAACCTTTCCCCGCACTGGCTCCCTGGCCGGCATCCGGATCGGGGTCGTGCGGGAACCGCAGGACACCAGTACCGACAAGAGCTCCGAGGATTATCGCATGGTCCGCGCGGTTTTCGATCAGGCCCTCCGCCGGCTGGAGTCCCTCGGCGCAACGATCATCGACTCAGTGGTCATTCCGGATCTGGCCAGCGTAGGCAGCATCGGCAACGACTACGAAACAGAACGCGCCACCGACGACTATCTCAAGCAGCTTCCCAATGCGCCGGTCAAGAGCTTCAAGGAGATCCTGCTCGCGGGGATCGTCACACCGTGGCGGGCACGGGGGCTGATGAATCTGGTCGGGAAGACCACCGATGATCCCGGCTACCTCGCCGTCATCCAGAAGCGAAATCGACTCCGGCTGTCGGTGCTCACCACCATGGCCAACCAGCGGCTCGACGCCATCGCCTACGCCACCTTTGATCACCAGCCGACGGTCATCGGCGACAGCGTCCTGACCAAGGCGCGGCCAGCGGATCGCTATGGGCGGGGGGACAACCGGGGTTTGAGCCCGGCGATCGGGTTTCCGGCGCTCACCCTGCCGGCAGGATTTACCCGGGAAGCACTCCCGGTGGGCCTGGAGCTGCTCGGGCGCCCGTTTACCGAGCGCCTGCTGCTCGGCTATGGCTACGCCTTCGAGCAGGCGGGTTCGCATCGTCGGCTGCCCCCCCTCACGCCACCACTTGGCAAGGAGTGAACAGTCGGGACCCACTCGCCGAATACCGAACCGGTCGTACGATGCGTTACATCTTCACTAGATTGGCAATACATGATGGACTCGCACCTGACCCTCCGCCTCACGGCTGAACTTGCCCGCGCCCTGGCCCGCTGGGCTCGGGCCCATGGCGTGCCGAAGTCCCAGGTGGCGCGCGAGGCGGTGGCGCACCATTTGGCATCTCCGCACGCCCCACCCGTGCGCACCACCCCGTTCACCGCGGGCGATCTCGCCGAACAGTGGCGATCTTTACCCCGCCTGAATCCGGAAGAGGCGGACGGGCTGGGGGCGGACATTGAGGCCGGCCGCAGGTCACTCCATCCAGTGCCAACGCCGTGGGGATAGTCCTCGACACCCCGCTGTTGATTGTGGCCGAACGGGGGCGGGTTCGAATCGAAGCCCTGCTCCTTATGATCCCCCTCCTGCCAGCCGGGCTGCGATTGCTCAACACCGCGGAGTTTCTCTCGTGACTGACACCCTCGCTCGCCTCGCGGCCGCCCTCGCCGATCGCTACCGCATTGAGCGCGAGCTCGGCCGCGGCGGCATGGCCACCGTCTACCTGGCCCAGGACCTCAAGCACGACCGCCAGGTGGCCATCAAGGTGCTCCATGAGGACCTGGGCGCTGTCTTGGGTGCCGAGCGGTTCCTGACTGAAATCAAGACCACCGCCAAGCTGCAGCACCCGCATATCCTGCCCCTCCTGGACAGCGGCGAGGCCGGCGGCCTCCTCTTCTACGTCATGCCCTACATCACGGGCGAGACCCTCCGCGCCCGGCTGGAGCGGGAGACGCAGCTCCCGGTGGCAGACGCCCTGCGGATCGCGCGTGAGGTGGCCGATGCCCTGGCCGAGGCGCATGGCCGCGGCGTGGTACACCGCGACATCAAGCCCGAGAACATTTTGTTGCAGGGCAGTCACGCCCTGGTGGCGGACTTCGGCATTGCCCTGGCGGTGCAGCACGCCGGTGGCGCCCGGATGACCCAGACCGGCCTCAGTCTCGGCACGCCGCAGTACATGGCCCCCGAGCAGGCCATGGGCGACAAGGCAGTGGATCACCGGGCGGATATCTATGCCCTGGGCGCTGTCACTTACGAAATGCTCACCGGCGAGCCCCCCCACACCGGCGCCAACGTCCAGGCCATCGTGGCCAAGCTGCTGACCGAGCCGGTGCGCCCGGTGCGGGTGCTCCGGCCCGCCGTGTCGGAGCAGGTGGACGCCACCCTGCGGGTGGCGCTGCAGAAGCTCCCCGCCGACCGGTTTGCCACGGTGGCGGAATTCAGCGAAGCGCTCCGTGGCGGGGTGATGACCGAACGGATGTCGGCGTTGTTGCCCGATACCTCGGTGACTGAGGCGAGGCGACCCCAGCAGCGGCTGGTGGCCGGGGCGGCGGTGCTGGCCCTCGCCGCTGCCGCGCTGGGCTGGTGGGCAGGGCGAATGGGCCAGCCGCCAGCCACTGCACCACTTCCTGTGACCCGCATTCCCCTCGCCCTCTTGCTGCCAGCCACGTTGGGCTCCTTCTCGTCGGCGACAGCGATCAGCCCAGATGGTTCCCGGCTCATCGTGTCCGCGCTGGATTCCTCCCGGCTGCCCCGGCTGTACTCATATTCATTGGCCGACGGCCAGGTGGCCACCCTCGACCTCCCCGGCCTGAGCCAGCCTGCCTTCTCGCCCGACGGGCGCTGGGTGGTGGCCGCTGATGGACGGGACGCCAGCCTGTCGCTTGAACCGTCAGGTGGTGGCGAGCGCCGCAGCATCTTCCCCGAGCAGGTGTACGGGAGGGCTGCCTGGCTGTCTGACAGTCTCATCGCATTCTCGGCCCTTCGGACCCTCCAGACCGTCCACCTGGGCACACTCCGGCGTGATACGATCCTCGATGGAGGGGACACCGCCCGTTTTGTCACCTCGCGACCCGGTCGCGTCGGCCAGCTCCTGGCCGTCCGGGTCGGACCCTTCGGCAATCCGCTGCTGGTGCAGGACGGCCAGATCGGTGTGGTGTCCGTCGCAGAGCGGCGCTTCACCCCCCTGGGCCTGGCGGGGACCAGGCCGGAGTTCGTGGAGCCGGACATCGTCACTTTCTCCCGCGACGGCA
The DNA here is from genome assembly GCA_034439775.1 of Gemmatimonadota bacterium. GTDB lineage: Bacteria > Gemmatimonadota > Gemmatimonadetes > Gemmatimonadales > GWC2-71-9 > JAWXBA01. The sequence continues at coordinate 1,002 of JAWXBA010000190.1, read as the reverse complement.
CGATCTGGGGGGTGCGGGTGGATTTCCGGACGCTCCAGCCCCGAGGCGAGCCGGTGATCATTGCCGGCCCTGGCGCCAACGGCCAGGTGGTGAGCTACGCCGTTTCCGGGAACGGGGTCATGCTGCTGCGGCGCGGATCGGGGAACAATGACCGTGAGCTCCTGCTGGCAGACCGCAACGGACGCACTCGCCTGGCGCGCCCGGAGCGGACGGCCTACCGGAGCGTACGCTTCTCCACGGATGGCCAGCGACTCCTTTACAGCCGTGCCATCACCGCCTCCGTGGGGGGCGACATCTTTGTCCTCACCCTGCAGTCAGGGGCCCTGCTTCGGTTGACCCGCGATTCGATAAACCTTGCCCCCGAATGGGGACCGGGCAACCGGTTCGTCTACTACGGCATTCTGGCCTCGGCGGACACCGGACGCCAGGCGCGGATCGTTCGGGTACCATCCACGGGAGGCGGCACGCCGGAATTCCTGGTGGCCCGGCCGCGACAGATCTACGAGTTCCAGGTGGCTCCCGACGCGGGGCGGATCGTCTGGCGTGAGGACGCGGGCGGGCAGAATCGTGACATCTATGTCGCTGCGATCGACTCGGCCACGGGGGCGCGCGGTCTCCGCGTCTCCCCGGTGGATGAGCGCGGTCCCGCACTCTCCCCCGACGGCCAGTGGTACCTCTATTCCTCGCTCGAAACAGGGGATTCCGAGATCTACCTTGCCAAGGTGGACGGCGACGGGTCGCGCTGGCCGGTCTCGGTCGGCGGCGGCACCGAGCCGCGTTGGGCCCGGAACGGAGAGGTCTTCTACCGGAACGGCGAGGCCTACTTCGTCACTCGGATCACGCTGGGTGCGGAGCCGCGGATCGCAACCCCGCGCCAGCTCTTCACCGGCAGCTTCCTGGTCACCGGCTACGAGGCCTTGTGGGATGTGAGCCCGGACGGGCAGCAATTCGCGTTCGTCCGGTCCGTGAACTCCGAGCAGAGCAGTTTCGAGCTGGTGCTGA
>JAWXBA010000189.1:0-7206 GCA_034439775.1 Gemmatimonadota bacterium | reverse complement strand
GAGCGGAACGGCCAGCTGCGCAAGCAGCGATTGGGAGTTATCCCGAGGCTCTCGCCTCGGGCTCGGCTGGGGAGGTGGCTTTCGCCACCACGAGATAATCGATCAGCCGCGGAAGCGGCGTTGGTGGGTTTGTCCCGAGGCTTTCGCCTCGGGCTCGGCCTTGGGAGGTGGCTTTCGCCACCACGAGACAATCGATCAGCCGCGGAAGCGGCGTCTTATGGCCGAGCCCTGGGCGAAAGTCCAGGGACAATGAGACTGCGACTGCGCTTCTTTGGTGAATCTTTGAGCGAATCTGGTTACCGGGTCCTGGGCGGCTGGTGCATAGTTGGGGATGGTTCACCGCATCTATCTTCACATTGTCTGGACCACTCGGGACCGGGGACTACTGCTGGATTACGAGCGCGCGCGCTGCCTCAATCGGTTGGTGCCAAGCATTGCTGCCCAGGAACGGGCCATCGTGCTTGGGGTTGGTGTCGTGGCCAGCCACATTCATGTGATGCTGCGAGTGCATCCGAAGTTTGATTCCGGTCGATTCGTCGGGAGAGTGAAGTCGATCAGCGCCCTTATCGCTCGCCAGGAAGGACTCGGCGACCCGACTTGGCTGCTTCGCTGGGGAAAGGGATACTCCATAACGAGTGTCGGGCACGCCGCCATCGGGGCCGCGTTGCGGTATGTGAAGAGCCAGCATGAGCGGCACCCCGCCGAAGCGATCCGGGGTGATCCCGAGGCTCACGCCTCGGGCTCGGCTGGGGAAGTGGCTTTCGCCACCGCGATGTGATCAATCAGCCGCGGAAGCGGCGTCTTATGGCCGAGCCCTGGGCGAGAGCCCAGGGACAAATCAAATCACCACGAGATAATCGATCAGCCGCGGAAGCGGCGTCTTATGGCCGAGCCCTGGGCGAAAGCCCAGGGACAAATCAAATCACCACGAGATAATCGGTCAGCCGCGAAAGCGGCGTCTTATGGCCGAGCCCTGGGCGAGAGCCCAGGGACAAATCAAATCACCACGAGCGGAACGGCCAGCTGCGCAAGCAGCGTCCAATGGCCGAGCCCTGGGCGAGAGCCCAGGGACAAATCAAATCACCACGAGATAATCGGTCAGCCGCGAAAGCGGCGTCTTATGGCCGAGCCCTGGGCGAGAGCCCAGGGAACACCCAATCCCAACTCGTCATTCCCCATCCCTCCGCACACCCCCATTCCCCATTCCCCGCCCTACACCACCGGATCCTCCGGACTCGCCGGTTCCACTTCGTACCCGGGCCGCCCGAGGGCGGCAAAGGTCAGCCGCTTGCCGAGTTCCACCCCGGGCTGGTCGAACGGGTTGACGCCGTACCAGGCGCCGGCCATGCCGGTGGCCAGCTGGAAGAACATCAGCAGCTCGCCCACCGACTCGGCGTCGAGCCGCTCCAGTTCAATGGTGCAGTGCAGCCGTCCCATGCGGGCCAGCGCTGAAGCGGTGGCTTTCTGCTCGGCCCGGAGCAGCCCGCCCAGGGTGTGTCCCCCCAGGTAGTCCATTTCAGGGGGCACCCCGGGTCGGGCTGGAATGGTGATGTCCAGCCCTGGGTCCTGCACCCTGACAAAAGTCACCACCTTGTCGTGGGGTCCTTCCATGAAGAGCTGGACCTGGCTGTGCTGGTCGGTGGCTCCCACGGCGCCCACCGGGGTGGGGCCGAGGAAGACCTGCCGGCCACGCCGGTCGGTCTTCTTGCCCAGGCTCTCGGCCCAGAGCTGGCGATACCACTCGGAGAGGTCCCGGAGCCGGTCGGAATACGGCATCAGGACGTGAATTCGGGCCCCCAGGGCGGTGTCTGCGGCCCAGAGCATGGCAGCATATAGCCCGGCAGGGTTGGCCAGCAGATCGGGCTCCTGGGCCCGTTCCAGCGCCTTCTGGGCCCCCCGGATGAGCCCGTGGACATCAATCCCAACCAGTGCGGCCGGCAGCAGGCCCACCGGGCTCAGCACGCTGAACCGGCCACCCACCGCCGGGGGGACATCGAGGGTGGGAATTCCCTCCGCCCTCGCCATGGCCCGGAGCGGCCCGACGGTGGGGTCGGTGGTGAAGACCAGGTGCTTCGCGGCCACTTCGGGGCCCAGGGCGTCGTCCAGCCAACCCCGCACCACGAGGTACTGGGCCAGGGTCTCGGCGGTGCCCCCTGACTTGCTGACGACATTGACCAGCACCCTTCGCGGATCGATCCGGCCCAGCGCGGCGGCGATGCTGGTGGGGTCCACGTTCTCGAGGATGGTGATCCTGGGGTAGAACTCGCGGGCCTCGTCGTGGAGCTCGTTCCAGGCTGGCTTCCGGAGTGCCCCGACCAGGGCCCTTGCTCCGAGGGATGAGCCACCGATTCCCAGGACAATCAGGTGGTCGTGGGCCTGGCCGGCGCCTTCGGCAAATTGGACGATCGAAGCGACGGTGGCGTCCTGGGCGCCGAGGTCCATGAAGCCGTATTCACCGTTGGCGCGGTGGCCCCGGATTTCGTCGAGAACGGCGGGGAACCGTCCCACCAGCGCCTGCAGGCGTTCGGGGGTCAGGCCATGCACGCCATCGAGGTTCCGCGCCAGCATCCGTCCGTAGTAGAGCTTCATTCCGGTATCTCCACAGTCAGTCCGTCGTAGGCCGGCTCGACCGACGCTGGCAGGCGAGCCAACAGGTCGGCGTGGCCGGTTTCATGGGTCAGGTGGGTCAAGTAGGTGCGCTCCGAACCGACGGCCCTCGCGGCAGCGACCGCTTCATCAATACTCAAATGGGTCGGGTGGGATCGCCACCAGAGGGCGTTGAGCACCAGCACCCGCACCCCCTTCAGCATCGCCATGGCTTGGGGAGAGATCGCCTTGACGTCCGTGACATAGGCCAGCGGCCCGAAGCGGTACCCGAAGACGGTGGCGTGGCCGTGCTCGAAGGCGATCGGCAGCACCTCGATGCCCGCGATGGAAGCCGGCACACCCGCGGGAATCGGATGGAGCGAGAGCAGCGGTTTCGAGGTCCCGGCATAGACCTGATGGTCGTCATCGAAAATATAGGGGAAGGAGGCGCGCAGGTTGGCCATCGTCTCGGCGGGGCCATAGAGCGACAGTGGCCGGCGGTGCTGCAGGGAGAAGACCCGGAGATCGTCGATGCCGTGGGTGTGATCGGCGTGCTCGTGGGTGTAGAGCACGGCGTCGACATCGCGGATGCCGGCGGCCACGAGCTGCAGTCGCAGTTCTGGAGGGGTGTCGATGAGGAGGCGGGTGTCGTTCTGTTCCACCACCACACCGGTGCGGGTCCGAAGGTCCCGCGGATCGGCGGACTGGCAAACCGCGCATTCACAGCCGATCTGCGGAACCCCGAATGAGGTCCCGGTGCCGAGGAAGGTCAGGCGCATGCTCAAAGGTACTCCGACTGCGGGAACTGTATGACCCGGTGAGCCTTTCAGCTCCAAGCAAGGTGGGCGGGAATTGTACGGCCCCGCTCATTTCCGAAACGCCCACCCTGCCAAGAGTCTTGCCTCGCATCGGCGTCGTACAGTTCCCGCCGTCTACACCACCTCGATCTTGAGCAGGTTGGTCGTCCCGGGCTGGTCGAAGGGCACCCCGGCGGTGACCACCACGCGGTCCCCCGGTTCCGCCAGTCCCAGGGCCAGGAGCCGCTCCCGGGCCACCTCGAACATCGAGATGTAGGTCGGGAATCGCTCCGAGATCACGGGGACCACTCCCCAGACCAGGGCCAGCTGCCGGAAGGTCTCGGGCTCCGGGGTCATGGCGAAAATCGGCACGCCAGGTCGATACGAGGCGACGGTCCGCGCCGTGAAGCCGCTCGACGTGAAGCAGACGATGATCGGGGCATTGAGCATGCTGACGGCAGCGCGGACGCCGACGGAGATGGCGTCCTCGGTCCGAATGGCCGCATGGGCCTGCTGGGGGGGCAGGGCGGTGAAGAGGTCGGCGCCGGTGCTGATCGAGCGTTGGTGCTCCACCTCGCGGGCGATCCGGTCCATGGCGCTGACCGCCTCCACCGGGTACTTGCCCACGGCGGTCTCAGCCGACAGCATCAGGGCATCGGTGCCATCCAGGATCGCGTTGGCCACATCAGAGGCCTCGGCTCGGGTGGGCCTGGGGGCACTGATCATCGACTCGAGCATCTGGGTGGCGGTAATGACTGGCTTGCCGTGGCGATTGGCCTCCCGGATCAGGTGCTTCTGCGCCAGCGGCACCTGTTCAAACGGGAGCTCCACGCCCAGGTCGCCACGAGCCACCATGATGGCGTCGGAAACCTGAAGGATCCCCTCGAGATGCTGCAGGGCGGTGTCCTTCTCGATCTTCGCCACCAGTCGGATCGGTTGCGACACCAGCCGGCGGAGCTCGACCATGTCCTGGGGACGGCGGACGAACGACAGGGCGATGTAATCGACCCCGAGCGCCACCGCGCGGATCGCCTCCTCGCGGTCGCGGTCCGTGATGGCGGGGGCACTGACCTCGACACCCGGCAGGTTCATCCCCTTGCTGGACTTGAGGGTGCCGCCGTGGACTACGGTGGCGTGGACCCGGTCGGCCTGGACCCGGGTCACGGTGACTGCCATGAGCCCGTCGTCAAGCAGGATCCGGGATCCGGTGCGGACGTCCCCGGCCAGGTCTTCGTAGGTGGTGGGGATCTCGCCGGACTCCGATCTCGCTTCAGGGGCGAAGACCACTTGCGCGCCCGAAATCAACACGAGCGGAGCCGTCAGGGCCCCCACCCTGATCCGGGGGCCCTGAAGGTCCACCAGGATGGCCGAGGCGGTGGAGCGATCCCGTTGGACGGCCTGCAGGTCGCGAATCCATCCGCTCCGCTCCTCCGGGGTCCCGTGGGAGGCGTTGATGCGGACCACATTCACCCCGGCGTCAAGCAGCTGATGCATCTGGGCGGGAGTGGTCCAGGCAGGTCCCAGGGTGGCTACGATCTTGGTGCGGCGTACGTCGGTCGGCAAATGGTGGCGTTCTGGTTGAGGGTGAAGGAATGTAATGGAATGAAAAGCAGGGAATAGGGAATAGGGAACTGGTGGCTGGGAGGGCGGGGGCAGAGGTGTCACGGCTTTACATGCGTTCAAACGAATATAGGCCTGGACACGATCGAGTTTGTTGATAGCCATTATCCACGCTGCCCTCAAGGTGCCGCGCCACGAATTGGAACTGTCCACGCACTTGCCCACATTGATGGTAACGGATTTGTACCACCAGGCGTCCGCAAAGTGGCGCCGTGACTTGCTCCACAATCCTGTGGATTTCGCGGATTGTCCACATGGGAAAACCACGAATTGTGTGGAGCAGCAGCCGCAAGAGCCGCAGCAGTCATCAGTTCCGGCGGAGCCGGTCACTCCACATTCCGTGATTCCGGCGCCCACCTGCTCCACATTGCGCGCGGTACGGAATCCAATGTTGACAACTTGACACGTTTCACGCTATCTGTGCCTCGGCATCCGCCGCTTTTCCGCAATCGGACCGAGCGGCGATTGTTTGACGGGTTTCCGACGGGCGGGTAGATTGCCGCAATGGTCGGAGGTCCCCACAGCGCAAGGGTTTGCACCATGCGAGATGCAAGAACGGCGATGCTGGACCTGTTCGGCGGGGTAGTAGTCGCGGACGGGGAGGGAGTGGCAATTGAGGACGAATCGGTGCTCCGATCCCCGACGATGGATGCACTGGTCCGGCGAGCGGTCTTTGGAAAGGGCGCTGAGCGGTCAGCGGCGCGCTGGCTGGTCTGGGAGTTGGGCCAGGCGGTTGGCGTTCGTCCCGCCTCGATTCATGACCTCTATCTGGCCCGCGGGCGCGGCGAGTGCGGCGGCTTCACCGTGCCGGCCATCAACATCCGCATGCTTGGCTACGACACTGCCCGGGCAGTGTTCCGGGCGGCGCTCAAGGCGGACGCCGGTACGATCCTGCTGGAGATTGCCCGCTCCGAAATTGCCTATACCGACCAGCGACCGGCCGAGTACGTCGCGGTGATGATTGCCGCGGCCCTGCGCGAGGGGTACCGGCTGCCGCTGTTCATCCAGGGCGATCACTGCCAGGTGAACCCCAAGAAGTACCACTCCGACCCGACCGGTGAAGTGGGCGAGGTGAAGAAGCTGATCGCCGAGGAGATCGCGGCCGGGTTCTACAACGTCGATGTCGACACCTCCACCCTGGTCGACCTGGGCCACGCCTCGCTGGAAGAGCAGCAGCGGCTTAACTTTGAGCACGCGGCGGAGATCACGGCCTTCATCCGCGAGCATGAGCCGGTCGGGGTCACGGTCTCGGTCGGGGCCGAGATCGGCGAGGTGGGGATGAAGAACAGCACGGTGGCGGAGCTGCACGCGTTCATGGCTGGCTTCGAGCGGGCCCTGGTGGCCCGGGGGCAGAGTGTGGGCATCAGCAAGATCTCGGTCCAGACCGGCACCAGCCATGGCGGCGTGGTGTTGCCTGACGGCTCGATCGCCGATGTGAAGCTCGACCTCGATGCTCTGGAAGCGCTGTCGGTGGCCGCTCGAGGGTACGGCATGGCCGGAGCCGTCCAGCATGGGGCCAGCACGCTGCCGTCGAACGCCTTTGGCAACTTCGCCAGGGTGGAGACCGCAGAGATCCACCTGGCCACCAACTTCCAGAATATCGTGTTCGATCACCCGGCGCTCCCCAGCGACCTCCGCACCCGGGTGCTGGCCTGGCTGGATACCAACGCCGATGGGGACCGGAAGGCAGACGACACCCCGGAACAGTTCTACTACCGGGCACGCAAGCGGGCCATCGGCCCGTTCAAGCGGGAGTTCTGGGACCTGCCCGATGCCACCCGCGATGCCATCGCCGCGGACCTGGAAAAGACCTTTGCGTTCCTGTTCGAACAGCTCGCCATTGCCGGCACGGCCGACCTGGTGCGACGATTCGTTTCGGCACCACTTCAGCACCATGGCTCACTTTTGCAGATAGCCTCGCTTGCCGAGGATGACCCGGACGCCGGGGAATAGGGGGACAAAATGGGATTTCGTAATCGGGACTCCGAGGAACGTGTCGTCTACATCGAGCGGGACACGGGCGGGGGCGGCTTCCGCTGGTTCGTGATCGGGGCTGCGCTGGGCGCCGGCCTTGGGCTCCTCCTTGCCCCGCGCAGTGGGGCACGGACCCGCAGGGAGCCGGGACGCCGGCTGGGGAACTTGAAGGAGCAGGCCGAGGGGCAGTTGGAGTCCATCGTGGAGGGGATCGAGGAGGGGGCCGAGG
>JAWXBA010000188.1:0-4780 GCA_034439775.1 Gemmatimonadota bacterium | reverse complement strand
GCTGCGTGGCCGGAAGCCCAGGGTCAGCAATACCCCGATCTCAGGGCCCCGGGAGGCGACCGCGGCGTACATCGTGTTGACCGCGCCGAAGACGGCGCCAACGGCCATGATCGAGGCCACGAAGATGGCGATGAAATTGAGGATGGTGGCCAGCATGGTGGACTGGCTGGCGTAGAACTCCCGCTCCCGGAAGGCATCCAGGGTCAGGCGCGGATCGGCTTCCAGCGTCTGCTTGATGCCATCAAAGGCGGTGGCATCCCGCATCCGGAAGGTGACGCTCTGAAAAATCTCACCACGGAACACCGGCATGAACTGTTCATTCTCGCCCCACACCTCGGACTCGAACGACGACCCCTCGGCGGAGAACTGCCCGACTACCGTCCAGTCGGTCTCCCCGAAGCGCAACACCTCACCCACCCCGGAGTTCGGGAAGCGGCTGGCAAACGCGGTGCCGACCACGACCTCGCGCGCCCCAGGATTGAAGGTACGTCCCGCCACAATGGCGATCCCCTTGCGGACCTCAAAGGCGCGCGAGCTGACCCCCCGCACCACGACATTGGCCATGCCGCCCTGATTGCGCCGATCGAGCGGTACCACCACAAAGGTCTCCGGGCTGATCATCGGCAGCCCATCGGCACCGGCCGCCACGAACGGGAAGCCGCCGATGATGCTGGCGTTCTGGCGGCCAATGCCGCTGTTCATTTCCTGCTGGGCGCCCTTGCGGAGTACGATGACATTTTCCACCGATCCGGTGCTGACCAGGGCGGCGCGGAATCCGTTGGCCAGCGCGTTCATGGCGATGAACACCGCCACGACCAGCGCCATGCCAAGGGCGGTGGTCAGGGTCGAGGCGGGGCGCTGCCGCAGGCTGCGGATGTTGTAGATGATCGGAATCTTCATGGTTGCCTCACCCCACCTGACGGAGGGCGCCGGCCACCGACAGCCGGGCCGACTGGATGGCGGGAATCGTCCCGCTGATCACGCCGAGCGCCACGGCCATGAGCATGCCAAGCGCGATGGTACCGCCGGTGACCCCGAACCCGGGAAAGAACATGTTGAGCGGGGTGTTGCCCAGGAACGCCAGCCGCGCCAGCAGCAGGCCCAGGGCGCCTCCGAGCACGGTAATCAGGACCGACTCCGCCAGCACCAACCCGAACACGGTGCCGTTCCCGAACCCGACCGTCTTGAGGACGGCGATTTCCCCGATCCGTTCCCGGACCGCCATCATCATGGTGTTGGCGGCCACGAACAGGATCGCAAAGAACACCGCCGTGCCGATGGCGCTCACCAGGAAGCCGATGTTGCCCCACATCGTCACGAAGCCGGCGTTGAACGCCTTCTCGGTCTGGGTCTTGGTGGGGGCCACCGAGCTTTTGAACATCGCGTCGATGGTGGCGGCCACCTCGGGGGCGCGGTCCGGCTGGTTCAGGGTCATCACGAACCACCCCGGGCTTATCCGGCCGCCAGTACCCTCGTAGAGGTACTCGTAGTGGAAAAACATCAGCTCGTCGCCGAAGGCCGGATCCGGCGGGTCGTAGACAGCGCGAATGTTGAACTCCCAGTCGCCGGGGACAAAGGTCCCCTTGAGAGTGATCTTCTGGCCGAGCTGCCAACCGTATTTCTCCATCAGCCCGACACCGAGGATCGCCGCGTTGCGCTCGCGCGTGAAGTCGTCCATGCTGCCGGCGGTGATGACCACCTCGGGATACATCGGGAAATAGGTGTCCGCCTTGATGGCAAACTGGGCAAAGAAATCGTTGGGGTCCTGGTAGTAGGCCCCGAACCAGCTGGCCCAGCTGACGCTGCTGACCCCGTCGACTGCGGCCAGCCGGCTGGCGTGCGCCTCGGGCAGCTGAAAGGTGATCCCGCTCGCGCTGGAGGCGATCAGCCGACCCTCACTGCCGACCTCGCTGGCAGCATCGAGGGTGGTGACCACCGACCGCAGCACCCCAAAGAGGAAGAATGCCACCATGACGCTGAGCATGGTGAGGATGGTGCGCTTCTTGTTGCGGCGCAGGTTGGCCCAGACGAGCCCGGCTTTGGTCATCGGGACAGCACCCCCTTGTCCATCCGCATGATCGCCTGGGCCCGCCCGGCCGCATGGGCGTCGTGGGTCACCAGCAGGATGGTCTTCTTGAACTCGGTATTGAGCCGCTCCAGCAGCGACAGGATCTCGTCGCCCGAGGCGGCGTCCAGGTCGCCGGTCGGCTCGTCACCCAGGATGATGGTCGGATCGCTCACGATGGCCCGCGCCACCCCGACCCGCTGCTGCTGCCCGCCGGAGAGCTGGGTGGGAAAGTGCTCCGAGCGGTCGGTGAGTCCCACCACGTCCAGCGCCATCATCACATGCTCGTGCCGCTGCTTCTTGCTGAGGTGGGTCAGCAGCAGCGGCAACTCGACGTTCTGCGCCGCCGTAAGGACCGGCAGCAAGTTGTAGAACTGGAAGATGAAACCGATGTGGGTGGAGCGCCACGCAGCCAGTTGCTTGCTATTCATCCGGGTCACGTCCTGGCCGTCGACCACGACCTGGCCGCGGTCCGGGGTGTCGAGCCCGGCCAGGATGTTGAGCAGCGTGGACTTGCCGCTCCCCGAGGGGCCCATCAGCGCCAGGTACTCGCCCTCGTGGATGTCGAGATTGACGTTCTCGAAGACATGGATCGTTTCCGAGCCGCGGCGGTAGTTCTTGCCGAGGTCCCGGATCTGGACCAGGACTCGGCCGGTGGCCACGCCGGCGCTGGCCGCGGTGGCGCTCTCAGTTGACGACATTGACGCGGGCTCCCTCTGCAAGATCCCTGGGTGGATTGATGATGACCTGCTCCCCGCCCGACAACCCCGCGCGCACCTCGCGCCGGCCGCCCGACACCGGTCCTGCCTCGATCACCGTCCGGCTGGCCACGCCGTTTCGCACCAGATAGACCACCGTTTCGGCGCCTTCGGTGCGCACCGCGTCGGCGGTCACGAAAATCCGGATTGGCGCGGCGGAATCGGCCGCCTGGGCCACCGCCAGGAACTCGACCCGGGCGCCCATTTCGGGCAGAATTCGCGCATCGCGATCGCTGATGGCCACCTTGACCTGGACGGTGGCGCGCTGCCGGTCAGCGGTGGGCACAATCTGGCGCACCGTCCCCGCGAACGCGGCGGAGGGATAGGCGTCGAGCACGATCCGGGTCGGTTGCTGGTCGCTGATCTGCGCAATGTATGCCTCGTTCACGTCCACTTCGACTTCAAGCGTCTCGAGGTCGGCCATCGTCACCACGGCGCCTCGGGTCAGACCGCCTCCCGCCGCCACCGGCGCCACCACCTCGCCGACTTCGGCATCCTTCCGGAGGATCGTGCCATCAAACGGCGCCCGGATGAAGGTGTTGTCGAGATTGGCGCGGGCATAGGCAATGGCCGCAGTGGCCGAGCGGATCTGGGCCCGCTGGACACCGACTCGCGCCGTGGCTGCCAGCAACTGGGCTTGCAGCCCCTCCGCGTTGGCCGCCGCTTCCATGTTGCGGCTCACCAGGTCGCGGGAGCGGGCCAGGTCGCGCTCCAGCTGGTCGCGCAGGGCAATCGCCTCGGTCAGGCTGGCCTCGGCGCGGCCGCTGTCGGCCTCCGTCTGCGCCAGCGCCGCCACGTACTCATCGTTTTCGAGACGCGCCATCACCTGGCCACGGCGCACCTTGCTCCCTTCCTCCACCGCCAGCATCGCCAGTCGACCGCTCAGCCGCGAGGAAACCGAGGCACGGGTGCGGGCTACGACATAGCCATTGGCAGTGATACCCGTGCCGCTCCCGCCGCCGCCGCCGGACACTTCGACCCGGGAAACGTTGACATCGAGTGCACTCCCCGGCCGGAAATACAGGTACGCCGCGCCGATGATGACGACGGCGAGGCCAAAGAGGATGGCGGCGGTGCGCAGCGCACCCCGCTGGCCGGCAGACGGCTCGTCACGGGCAATCCGGAGCCGGGAAAGGTCGGGTGGAGTTGATGTCATGGTTTTCCAAGATACCGGGATGACGCGACGTCAGGGCCAGCGGCCGAGTCCAATTATGATACCGAATAACCGCCGAAAGACAAGATCGCGAAGCCGTGACCACCTCGGCTGGTCTCCGAGGCTGCCTACGGGTTCCATGGATTGGAGGTTTCGGTGTGAAAGCGGGGAGCGGCTGTCGGTCCCGGAACCTGCTATCGAGCCTGCTTGCCCCGAATCAGGTCGGCGATCAGCGTCAGCGAATCGAGGTTGTCGATGCTGGCCTCGTGGGGAGCGATCTCGATCTGGAATCGATTCTCCAGGAAGCCGACCAGCTGCACCGTCGCCAGCGAGTCGAGCACCCCGCCGGTGACCAGCGGAGTGGACGCCGTGAGCTCCGTGGGCCGGGTTCCAGGCAGGAATTCCGCCAGGATATACTCCTTCACGGCCGCCTCGATTCCGTCCGTCGCTTCTGTCATGGTGATCGATCCCCTCTCGGTGCGAGTAGTGGCTGCTGGGTGGCCCGCGTCTCGGACGCAGGGTTGCTCCCCCTGGGGGGGATCAGAGCCCGATCCAGCGGGCAATGATGTTGCGTTGCATTTCCGACGTCCCGGAGTAGATAGTGCTCCCCACCGCATCGCGGAGTCCCCGTTCAACTTCGTAGTCCACCATGTACCCATAGCCCCCGAACACCTGGACGACTCCGAGAGCGGTGCGGAGGAGCGTCTCGCTGGTGGCCAGCTTTGCCATGGCGGCATCGAGCGATGCATTGCGAGTGTGGTCCAGCCGCCAGGCCGCCTGGTACACCAGGAGGCGGGCGGCCTC
>JAWXBA010000187.1:0-9778 GCA_034439775.1 Gemmatimonadota bacterium | reverse complement strand
GGTTTGAATATGGCCGGGAAACCGGGCGGGCGCCTCCTTGGGCCTTAACCCGCTCGATCCGGCCTCGAGAAGCTGCTACATTCTGCCGACCGGGTATCCCCGACGCCACGATGTCCCTGATTCCCCTCACCCCCCCGCCATGCGCTACTCGCCCGCGCGCTTCAGTCTCTCCACCCGCTCCAACCCCGTCATCGTCACCGACAGCGCGCCCCACTCCTGCTCCACGAGGCCGCGGAACAGGAAAGGGCCCTGGTCAAAAAGGATGTGGGATCGCTTGCGGTGGATGTCCGGGAACATCACCGCCTCGATCAGACCGTGGCCATCGTCGAAGGTGGCAAACTGCATCGGCTCGTCCTTGGCGGTGTGCACCGGCTTGGCGGTGGTGAGCATCCCGGCGCAGAGGACGGTCTGGCCCACCTGCTCATGCAACTTGGTGCTTGGCGTGAGCCGGTAGCGGCGCAGCTTGTCCCGATACAGATCCATCGGATGGGCATCGGTGGTAAAGCCGAGCAGGGCGTAGGCGTCGGTCCTGCGACGCTCGGCGGAGTATTCCGCGAGAAAGGGTGTCGGGTTTCGGGTGTCGGGTGCCAGGAGTGACAGCCTGCCCCCGGACTCGTAGCCCACCCTTTCTATCCTGTCCGCCTTTCCCGTCCTACCCGTCTTATCCGCCCTACCCGCCTGTCCGCCCGCATCCACCGCCCACAACATCATCGGCCGCGTCATTCCATGGGCAACGCCGTCCAACGCCCCCACCTTGACCAGCAGACGGAGGTCGTCGTTGGTCAGCCCCGACCGCTTGCGCAGGTCCTGCAGCGAGGTGTAGGGCCGCCCGCCGTTGAGCAACCGTTCCACCCCCGCCAGGCTCAATCCCTTGATGAACTGGAAGCCGATCTGCACCGCGCTGCCCCGGCCGGTGGTGCGGAACTCGCTGGCGTTCACATCCGGCGGGAGGATCGTGAGTCCCGCTCGGCGAGCTTCGGCCACGTAGGCGAACGGATGATAGAACCCACCGCCATTGGCCAGCACCGCCGCGAAGAACTCGGCGGGATAGTGCGCCTTGAGGAACGCTGACTGCTGCGCCACCTGGATGTAGCTGCACGAGTGGCCCTTGCAGAAACTGTAGCCGGCAAACGACAGCACCTGGTGCCAGACCTGCGCGATTACCGCCGGATCGCGGCCCAGCGCCAGCGCCCCCGCCGAGAATTCTTCGGCATAGGCGGCCAGCGCCTTGGTCGGCCGCTTCTTGCTGAGCGCCTTGCGGAGCCCGTCGCCGGTGGAGAGCGGCATCCCGGCAAAGGCCGCCGAGACGTTCACCACATCCTCCTGGTACACCATGACGCCGAAGGTCTCGCCCAGCACGTCGCGCAGGCAGGGGTCGAGCGGCTCATACGCCCCGCCATGGAGCCGCTCGAGGTAGACCTTGATCCACTTGTTCGAGGCGGGGCGGATGATGCTGGTGTTGAGCACCAGCAGCTCGTAGCTCTCGGCCTGGCTCTTGATGCAGAGCGCCCGGCTGGCGGGGCTCTCGGTGTAGAACACCCCCATGGTGCGGCCGGTGCGGAAGAGCTCCCGGGTGGCGGGATCCTCCCCGGCCTCCTGACTGGTGTAGTCGAGCTGGCGGCCGGTGTTGGTGGCCACCGCTGCGATCCCGTCGCGGATCACCGCCAGTGACCTATTCCCCAGCAGGTCGATCTTGACCAGCCCGGCGTCCTCGGCGCCGTCCTTCTCAAATTGGATGACGGGCACCGTCAGGTCGGGCGCACCGTCCAGCTCCTTTACCGCCGGCTCGATCGGTACATAGTCGGTCAGCGCACCAGGGACGATGACCACACCCCCAGGGTGCAGCGACAGGTGTCGCGGCGTGCCGACCAGCGGCGTGGCGGTGTCGGCCAGCTCACGCCAGTAGGCGGGAAGGTTGAGGCCGGCATAGTTGGGATGGGTGGCCAGCAGCTCGCCAATGGGGACGTCGTCGGAGTACCAGGGGATCCGACGGGTGACCTCGCGGATCTCCCCGGCGGGGCGGCCGTGCACCTTGGCCACCTCACGGAGCGCGCCGCGCAGCTTGAAGGTGTTGTGGTTGGCCACCATGGCGGCGCGGGGCAGGGGGTACTTGCGAAAGACATACGCCAGCACGTGGTCGCGCTCGTCCCACGGAAAATCGAGGTCGATATCGGGCGGGTCCTTGCGCTCGGGGTTGAGGAATCGCTCGAACAAGAGCCCCGCACCGAGCGGCTCCACGTGGGTAATGCCGAGGCAGTAGCTCACCACCGAGTTGGCGACGGAGCCGCGGCCGCAGTGGGTTGGGCCGTGGAGCACGATGTCGCGCACCACCAGGAAGTAATCGGCAAACTGCTTGGCGGCGATGATGGCCAGCTCGTGCTCCAGCCGATCGCGCACCATCGGGGCCACAGTGCCGTACTTCCGCGTCGCGCCCTCGTACGCCTGCGCCCGCAACCTGGCAAAGGCATCCTCGGCGGCAGCCAGACGGGGCGGTACGATGCGCCCGATCGGAATTCGGTAGCGGCAGCGGTCGGCCAGGGTGGCGGCGTTGTCCAGCGCCTCGGGACAGTCGGGAAAGTGGCGCGCCAACTCGGGCGTCGACTTGAGCCAGGCATCGCGGGGAGCGACTGCTTCGGCAGGCAGGGCGCTCAGGGTGGTGTTCTTTGCTATGGCAACGAGGAGCCGGTGCCGAGCCCACGCCTCGGGGTGCGCAAACATCGCCGCGTTGGTAACCACCGGGGGGATCTTGAGCCGCCTGGCGGTGGCCAGCACCTGATGCCGCTGGCGGCCGGGAACGAGTTCGGCGTAGAGCCCGTCGGTACCGGAGAGCTGGGCCAGCCGCTCCAGCAGGTTCACGTCTCGCGACAGCACCGCCAGCCCGGCCCGGTCGGTGGCCAGCTGAGCCGAAAGGGCAAAGGGCCACGCCTTGGGGTTCCGCTCCTGCCACTTGATACCGGTTATGGCGCGGCAGAGCGCGGCCCACCCCCGTTCGTCTTCGGCCAGGACCGCCGCTTCCTGCCCGCCACAGACCAGGTGCGCGCCGAGGATCGGTCGGACCCCGGCCGACTCGGCGGCCTGCTGGAACTCCACCGCTCCATAGACCCCGTTGGTGTCGGTGCAGGCCAGGGAGGTAAAACCACGCTGCAGGGCCGCTTCAATCAGGGTTTCCGGGGAGGAGGCCCCGGCGCCGAGCGAGAAATGGGAGTGGACGTGGAGGTGGGAGAACATGGCTGCAAAGTACCCGAAGAAACACCGAAGTAAAGAGGTGGGGTTCGGGCAATGAGAATGGACTGGCCCCGACGACTTCGGTTTTGGCTATCCTTCCTGTCCCTCAACCGGAGTCGCCCTGATGTTTTGCCGCACGATTGCCTTGATTCCCGCCCTGCTCGCCTGTCCGCTGCTCCTCTCTGCTCAGGCGGTTCCGCCGGTCGTGCACCAGCACGTTCCAGGCATGGTGCATACCCCGGAAATGGACCACGAGGCGACAACGGCCATGGCAACCGAGGGCGGTCAGTCAGCGTTTGCGGCGATTGCCGAGATCGTCAAGCTGCTGGAATCCGACCCGACTACTGACTGGGCCAAGGTGGACATGGAGGCGCTCCGCCAGCACCTCATGGATATGGACGATGTGACGCTGCGGGCCGCAGTTGGGCAAACGCCGTTGGCAGGTGGGCTGACCATGGAGGTGACCGGCCAGGGCCGGGTGGCCGGGGCGATCCAGCGCATGGTGACGGCACACGCGCCGATGCTGGAAGATGCCGGAGCGTGGCGCGCCACGGTGACACCAATCCCAGGCGGGGTGCGGCTCACGGTGGTGGTGCGCGATGCCGGCGACGCGGCCACTGCAACTCGTATCCGCGGGCTCGGCTTCATTGGCCTGATGACGCAGGGGGCCCATCATACGGAGCACCACCTGATGATTGCCAAGGGAGCAGGGGAACACGCGCACGCCAAGCCGTGAGGTGAGCCGCTGAACGTCCCCGGCACCGTTTCCGCCGGGGTTACTTTCCGGACGGCCATGCCGCTCTCCCACTCACGTCCCAAGGAGTTCCGATGCCCGCCGGCTGCACCTTCTATCGTTGGTCTGACATGCCCCGCGAGAAAGTCACCGACCAGCTCGACCGCAAGCTGATCACCGGCGACCGGATGATGCTGGCCCAGGTCTTCCTCAAGCAGGGCTGCATCGTGCCGAAGCACCAGCACGAGAACGAGCAGCTGACCTACATCCTCGAAGGCGCCCTCAAGTTCTTCCTGGGCGAGGACGGCTCGGAGGTGTTGACGGTCAGCGCCGGCGAGGTGCTCCACATCCCCTCGATGGTGTGGCACCGGGCGGAGGCGCTGGAGGACACCCTGGACGTCGACATCTTCTCGCCGCCCCGGCAGGACTGGCTCAACCACACCGACAGCTATTTCCACGCTGAGAAGGATAAGAAGTAGGAGCGGGCAATGAACCTCGGCATTCGCGGCAAGGTGGCCCTCGTGGGCGCCTCCAGTCAGGGGCTCGGGCGCGCCTCGGCGCGTGAACTGGCGGTGGAAGGCGCGTCAGTGGTGCTCTGTGCACGGGGGGTCGAGGCGCTCGAGGCGGCCCGCGAGGCGATCGCCGCCGAGACGGGGTCGCCGGTGCATGCGGTGGCCGCCGACCTTTCCCAGGATGGTGAGCCCGAGCGGGTGGTGGCCGAAGCGATGGCACGGTTTGGTCAGGTGGATATTCTGGTCACCAATACTGGCGGTCCCCCAAGCGGACCCTTTGAGCAGCACGACAGCTCCACTTGGCGGCGCGCCTACGAACTGCTGCTCCAGGCGCCGGTGGCGCTGGCGCGTGCGGTCCTTCCCGGGATGCGGGAGCGACGCTGGGGGCGGATCATTGCCATCACTTCGATTGCGGTGAAGCAGCCGGTGGATGGACTGATCCTCTCCAACAGCCTGCGGGCGGGGTTGACTGGATTTGCCCGTACCCTGGCGAACGAGACCGCCAAGGACAGTATCACCGTCAATTGCGTACTGCCCGGGTATACCCGAACTGACCGGGTGGTGGAGCTGGCACAGGCCACGGCGAAGCGGACGGGAGTGGCGGAGGCAGAGATCTACGCCAAGTGGGAGCGCGAAATTCCGATGGGCCGGATTGGCGAGGTGGCGGAGTTCGGGGCGATGGTGGCGTTCCTGGCCTCGGAGCGGGCGAGCTACATCACCGGGCAGTCGGTGGCGGTAGACGGGGGATGGATCCGGTCGTTGCTGTGAACTGATGGGTCCGCAGATTTCGCAGATGGACGCAGATTGATGCGGTCCTGGGCAGGCACCACGCGCCGTAGGGGCCGGGCCTGCCCGGCCCGCAGAGATGAGCCATGGATTTCACGGATGACACGGATGACACGGATTGATCCGAGCCCAAGCCTGCATCGCCGTGCTGCAGCAGCTCTTGAATGATGGGAACATCCTGTCCCGTTCGGGTGCGGTTCGCAGCGGACGGCTGATGCCAGGATTCCCAAGGTGAACGCTGTTCACCAGAAACTGAGGGAATTCTCCGCTGGGGGGATCCGTCCACAGCTCCCGATCAATCCGTGTCATCCGTGAAATCCGTGGCTCATCTACCTTGAGCCCCGCCAAGCGCGGAGCCCGGCGATGTCCCCGATCAATCTGCGCAAATCTGCGCAATCTGCGGATCGTCCTTCCTTGAGGTGCAAGACCGATGGCCATTACCGAAGCGAAATACATCTGGAAAGACGGCGAGATCGTGGCCTGGCACGATGCCAAGGTCCACATCCTGAGTCTCGCGGTACAGTTCGGCTCCTCGGTGTTCGAGGGAATCCGCTGCTACGCCACCCCAAAGGGGCCGGCCGTGTTCCGGCTGCCGGAACACCTGCGGCGGCTGCAGGACTCGTGCAAGATCTATCGGTTCGACCTCCCTTGGTCGGCGGAGCAGTTGACGGCGGCGATCGTGGACTTGATCCAGCGCAATGAGCTGGCGGCGTGCTATGTGCGCCCCATGGTGCTGCGCGGCTATGGCTCGGCGGGACTCAACCCGATCGGCGTCGGGGTGGAGACCTGGCTGGCCTGCTGGCCCTGGGGCGCCTATCTCGGTGATGAGGCGCTCCAGAACGGGGTGGACGTCTGCGTGGCCAGCTGGCAGCGCGGTGCCCCCAACACCTTTCCGGCGCTGGCCAAGAGTGCCGGCCACTACAACAACAGCCAGTTGATCAAGGCCGAAGCGACGGTCAATGGCTTCGCGGAGGGGATTGCGCTGGGTACCGACGGCCTGGTGAGCGAGGGCAGCGGCCAGAACCTCTTCCTGGTGCGCGACGGCAAACTGGTCACCACACCGGTCTCCGGCACCATCCTGAGCGGCATTACCCGGGACAGCATCATGGTCATTGCCCAGGAGCTGGGCATCCCCTGCCAGGAGCAGCCGATTCCCAGGGAGACGCTCTACACCGCCGATGAACTGTTCTTTACCGGGACCGCTGCCGAAGTGACCCCGATCCGCAGCGTCGATCGGATCCCGGTCGGGACCGGGAAGGCTGGCAAGCTGACATTGGCCCTGCAAAAGCGCTTCATGGATATCGTCGAGGGCCGCACCGAGGATCGCTACGGCTGGCTGACGCCAGTCGGCTCTGCCTGACCCGCACACTGTAGCTTCCAAGGAGGTTCCGTGTCCACCCATCGAGTTGTCTGTCTCCTCGCCCTGGCGGTAGGCGGGTCGGCGCTCTCCAGCTGCACTCCCGCAATTGATGCCGAGGGCCAGCGTCCACCGGTCTCCGATGTACCGACCGGCACGGTGGCGCCGGCCGGCTCGATGGCCGTCCCACGCTCGGCTCACACAGCCACCACCCTTCCCGATGGCCGGGTGCTCATTGCCGGTGGGATGACCGGAGGGGGAGGCTCCGCGGCAGGCGCCGAGCTCTTCGACCCAAGGACCGGCGAGTTCCAGATCGCGGGACGGATGGTCACCCCGCGTTACAGTCACTCCGCGACGGTTGTCCCGGGGTTGGGGGTGTTGATTGCCGGTGGATACGATGGCCGCGGCACCTACCTCCAGAGCGCGGAGCTCTATGATCCCGCCACCGGGACGTTCCGTGCCTTGCCGGCGATGACCACCGCGCGGGCGGGGCATGCGGCGGTGCCACTGGCGGACGGCAGGGTGCTGCTGGTTGGAGGGGTGGGCACCGGATGGACGTTTCTGGCCAGTGCTGAACTGTTCGATCCCGCCACCGGAGCGTTCTCGCCCACCGGCGGCATGGCAGTGGCGCGGGAGAGCCATGTCGCGGTGCGGCTCCTGGATGGGCGGGTGCTGGTGGTGGGCGGACATCGTGGCAGGCAGCAGGCGATCGAGCTGTTCACGAGTACGGAGATCTACGATCCCGCGGTTGGGAGATTTGCTCCGACGGGAGCGATGCAGGTCCGCCGCCACAAGCACGATGCGGTGCTGCTTCAGGATGGCCGCGTCCTGGTGACGGGTGGATCCGATGAGCGGGATAGCCGGGGCGTGTATTCCAGCACCGAGATTTTTGATCCGGTGGCGGGGGTGTTTCGGGCGCAGGCCTCCCTGCAGGTTCCTCGATACAAGCACGCTGCCTCCTCGGTCCTGCTGCCCGATGGCCGGGTACTGATCGGCGGTGGGGCCGGGGCAGCCGAGCTCTACGATCCGGCCATGTCCAGGTTCCTCCCCGTGTTCGGGAGCGACGACCTGGCGGGTCAGTTCTCCGCCACGGCACTGCTGCCGGGAGGGCGGGTGCTGATCACCGGTGGGTATGGTGTGAACCCGGGGGCCACCCGAAACGCCTGGATGTATACTCCCGAGGGGGGATGATGTCTGATGCCGGCTGGGTGGATGTCGGCGCCAGCGCCGACCTGAGCCAGCGCGCGGTCCAGGAGGTCACCGTCGGCCGTCTTCGTGTGGCGCTGACCTGCAAGGATGGCGAGTTTGGCGCCATCTCCGGGGTCTGCAATCATGCCGGTGGGCCGCTGGGCCAGGGAAGTCTCGATGGCGATTTCGTGGTCTGCCCGTGGCACTACTGGAAATTCCATTGGAAGACAGGCGTCGGGGAGCCGGGGTATGAGGAAGACCGCGTCCCGGTGCACGAGGTCCGGCTGGAGGGAGAGCGAGTGCTGGTGCGCGAGGAGCCCAGCACCAAGCGGGGGCGCAAACCGCATGAACCGCATCCCCTGGCGCGCCCGGTGGTGCGCGAACCCGGGCCGATCCGGGTGCTGGGCATTTCCACCACGGCAATGACGAAGTCCCACCCCCGCTACAGCACCTCGGATGACCTGCTTGACCATGCCCTTGATGCTGCGGCCGGCACCCCGGGCTGTGATGCCAAGCTGATCAAGGTGCGGGATCTCCGATTCCGGGCGTGTGAGGGGTTCTACTCCAAATCGGCACAGGCATGCACCTGGCCGTGCTCCATTACCCAGATGGACAGCAAGGACCAGATGGACCAGGTGTATGAGGGGATCGTGCACTGGGCCGACGTGATCCTGGTGGCGACCCCGATCCGCTGGGGCGGGGCCAGCAGCCTGTACTACAAGATGGTGGAGCGGATGAACTGCATCCAGAACCAGGAGACGATTGCCAACAAGCACCTGCTGCGCAACAAGGTGGCGGGGTTCATCATCACCGGCGGTCAGGACAATGTCCAGGCGGTGGCGGGACAGCTACTGGGGTTCTTTGCCGAAATTGGCTGCCAATTTCCACAGTTCCCGTACATTGCGCATTCGCGGGGATGGAGTGCGGAGGACATGGAAAACAATACCACCCATGTGCGGCAGTCGAAGGAGCTCCACGAGGGTGCCGCGGAGCTGGTGCGACGGTGCACCGCCATGGCGCGCATCATGATCGCTGAGGACCTGGGCGATCACGCCCTGATCCGCGGCGGGCGCAAGGCGCATCGGCTGGACCGCTGACTCGCAGGTTTTATCCCGGCATCTGGTCCGCGTCTCCGTTTCGGCGTTCCATCCCGTGCCGTCCATCACCACTCCGCGGGCAAGCGTTCACCCTGTATCATTCCGTCCATGAGCGTTCCATCCTTCCCGGCGCTTCAGCAATGAGCTGCCGACCCGCCATGATGAGCCCCGGGTGAGGCCGGAGGTCCTGACCCCGTGCCCGGTCGAGAGTGCGGAGGCGGTCCAGATTGCCTTGGCGCACTACGGCATGTCGGGCCTGGCCGAGCCGCTCCCTGGCGAGTGCGACGCAAACTTCCGGTTCGAGCGCGCGGACGGCGCGGTGTTCGTGCTCAAGTTGATGCACCCCGAGCGTGCACCGGCGCTGGTGGAGCTGCAGGTGAGCGCCCTCGACCATCTGGCGGCAGAGGCCCCCGGACTTCGGATGCCGCGGGTGGAGCGCACCACCGCCGGCGAGCGGTACACGATGGTGACCCTCGCGGATGGCCCGGCCCGGTTGGTGTGGATGCTGGGCTGGGTGGCGGGGATCCCCTTGGCGGGTACCCGGCCTCGACATGGGGCTGTGCTGGGGTCGCTCGGGAGAGTGCTGGCCTGCATGGATGCCGCCATGGCTGGCTTCGATGCGCCCGCCGCCCACCGGGACTTGAAGTGGGACCTGACCCAGGCGACCTGGATCGAGGCGCACCTCGACGTGCTGCTCGATCCCGGGCATCGTGCCCTCGTGGAACGATTCCTGGGGGACTATCGCCGGGAGGTCCTGCCGGAACTTGCGGGACTCCGCCGAGGGGTGATCCACGGGGACGCCAACGACTGCAACGTCCTGGTGCAGGCTGGGCGGGGAGAATCGCCTGAGGTGGTCGGCCTGATCGATTTTGGCGACATC